>NZ_JAMYTM010000091.1:0-569 GCF_040322475.1 Mesorhizobium sp. M0140 | reverse complement strand
AAGGTCGGTGAGCTGGACCGACAGATTCACATCTGGCATCGTTCGCACGAGTTGAGCCGTCGCCTCGAAACGATCCCCGGCATCGGTCCGATCACCGCCAGCGCAATCGTTGCGACCGTGACAGATGCGTCCCTGTTCAAATCCGGCCGGCAACTCGCGGCTTGGCTTGGCCTGGTGCCGCGACAGAACTCATCCGGAGGAAAGGATCGGCTCGGGCGGATCAGCAAGCAAGGCGATCCCTACATCCGTCGCCTTCTTGTTGTGGGAGCCCATGCCGTGCTTCGCTTCTGTCGTAAGGGCAAAGCGGCACCCACTCGCTGGGCTGCCGAGCTTCTGGCGAAAAAGCCGTACAACGTCGTTGCGGTGGCCTTGGCAAACAAGATGGCCCGGATCGTCTGGGCGCTGATGACTACGGGCAAGCGCTTCGCGGATTCACCGGCGTAGTGACGTAGTCGCAGAGGATGCACAGAGGTTGGTGAGGTGCTGATGGTGTGATGACGGACGGTCGAACCGGGATCGGAAAACCCGCTCAGTGGGTGCCGCTCAAAAAGCGCGTTGACCTGTCTGGG
>NZ_JAMYTM010000090.1:0-639 GCF_040322475.1 Mesorhizobium sp. M0140 | reverse complement strand
CGAGGGCGGCATCGTGAGCGGCAACGTGCTGACGGACGGCACGGACGACGTGTTCGGCGCCGACGGCGCGGCGGCGGGCGGCGGGGTTGTCGGCGTGGCCGCCGGGAGCAACACCGCGGTTCCTGTGAGCGGCGGGCTTGGCGCCGGCATTCCCGGGACTTACGGCACGCTGACACTGAACGCCAACGGCAGCTACAGCTATGACGGCCTGCCCAACGTGGTCCCGCCGGCCGGCGCGACGGAGACCTTCGTCTACACCATCATGGACGGCGACGGCGACCTGTCGACGACGACCTTGACCATCAACCTGTCGGATAGCGGCCTTGCCGCCTCCAATGACGACCTGACGGTCAACGAGGCGGCGCTGCCGATCGGCAGCAACCCGTCGAGCACCGCCGAGACCATCGCCGGAACGGTCGTCGACAATGTGTCGGGCGGCACCGGCCCCTACACCTACGCCCTGGTGGGCAGCGGCACCGGCACGCACGGCACGCTGACCTTCAACGCCAACGGCACCTACAGCTACACGCTGACCACGCCGGTCGACGGCGCCGATGCCAACAACGGCACCAACACCGTCAACAATGTCGAGACCTTCACCTACCAGGCGACCGACGCCAACGGCAACACGATCACCAA
>NZ_JAMYTM010000089.1:0-705 GCF_040322475.1 Mesorhizobium sp. M0140 | reverse complement strand
CGATGCATGCCCTGAAGGTAACCGCAGTCCACGATAGCAAGCAGTTTGACTATGTTCTTTCACGTGAGCCAGTCGATCTCGTGGTTGTTGACCTTAACCTAGGCCGGGAGGATGGACTTGCGATCGTCCGCAATCTGGCGACAAAATCGGATGTTCCTATCATAGTGATCAGCGGCGACCGGCTTGATGAGGCGGAAAAAGTGGTTGCACTGGAGCTCGGCGCAACCGATTTCATTCCCAAGCCTTTCGGGATGCGCGAATTCTTGGCCCGCATTCGAGTAGCGCTACGCCAGCGCATTTCTAGTCCGCGAACCAGAGAGCAGCGCTCATTTCGCTTTGGGGCCTGGAAGCTCAGCGTGAAGCAGCGGCGACTGATCTGTGCGGAGCGTGGCGAGGTCAAGCTTACCGCATGTGAGTTCAATCTCTTGATCGCATTTCTGGAGAACCCCCGCAACGTGCTATCCAGAGAACGGCTTTTGCTCGCGAGCCGTGTGCGTGGAGAAGAGGTGTACGATCGAAGTATCGATGTCCTAATCATGCGCTTGCGCCGAAAGCTGGAGGCTGATGCGGCCAACCCTCGCCTGGTCAAAACATCCCGTGGCGCAGGCTACTTCTTCAACGCTGACGTAGATGTTAGCTACGGAGGCACGTTGGCCGCGTGACAGTGAGCTATGCTGGAGATTGGGGTGACGAGGCTGATCAAGC
>NZ_JAMYTM010000088.1:0-779 GCF_040322475.1 Mesorhizobium sp. M0140 | reverse complement strand
TCCTCAACCAACGCGACGAGCATGCTCAGCCCTGTAGCACCCTGACGAGTGATGATGCCCAACTCCGCCAAGTGGCCGCGCAAGGGCGTTCACCAGCATTTCCGCTGCCGGATCAAAAGCTCGCGGACGCGATGCAGCATCAACACGCTCTGCTGCTCCCCGCTCTTTGTCGGAACAAAGCGAATCGTCGGTCGCGTGACCGCCTCGCAGATTGCCTCGGCATCCGAAGCATCATTCTTCTGCCGCTTCACGTATGGCTTGACGTATGACGCAGGCATCAGGCGAACCTCATGCCCCAGAGCCGTGAGGACACGAGCCCAGTGATGGCTCGTTGCGCAGGCTTCGATGCCAATCAAGCACGCCGGCAAGGACGTAAAGAATGCGACTACATCGTCGCGACGCAACTTCCGGCGGACAACCACTGCGCCCTGTGCGTCAACGCCGTGCACCTGAAACACGTGCTTGGCGACATCCAGACCGATTGTGCTAACCTTCTCCATGGACGGCTCTCCCTCATGTGACTTTCGACAGCCACACTTTGGCACATTGCGATGCCGGGAGCGGAGGCCGTCCACCTCATCAGGTCAGGGCGCAGATAATCCCGTCACTCTATCGAGATATGCCGGCTGAACTGGGGCCCCGGGCGTGCATAGTCGCGGAGGATCGGCGTGTGCGGGCTGGAACCCGCCGCGGATACCATGCGACGACTAGCCACACGGCCGAAAACCGATTCGCACCTTAGCCTCGCCGATCGTACCGTAGCAGGAATAGGCATGCGA
>NZ_JAMYTM010000087.1:0-849 GCF_040322475.1 Mesorhizobium sp. M0140 | reverse complement strand
CTAGGCTCAGGACCTATTAAATCGCTTGCAGGGATAAGGATCGGCTGATTCATTGGCGGCGCAAGGAGACGCTGTCATGGGTGATTTGATCTGGCTGTCTCAAGCGCAGATGCGCCGCATCGCGCCATATTTTCCGCTGTCCCACGGGGTACCTCGTGTCGATGATCGTCGGATCATCAGTGGGATCATCTTCGTGATCAGGAACGGTTTGCGGTGGCGCGACGCGCCTGCGGAGTACGGCCCACCAAAAACGATCTACAATCGGTTCATTCGCTGGAGCAGGCTGGGCGTGTTCAACAAGATTTTCGCAGCGCTTGCCGCAAAGGGTGGGAAGCCCGACCATCTGATGATCGATGCGACCCACCTGAAAGCCCACCGGACAGCAGCAAGTCTGCTCAAAAAGGGGCTGTTCCCCGACGTATCGGACGTACCAAAGGCGGCCTGAATTCGAAGCTACATGCCGTCTGCGACGGCAAAGGCAGACCGCTGGTGATGCTGCTGAGCGAGGGGCAGATGAGCGACTACAAAGGCGCTGCCCTTATGATCGACGCCTTGCCCAGGGCCAAAGCTTTGCTCGCAGACAGGGGCTATGACGCCGACTGGTTCCGCGCCGCTCTCGCAGAGCGCAAGATCACCGCCTGCATCCCGTCAAAGGTCAACCGAAAGGTGCAGATCCCGCACGACGTCGCACTCTATCGCCAGCGGCATAAGATTGAGAACATGTTCGGCAGGCTCAAAGATTGGCGGCGCATCCACACCCGCTATGACCGCTGTGCGCACACCTTCATGTCTGCCATCTGCATCGCAGCCACCGTCATCTTCTGGCTCAATCAATGAGTCCTGAGCCTA
>NZ_JAMYTM010000086.1:0-859 GCF_040322475.1 Mesorhizobium sp. M0140 | reverse complement strand
ATCCCGCAATTAGATCGTAGACTTAAAAATTAAGGACACCTGATCAATGACAGCGCTTCTCCCCCGAGCTCTAGGAATTCTCAGCCTCGACCAGGGACAGGACCCTGCGGAGCCCTATGCCTCTGGTTCAATCCAAAGCACCGGCTCCGCCTATTTGCCCCGCATTGACGAAATCGTAGAGGGAGCCTTGGTGGAGAGAGTCGTTCGTGGTGATCTGGCACTTGAGCCAGCCTATGTCGCAGCCGCGAAACGGCTGGTTGAGAGAGGAGCCGTCGCGATAAGTTCGGACTGCGGCTACACGATAAGATATCAAAAGGCTGTTGCCTCCTCGGTAAATGTCCCTGTCGCGATGTCGAGTCTTCTTCTGTTGCCGACGCTGATCCGTCAGTCTCCGCCCTCGGCGAAGATTGGAGTCGTGACATATGACTCCACTTGTTTCGGCGACGGTCTGCTAGGGCTACATGATCCGGCCGAAAAGGACAGAGTTGTAGTTGGCGGCATTGAGGGTAGCAAATATTGGCACGATGAGAGAAAGCACCCAGCGCCGCCGGCTGATGTCGCAGCGCTGGAGGCGGACATCAGCGCTTGCATTGCGCGGCTGAGAGCAGCGCACCCGGAGATAGCTATTATTCTGTTCGAGTGCACTGGCTTTGCGCCAGTCGCGCCGGCAATCCGTCGAATCACGCAGCTGCCAGTCTACGATATCTACCTCCTCAGGAGTTTGTTGGTCTCATCAGTCGGCTGAAGACACGTTCATTCGTCACCGAGGGGTGATCGCATGCCTATTCCTGCTACGGTACGATCGGCGAGGCTAAGGTGCGAATCGGTTTTCGGCCGTGTGGCTAGTCGTCGCATGGTA
>NZ_JAMYTM010000085.1:0-1050 GCF_040322475.1 Mesorhizobium sp. M0140 | reverse complement strand
CTAGAGCGTTTCATATTTTGACGGAAGCGTAGCCTGCGTTTTCGAAGTAGTTCTTGCATTCGGCTGCCTCGATGGTTTCGACGAGGTGGCCGATGTGGCGCCACGTGTCCTCGACGGTGCGTTTCTGAGCTTGTCGCATCCAGTGTTTGATCTTGGCGAAGGCCTGCTCGATCGGATTGAGGTCCGGCGAGTAGGGCGGCAGATACCAAAG
This sequence comes from Mesorhizobium sp. M0140, assembly GCF_040322475.1. Lineage (NCBI taxonomy): Bacteria > Pseudomonadati > Pseudomonadota > Alphaproteobacteria > Hyphomicrobiales > Phyllobacteriaceae > Mesorhizobium > Mesorhizobium sp. M0140. Next base: position 839 of record NZ_JAMYTM010000085.1, on the reverse strand, counting down.
CCTGGCGCCGGCAGCTTTGATCGTCTGCCTGATGGCCGCCGACTTATGGCTTCCCAGGTTATCCATGACCACGATGTCGCCGGGCTTCAGCACGGTGATGAGCTGCTGCTCGACATAAGCACGGAAGCATTGGCCGTTGATCGGTCCGTCGAAGACGCAAGGTGCTGCGAGCCGGTCCCAGCGTAGTGCACCGAGGAAGGTCAGCGTGCGCCAGTGGCCGTGTGGAGCCAAGCCGCGCAGCCGTTTGCCTTTCGGCCCCCAACCTCGCAGTGGAGCCATGTTGGTCTTGATCCAGGTCTCATCGATGAAGACCAGGCACTGTGGATCGAGACCGCTTTGCCAAGAGCGCCATCGCTGGCGCCTGCGGGCAATATCGGCACGCGCCTGCTCAAGGGCGAACAGAGTTTTTTTTGAAGCTCAGGCCTTCGCGGCGCAGGAACAGCCACACCGTATTGTGCGAGACCTTGACCCCGCGAGCATCCAGCTCGTCCTTCAGCCGACGCAGCGTCAGTTCAGAGGTCTGATTAAGCCGCTCCATAATGAAGGCCCGATGCGGCTCAAGGACGCGCTTGCGATGTCCGCCCATCTTGCCCGGCGCCACCGAGCCAGTGGCACGGTAACGCTGCGACCACTTCACTACAGAGGAAACCGCAACGCCAAAGCGCGAGGCAACCGCACGGCAGGTCTCCCCGTCGCCAACCGCCGCTACTGCACGCTCACGAAGATCATTTGAAAGCGCTCGCGTCATCAGATGCTGGCCTCCAATCCAGCCAGCATCTTGAATCACAAACATCCGGCTTTGGGAATCCTACGATTCTCTCAAAATAGGAATCGCTCTA
>NZ_JAMYTM010000084.1:0-1101 GCF_040322475.1 Mesorhizobium sp. M0140 | reverse complement strand
AAAAACATTGTCGATGTGTGTTGACAGTTGTCGAGTGTGGCGACTATATACGCCTCACGAACGAGGGCGGCTCGCCGCTGGCGACGAAGAAGTTTGCTTCTAAGCCTGCCCTTAGCGAAATTCAAGAGAGCCGCGTAAGCGACACTCGGACGGCCCCGGAGCCAAAAGCGAAGCGGGTCACGACATTGCGTTTGCGGTGTCTGTTCTTTGAAAATTGAATAATGAAGAAAGAGAAACGTGGGCGGCAGAGTCCTGCTGAACCTCTTATCCCGCCAGGGGTATGAGGTTCGAACGAGACTTTGGCGGACACGTTTTGAGAGAATAAAGTCTACCAAGACACGTGAGTGTCTAGGTGTGAATGTTCTCGTCAATTCAAAGCGTGACCAGATAAAAGCCAATCAAAGTTTCAAAACTTGAGAGTTTGATCCTGGCTCAGAACGAACGCTGGCGGCAGGCTTAACACATGCAAGTCGAGCGCCCCGCAAGGGGAGCGGCAGACGGGTGAGTAACGCGTGGGAATCTACCCATCTCTACGGAACAACTCCGGGAAACTGGAGCTAATACCGTATACGTCCTTCGGGAGAAAGATTTATCGGAGATGGATGAGCCCGCGTTGGATTAGCTAGTTGGTGGGGTAATGGCCTACCAAGGCGACGATCCATAGCTGGTCTGAGAGGATGATCAGCCACATTGGGACTGAGACACGGCCCAAACTCCTACGGGAGGCAGCAGTGGGGAATATTGGACAATGGGCGCAAGCCTGATCCAGCCATGCCGCGTGAGTGATGAAGGCCCTAGGGTTGTAAAGCTCTTTCAACGGTGAAGATAATGACGGTAACCGTAGAAGAAGCCCCGGCTAACTTCGTGCCAGCAGCCGCGGTAATACGAAGGGGGCTAGCGTTGTTCGGAATTACTGGGCGTAAAGCGCACGTAGGCGGATTGTTAAGTTAGGGGTGAAATCCCAGGGCTCAACCCTGGAACTGCCTTTAATACTGGCAATCTCGAGTCCGAGAGAGGTGAGTGGAATTCCGAGTGTAGAGGTGAAATTCGTAGATATTCGGAGGAACACCAGTGGCGAAGGCGGCTCACTGGCTCGGTACT
>NZ_JAMYTM010000083.1:0-1103 GCF_040322475.1 Mesorhizobium sp. M0140 | reverse complement strand
GAATCGAACGAAACAGCGGAACCGGCAAACCGCTTTTATGCGTTAAGTGATTGAGGCTCCAGAGTTTTTCGAAAATATACTGGATTTTCCGCCGTCGCGCGAACAATCACCAAAGACGTTTGCTGGCGAAAGCGTGTCCGGAGCCGGATTTGAGATAACGTTCGAACGAGGTCGCCTTGGCTCGATTCGAGAAGGCGATATAGGTGACGATCCGCCATGGCATGAACTTGGATGTATGGCTGGATTTTCCGGCGTTATGTTCGGCAAGTCGGCGCTTCAGGTCTGAAGTCACGCCGATGTAGCGCTCACCTTCCGTAGCCTTGCTTTCCAGCAGGTATACGTACCACACGAGCCACCCCCTTAACCAAGCGAGTATCCTGGCTCGGGGAAGGCGGCCCGCCAACCCCTGCTTTTGCTGGGATCGCACAGAGGTCTGGACTTGTCCTGCGAAGCGCACAGTGCAAGCAGAAAACCTTGTTTTGCTAGGGTTTTAGCCCTCCTTCGCCGAGGCTTCGGAGGGCATCCTGCTTCGCGCAGAGGTCTGGACTTGTCCTGCGAAGCTCGAAGAGCGAAGCAGGATGGCGGAGAGGATGGGATTCGAACCCACGAGAAGCTTTTGACCTCTACTCCCTTAGCAGGGGAGCGCCTTCGACCACTCGGCCACCTCTCCGTTGCGCCGGTGGATAAAGAAAAGCGCCGGCACAATCAACAAGCCTGCATCATTATATGGAAAAATAAGATGCACTGAACCGTGGCCTTCCATGGATGCGGCGGTTCTGCGGTTGTTTCCTGGCTAGCGACTCGGGAGCTTGCCATGATTCCGACGGCCCTTCGCCGGATTCGGCGGCAAACAAGGGGGTGCGGCGGGCCTGATGGTTAACGAGAGCTTTCTGAGTGAGGCCAAATCGTGTCATTTGTGCAACAACGCCGGGGGATAGCAGCCAGGCAGCCCTTTCGCCGGTACGATCGTGGTTGAACGCCGCCGCCTCATGGGTAATGTCGATTTCGAAGGAGCGGCGCGGTGCGCATCTTTTTCGGTAGTGGGGATGGGGCAGGGAACGCTGTCCTTCAGCAAAGAATACCCAGACCCGTTTTTTAACTTT
>NZ_JAMYTM010000082.1:0-1154 GCF_040322475.1 Mesorhizobium sp. M0140 | reverse complement strand
AGAGCGACTATCTGGGGTGTCAAGTTGCAATTACGAACTCGTTGCGCGCATCGCGTGCTTTTGCATTGAGGATGACCAGGAGTTTTCTGGCGAGTGCGATGCGGATGAGCATTTTTGGCTTTCCCGCCTGTTGCAACCGTTGAGCGAAAGCTTTGAGATGAGGATCGAATTTGGCCACGATAGCTGCGACGATGAAGAGGATGCCACGCGGCCCGGCGCGTCCGCCTCGCACATGCCTGTTGCCGGTGCGCTTGCCGCTATCGTTGGCGAAAGGAGCCAGGCCTGCCAGCTTGGCGATGGCCTTGTTGGAGATGAGGCCGATCTCGGGCAGTTCGGCCATCAGACGGGCGACAGTGCGTCCGGCTACGCCCTTGAGCGAACGAAAGGCTCGCTCCAGCCTGGCCCACAGCGGATCGTCATCGATCATCGAGGCAATCTCGCCTTCCAGGCGCCGTTGCTCGCGCTTGAGGAAGGCCAGCGTCGCCTCGATGCTGGCGCATACCTCGGCGTCGCATGCGGCACTTCTACGCTGCTTGTTGATGGTCGCATCGCCGACAATCTGGCAAAGCCGGCCAACCAACGCGGTAAGCCGCTGTTGGGCAGCGCTTGGCGGTGGCGTCGGCACCGTGTTCTTGACTGCGCCGTAATGGGCGATGACAGCGGCGTCGATCCTGTCGGTCTTCTCCAGATAGCCCATCGCCTCGGCGAAACGGCGCACGCTCTTGGCATTGACCACGCCGCACGGCATGCCGTGCGCCCACAAGAGCATGAACCCCAGCCGTTCATAGCCGCCCGATGCCTCCATCACCGCAAGGGCTGCGCCATGGCTGCGGCAGAACAGCCAAAGAGCTGCAATCCCCGCCGCATCGTTGGCGAAGCGCGCTGCCGCTCCGCCAGGCCGGACATGCGCGTCCAGCCAATCTTTCGAAACATCAACTCCACAAATAATCCTGTTCACGGTAACCTGCCTTGTGCGTACGGTTGGAACCAAGCGACTGTTCGGTCGTGCGTGACGAAGGCGAAGATCCCAAGCTCTCCCGCGGTTGTAACCTCAGGTGGTACGGGCGACTTCGCCAAGCCAAGGTCCGGGCGGCCGCCCGGACCTTGGCTCAATCGCTCTAATCCCACGAAATCTCTCTCGTGTAGATACAAGG
>NZ_JAMYTM010000081.1:0-1201 GCF_040322475.1 Mesorhizobium sp. M0140 | reverse complement strand
TCACTCGTCGTCGAGTCCGGGTACTGCGGGGGAGCCTTGCCGACCTTGCTGACGGTCCTCGGGTAATTGGCATCGGGCTGCGCCTGCCTTGTTCCAATAACTTCAACGCGGAAGCGCCACTCGTCACCTAGTCGTACAAGAAGGTCATTGCCGAGCCCAGCTTCTGGAAGGCCGCGATGACGCGTGTGCCTGTCACGCTGCGAAAGCCGCTCCCCTCTATGTCGGCGAAGAGCTCGAACCGCTGCGGCGAGTCGAACAGCTTTCCCGTCAGCTTTGAATAGAAGCCGTAGGCGTGGTCCATGTCGAAGCCAAATGCCGCTACGATGGCTTCGGCCAGATCCGCTAGGGTGCTCGAACTCGACACCTCGATGTCCCGATAAAGCCGTGCCCGAAGAGAGGCTCGGAAGATCAAGGTCGCGGGCTCAGTCATGGCGGATTTCAGGCGCTGACGGTTTGAAGGATGATTTTGAAGGGGTTCGTGCCCGGCGCGAGACGAGCCGTGTCGACGACGGTTCGAATGTCGGCTTCGCCATGGGCGGCCCACATGGCGCGATAGGCGTTAGTGATCTTCCGTTGAACGACGGCGGGTCTGAGGGCGCGTTCGCAGGCGTTGTTCGTCGCATCGACCATTCCTGGCCATTGGGCAAAGGTCAAAAGTTGATCGCGAGCTCGCCTGAACTTGTTTTGGATGTCGCGGGCCAGATCGCACGACGTTGTGGTGGCAAGGATATCGTTCAGACTTCGCTCCAGGGCGCGGCGTTTGCCGGCGATGGTCGAGGCGGCGAAGGTTTCGACACCGTCGGCTAGGGCGAAGGCCCTTTGCAGCCAACGCTTGAGCCGTGAGGGCAGCATGTCCTCACTTGCCTCGTCCGCATAGGCGACGTCGCGGGCGAGATGCGCCAGGCAGGTCTGATGCGCATTTGCGTGCCCTTGTTGCGCGGCATAGCGATCGGAACACCAGACGTCGGGCCGATGGCCGTCCATCAGGGTCCGGACCACGACGGCGCCGCGCGTTGGCGCCGCTCGATGAACAACCGCTTCGGGGCAGCGAAACACCCAGTGGTAGGCGTTGCTTCCTTCGATCCGCACGCCGGTCTCATCGGAGGCGATGACCTTGGCCCGGCGCAACGCCGCGACGGCCTTGTCGCACTCGGCCGCGAAGGCGCCCTGCGCACGGCGCAACATGTTCATCAGTCCGCCC
>NZ_JAMYTM010000080.1:0-1320 GCF_040322475.1 Mesorhizobium sp. M0140 | reverse complement strand
CGCTCATTTGGCTGATGGTTTCCAGCGTCATGTATCTGGCGCGCTGCACGGCCCATTCGTCGTTCTGTTCGAGCAGGATCGCGCCAACCAGGCGGACGATGGCGTCGTCATTTGGGAAGATGCCGACGACCTCGGTGCGCCGCTTGATCTCGCCGTTGAGGCGCTCGATCGGGTTGGTCGAGTGCAGCTTGGCGCGGTGCTCCTTGGGGAAAGTCATGTAGGCAAGCACGTCGGGCTCGGCGTCGTCCATGATTGTCGCCAGCTTCGGCACCTTCGGCCGGATCTGGTCGGCGACGGCGCGCCATTGCGTGCTTGCGGCCCCGGGCGTTTCCTGGGCGAAGGCGGTGGCGATGAAAGCGGAGACGACGCGGCGCCCGCTCTTGCCGGCATGGGCCAGCACGTTCCTCATGAAGTGGACGCGGCACCTCTGCCATGTCGCGCACAGCACCTTGGTGACGGCCGCTTTGATGCCTTCATGGGCATCGGAGACGACAAGCTTGACGCCGCGCAGGCCACGGCGGGTCAGCTTGCGCAGGAACTCCGTCCAGATCGGCTCGGCCTCAGACGTGCCGACCTCCATGCCCAGCACCTCGCGTCGGCCGTCCGCATTGACGCCGACAGCGATGATGATGGCGACCGAGACGATGCGGCCGCCGCGGCGCACCTTCAGGTAGGTGGCGTCGATCCACAGATATGGCCAGTCGCCCTCAATGGGTCTTTCAAGGAACGCTTTGACCTTACCGTCGATCTCTTCGCACAGCCGGCTGACCTGGCTTTTGGAGATGCCGCTCATGCCCATGGCCTTGACCAGGTCGTCGACCGAGCGGGTCGAGATACCCTGGACGTAGGCCTCCTGGATGACAGCGGTCAGCGCCTTCTCGGCCATGCGGCGCGGTTCGAGAAAACCGGGGAAGTAGGAGCCCTTCCTGAGCTTGGGGATGCGCAGCTCGACGGTGCCGGCCCGCGTCTCCCAGTCGCGCTCGCGATAGCCGTTGCGCTGGGCCGTGCGCAATGGGTTCTTCTCGCCATAGGCGGCGCCGGTGGCGGCCCCAACCTCCAGCTCCATCAGCCGCTCGGCGGCAAAGCCGATCATCTCGCGCAAGAGATCGGAATCCGGAGTCTTCTCCACGAGCGCGCGCAGGTTCATCATGTCGTCGGTCATCGATGGTTCCTTCGAATCAGGTTGGAGTCAGCAACCCGACCTTACCGGCGAACCGTCGATGACCACCGCAAAGCCGCTCGCTCGCTACAGCGCTATCGAGAGCGCGCTCGCGAGCGGCTTCGCTACCGCCGAGCTACACCACCTGTGGGGACGCGACC
>NZ_JAMYTM010000079.1:0-1331 GCF_040322475.1 Mesorhizobium sp. M0140 | reverse complement strand
TAATGCAGTTCACTTAAGTTGGGCTGGATGAGGATCTGGTAAGACCTATCGAACAGGATGGAGATTCGTTTCCATCCTGTTCGTGTTTTGAGATGCCAGGTCGCATAGGACATACAGCCGATTTATCGGCACTTTCGGGTGCAATTGATCCGGAATGGATCGCCTTGGCGCTTGCCAGCAGCGGCAAGGCGAGCATCCGCAAGCGCAAGCTCCCCGCCGAGCAAGTTGTCTGGCTGGTGATTGCGCTTTCCTTGTATCGTCATCAGTCCATGCCTGAGGTGGTGGCCCATCTGGATCTGGTGTTGCCCGATGAGGTGAACCCGGACATTGCCAAGAGCGCCTTGACGCAGGCCCGCCAGCGCTTAGGCCAGGCGCCGCTGGCGCAGTTGTTTGCGATGAGCGCGACGTGCTGGGACGAGCGACACCAAGTCGGGCGAGGCTGGCGGGGTCTTGCGCGCTATGCCGTGGATGGCAGCACATTGCGTGTCGCCGACAGCGTGGAGAACCGCGCGCATTTTGGAGCGCAAGCCTATGCATCCGGCGCTGTTGCAAGTTATCCGCAGCTACGGCTCTTGACCCTGACGGCGCTCGCCACGCACCTGGTGCGTGATGCGGTGTTTGGGATCTACGGCAAGAATGAGATGCTCTATGCCAAGAGCTTGCTCGACCAAGTGCCGGACCAATCCCTGACGGTCTTCGACAAGGGCTTTTTCAGCGCCAGCCTGCTGCTGCAGCTTCAATCGAAGGGCAAGCAACGTCATTGGCTCCTGCCGGCCAAAGGCAACAGTGCATGGCAGCGCCTGGACCAGAACGCCACCGACTATCGGGTGCGCATGAAAGTCTCGCCGCAAGCACGCGAGGCCGAGCCCGACTTGCCGACATTCTGGGAAGCTCGGGCGATCGAGACGGTCAACCGGCATGGGCAAAAGCGAATATTGCTCACCTCATTGACGGACAAGAAGGCCTATCCTGCCCAGGAGATCGTGCAGCAATACGAAGACCGCTGGCGGATCGAAACCAGCTATCGAGAGCTGAAGCAGGAGCTTCTTGGCAGCGAATTGACGCTGCGCAGCGGCACACCGCAGACCGTTTATCAGGAAGTTTGGGGAGCCTTGCTGGCTTACAATCTGGTGCGGTTGGAAATGGCCGAGGTTGCCTCTGAAGCCGAGGTCAAGCCAACCGAATTGAGCTTCACCACAGCCCTGCACTACATTCGTCACGAATGGGGGTGGATGGCGATCGAAGCGCCAGCAAAACTACCCGCACACCTCATCCGATTAAGACAACGGCTGGGAGACCTCATCCTCCCAAAAACACGGGGGCGATCATGC
>NZ_JAMYTM010000078.1:0-1339 GCF_040322475.1 Mesorhizobium sp. M0140 | reverse complement strand
GGTAGTGTGCTGAGAGTTCTGCAAATTCGCTGAGAGAGGGCGGTCATGGCAGGCTGGTGATGTTCAACGTCACCGATTCCCGCGAAGGAACGCCACCATGACCAAGACAGAAGGTAAATCGACCAGCGCTGCCGTCAAAGACATTCTGCTTTCGAACCCGGAGGGGCTGCACGAAGTGATCCGTGCAGTAATGCAGGAGGTTCTCGAGGCCGAGATGGAGGAGGCGCTGGGTGCTTCGAAGGGCGAACGGACGCCCGAGCGCCTTGGGTATCGCTCGGGTTACTACGGCCGCACCCTGGTCACCCGGGTCGGCAAGCTTGAGCTGCGGGTTCCGCAGGACCGGGCCGGTCGTTTCTCCACCGAGCTGTTCGAGCGCTACCAGCGTTCCGAGCGGGCCTTGGTGGCCACGCTTGCGGAGATGTATGTGCAGGGCGTGTCGACCCGGAAGGTCAAGGCGATCACGGAAGAGCTGTGCGGTCATGCCTTCTCGGCTTCGTCGATCTCGGCCATCAACAAGCGCTTGGACGAGAGCCTGAAGGCGTTTGCCGAACGACCGCTTCAGGAGCCATTCCCCTACCTCATTCTCGATGCCCGCTACGAGAAAGTGCGCGAAGCCGGCATCGTGATGAGCCAGGCGGTGCTGATCGCGGTCGGCATCGACTGGGACGGGCGCCGGCAGATCCTGGCCGTGGAGATGGCCAATCGCGAGAGCCGCTCGGCCTGGAAGGACTTCCTCGTCGGCTTGAAACGACGCGGCCTCAAGGGCGTCGAACTGGCCGTGTCCGACGACCATGCCGGCCTGGTCGCGGCGATCGGCGAGGTGATCCCGGAAGCCGCATGGCAGCGCTGCTACGTCCACTTCCTCAGGAACGCGCTCGATCACCTGCCCAGGAAGCACGGCGACGATTGCCTGCAGGAACTGCGCTGGCTCTACGACCGGCGCGATCTCGCCGAGGCCAAGGCCGATCTCGCCGCATGGCTGTCCAAATGGTCCGCCCGCTACCCGCGACTGACCACCTGGGCGGAAGAAGCTATAGAACAGACGCTGACTTTCTTCCGGCTGCCGCGTCAGCATCACAAGCACCTAAAGTCCACCAACATGCTCGAACGGCTCAACGAGGAAATCCGCCGGCGCACCTATGTCGTGCGCATCTTCCCAAACGCCGAAAGCTGCCTGCGCCTCGTTAGGGCGCTCGCCGTCGAGACCAACGAAAACTGGATGGAGGCCAACCGATACATCAACATGGACGACCTGCGCGAGCACAAGAAGCTCGCTCTACGCCAAGCCGCATGACCAGCTTCATGATCGCCCATTTTGCAGAACTTGACGCACACAACC
>NZ_JAMYTM010000077.1:0-1523 GCF_040322475.1 Mesorhizobium sp. M0140 | reverse complement strand
TCCATACATGCCACTGAACTGTCATCCAGCTGCGATTAGAGCCTCGACCGTTTCTGTTACGCCTCTTGGCGGGGTTGAGCAACGGGTGATCGGCGGAGCTGGTCGGGGTTGCGCAGCCGATCGTCCGTTGCGGTGAGATTGGCGGCATAGGCCGCAGGCGTGATGTATCCGAGCGCCGAATGTGGGCGCGATCGGTTGTAGTCGTCTGCCCATTCGGCAACGGCACTGCGGGCGTGGTCGAGGCCGAAGAACAGGCTCTCGTTCAACAGCTCGTCGCGCATCCGCCCGTTGAAGGATTCGACATCCGTCTGCATCGGCTTGCCCGGCGCGATGAAGTGCCATTCCACCTGATGATCCTTCGACCAGGCGAGGATGGCGTTCGAGGTGAACTCGGTGGCGTGGTCAGAGACGATCATGCCCGGCTTGCCGCGGTGGGCGATCAGTTCCGTCAGTTCACGCGCCACCCGGCGGCCGGAAATCGACGTGTCCGGGATCGCCGCCAGGTGCGGATTCCGACGTGAAGCCGGCCGCCATTCCGACAAACACCGGCCACCATTCCGGTATGAAGCCGGCCACCATTTCAACCAAAGACCGGCCAGTTTTCGGCACTGAAGATTACCTCCTGGGTCCGCACCTTTGGCATCAAATACCTCGCTACGAGCGAGGAGATTTTGATGCCGGCAAAGAGAAGGCTGACCATGAGACAGTTGAGACAAATGCTTCGGCTTGCCGGAAGCGGGACCAGCTCCCGCGAATTTGCGGTCGTGCTGGGAATAGCACGCAGTACAGTGCAGGATAATCTGCGGCGCGCAGCGGCAATCGGGTTGAGTTGGCCCCTGCCAGGCGAGCTGACCGATGACGCGCTTGAGAACAAACTCTTCGCTCGCAATGGCGTCAAACAGGGCACACGGCGGCGCACAGAGCCGAACTGGGCCCATCTTGCCGTCGAGCTCAAGAAGCCGGGCGTCACGCTCCTCATCTTGTGGGAGGAGTATCGAGGAAGCCATCCCGACGGATATGGCTACAGCGGTTCTGCGAGCTCTTTTACAGCTTCGAACAGGTAATTACCCACGCCCTTGTCAGGGGCAAGAATCCCTGAATCCATGTGGAAATGGATCGCAGTGATTTGCAGCGTCTGACGAAGGAGGAACTGATCGATCTGGTGCTGCGGATGCAGCGACCGGACAAGACGTCGCGCACGTCATCGAAGCCTCCGTCGAGCGATCGCAAGGAGCGTCGGGACAAGGCGAAGCCCGGCGGCGCCAAGCCGGGACATAAGGGTCACAGCCGCGCCCTGAGCGAGGATGCCGATCATCAACCATCATCCCGACCAATGCCCTTGCTGCCAGGCCTGCCTATCGAACGATCTTCCTGCCGAAACCGTCAGCGAGCACGATAAGATTGAGCTTCCCGCGATCAGGCCTTTGATTGAGCGCCATCGGCGTCTGGCAGTCCGTTGCCCGTCCTGCGGCACGCTGGTCGTCGCGGCTGTGCCAGATGCGGCGAAGGGGACGCCGTTTGGG
>NZ_JAMYTM010000076.1:0-1564 GCF_040322475.1 Mesorhizobium sp. M0140 | reverse complement strand
GATTGCCCCGGATCAGGCGCCCGCAACAAGGCGAAGCCCAAGCTGCGGGACAAAAAACCCAATCCCGTCCCCCGCAAACCAATCTGCACCAAACAACAGTCCCCAGGCACCAGCCAGCGGGCCGTTCGCATTCGGGGGACAATGGTGCCTGCAAGCGCGGCACCTCGGCGCACAAAGAGGCCTCAGCCGACAAGCTACGACAACAAAACAAGCCTCTCAACAAAACCTAATTCAAAACAGCCCGCAGCCGCGGGCCGTTTGCGTTTAGGGGACTGGCAGTGAAGTGCCCAGCCGCCGCCATGACCGGATCAACCGAATCGGAGGCAAAAAAGACGAAGCATCCGATCCTCTTGTCAGGCATCGGTCAGTGATGCCGGTGATGACTTGCAATCAAATACGAAATGAATTGGGTCGGGGTGGCGTTCTATTCAGCCGGCTTTTGTGGCCACCCTCGGCCATGACAATGACTGAGGACCGCGAATCGACCTGCATGTGGATTTTCGATCGCGCCGGCCGTTGGGTGTGTCACGCCGCAATAGCCGCAAGTGCCGTTGGCCGAACGGCCCGGGGCGTTGAAGCGACGCCTCGATCAAGTCGAATCAAGTGAAGGGTGATTCTCTGGGGATGAGTGGCGCAAGGCGTGGCATGGTCGAATCAGCCAATTTTGCTAATAGCTGACATCTGTCGCCAGGTTCGGGATCACTCCCATGTTCCCGTAGGGGGCAATGCCAAATTACGCTTTGAATGACCATTACGAGAGCTCCATCAGGAAGCAGCTCGAATCAGGCCGCTACAGTAATGCCAGCGAGGTTGTCGGCGCGGGCCTGCGCACGCTTGAGGATTTCGAGGCGGAGCGGGAGAAATGGCTGCGCGACGAGATACCGGGGCGCCTGCTGAACTCCGGCAGGATTCATCGAAGGGCATCCCTGCCGAAACGGTTTTCTCCCGGCTGGAGGCGCGTCATCGCGCCAAGCAGGCGAAAGCCAAGTCGGGGTGGAGTATCGGATTGTCTTCCACCCCAAGGCAGAAGCCGAGCTGGAGCAACTCTACGATGACATAGCCGGACGTGCGTCGCCGGCGATCGCCTGGAATTTCATTGCGGGTATCCGCGACCATTGTCTCGACCTGTCGACGTTTCCACGGCGGGCACCGAGCGGGTCGAGATCATGCCTGGGTTGCGGATTGTTGGCTACCGCGGCGTCAGCATTGCCTTTGCCGTCGGGGGCAGGCGGGTCCTGATCCTGGGCATCTTTTACGCCGACCGGAACATCACACCGGAATTGCTCGAGGACCGGCTCTAAACGGCGCTTCGGTGGAGAATTGCTGTGCAGTCCTCCAGGCGCGGCGGGTGCGATGGCACACATCAGCGCCTCGAGCTCGGGACGCATCACAGGAATGGTAGGCGCTAGAACGCCGCCCACAATTCAGCCAAGCCAACTCATGAATTTCGGCCCGGTGGATATCTCTGCGAGAAATCGAAAAAACATTGTCGATGTGTGTTGACAGTTGTCGAGTGTGGCGACTATATACGCCTCACGAACGAGGGCGGCTCGCCGCTGGCGAC
>NZ_JAMYTM010000075.1:0-1945 GCF_040322475.1 Mesorhizobium sp. M0140 | reverse complement strand
GGCCTCCAATCCAGCCAGCATCTTGAATCACAAACATCCGGCTTTGGGAATCCTACGATTCTCTCAAAATAGGAATCGCTCTAGCCTACGCGACAAGAGCGACGAACACGCCAAGGTTCAGGCGTGCCGCGCCTGCTCCGGGATGCGGCAGTGATACGGTCCTGCCGTGACAGCAACCGCACCGTTTTCCGCACGCGGGGTCGCCGATCCGCCTCAGCCAACCCTGACGACAAAATGCTTCGTCACCGGCTCGATGATCTTCCAGGTTCCCTTGAAATCCGCTTCCACCACGAAGGCATCGCCGGGGCCGACCTCGACCGGCGTGCCGCCGTCCGGCGTAATGATGATGCGGCCGGCGATCATGTGCACGAACTCATAGTCGGTATAGGTGGCGTGATAGGTGCCGGGCGTCGCGCGCCAGGTGCCCGACAACACCTTGCCGTCCTCGGTCGTGTGCTGGACGGCGGTTTGCATGGTCGGCCTGCCCTCGACGACGATCCAGCCAGCCAGATCGCCGGCGTCCGCGTGTTCGACGGTGCCGAATTTGAGGATTGTCTCGCGTGTCATGTGCTGGGCTCCGTTTGGTGGATTGCGTGGCGTTGTTTGCCTGGCCGGTCAGATAACCGATGCACCTGCCGCGAGCAATGCCGGCGCCATACGGCCGGCACCTTGGCTTACGGAGCATCAAACGAAAAACCCGCCTGTGCGGCGGGTCGCTGGCGCAAATCAGCACCATGGGCAAAAATGTACCATAGCTGAGGTCACCGAGTCAAGAAAAAATTCCTATCTCAGAAAAACTGGCGGCGCAAGCTGTCAGCACTGGCTGCCACGAGGCCTTTTGTTAATCCGGGTTCGGAACCCTGCCCTCCGGCGCACGCCGCGTCCTTCGGCTCTCGACGGGCGGGTCAGGGTTTGTGCCGTGCCGAGACGAGTTCCGCCTTGCGCCTTGCCGTCTCCATTCCCAGACCGATGAAAGCACGCGCGTGCTTGGCCAGCGCCATGTTGTCCGTCCAGAGATTGCGCCAGATCGCGGTCTTCTTCGACAGGTTCTCATCGACGATTTCAGACGAGAAGGATTCGAAGCTGAGGTCGTCGCTGTAGCCGATAGCCGTCAGCGCATCGAAGATCGCGGCGAAATCGATATTGCCGGTGCCGAGGAAGCCGCGATGGCTTTCGCCGATATGGACATAGCCGATCTTGTCCGCGGCATGACGGATGGCCAGCCCGACATCGGCCTCCTCGATGTTCATGTGGAAGGTGTCGAGATGCAGGAAGATGTTGTCCGAGCCGGTGTCCTCGATGAAGGCCAGCCCTTGCGCGGCGGTGTTGAGCAGATTGCTTTCGAAGCGGTTGACGATCTCGAGGTTGAGCGTGACGCCGGCCGCCTTGGCTGTCTCGGCAACCTTGGCCAGCGTGCCGGCACTGCGCTGCCATTGATCGCGCGTCGGCGCCTCGACCTGCAATCCATGGCTGGTCGAGAGAATGCCGGCGACCTTCCGGCCGCCGAGATCGCGCGTCAGCGCTATGGTGTCGTTGAGGATTTCGACGCCGCGCGCGGCAATCGCCTTGTCGGCGCTCGAAATGTCGCCATCAACAGGCAATCCGATGCTGATCGACACGCCGAGGCCAAGATCGGCGATGCGCCTGGCGAGCCCGCCGATGTCGACATTGGCGGGGTCGAGATAGGAGAATTCGATGAGGTCGAAGCCGGCCTCCCTGGTGTTGGCCAGCGTGCGCTCGAGATCAGCCTGTGCCGAGCTCGCCGACCAGACGAAAGAATGGATTCCAATGCGCGACATCATCGTCTCCGGTGCTGACAAGAGGTGGGGGGGGGGGGGGAGCCCGCCCCCCGCCCAGGGGGAGTTTTGGGGTAGGGGGGGGAGGCCCCGGTCTGGGGGAGCTTTTTGGTCGCGGAGAGCTTGGGGGGGGGCGCCGCCGGGGGCGC
>NZ_JAMYTM010000074.1:0-2326 GCF_040322475.1 Mesorhizobium sp. M0140 | reverse complement strand
CCTGGTCATCCTCAATGCAAAAGCACGCGATGCGCGCAACGAGTTCGTAATTGCAACTTGACACCCCAGATAGTCGCTCTCCCCCGCTTTGCGGGGGCGAGGAACCCAAATTCTGCAAGGCTGGCCGTCGAAGTTGGCGGTTCCTCGCCCCACGAAAGTGGGGAGAGGTGGCTCGGCGAAGCCGAGACGGAGAGGGGAATGGCGCTGCCGCCTCCTACTGCCGCTTGTATTCCCGCACCGGCGACTTGGTGCCGTCGGTGTAGGTGACCTGCACCGACATCGATTTCACGCTGTCGGCGACCTTGAAATAGGGCTGGTAGTCGTAGGGGATGGCGTAAGGGTCCTTCTTGTCGCAACGCGGCATCTTGATCTCCTTGTCGAGCGCCGCGCCGTTCAGGCTGTAGTGCACCTGTTTGATGGCGCAGCGGTAGGACAGCATCTGGGTGAAATAGACCAGCCCGTGATTGCCGCTGGCATCGAAGGCGATCCACGAGGTCCAGAACTGGTCGAGGATCTGCTTGTTGCCCTGCTGGAGTGCCGCCTCCGGGTCGAAGCGGATGTCGAACGGGCCGGTCTCGCGGCCCCTGATGTCGAGATATTTGATCGCGATGATGCCGGCCACGGTGCTGTCGGGCATCTCGAAGCTCGGATTGGCCATCGGCTTGCCGGTGGTCTGGTCGTTCATGGCCAGGAAACCGGTGTCCGTGAACGGACCGCTGTCGCCCATGCGCCACGAGATGGCGGTCGCCGGCTCCGGCAGCGAGATGGTCATCGACCAGCCCTGGTTCGAGCGCATCGGCGTCAGCGAAGGCACGAAGCGGGCGGGATCGAGCACGTCGCCGAGTGCGGCCAGCCGGCTGCGGCTGCGGTCCAGCCAGTCGGCCAGCTGCGTCTGGTCGACGAAATATGTGAGCAGCCCGCCATCCTTCTCGTAGGACGTGAACTTGGTCAGCGCCTTGGCCTCGTTGCGCTTGTCGGCCAGCGTCTGGGCGCCGAGCCGGTCTTCGGAAAACTCCTGCGCCAACAGGAAATAGGCCGGCGCGAAATCTGGATTGGCTGATATGAAGGCGTTGAGCTTGTCGACGCGCTGGGCGTCGTCGAACTGCTGGATATGCACCAGCTTGATCGACAGCGCCTTGCCCTTGTCGGCAAGCGCGCCGAACACTTCGCGGGCGCCGGCCTTGCCGTCCTGCACCCGAAGCAGCGTGGCAAAGCGCGTATAGGGATCGATGGCGTCGACATCGAAGCCGGCAAAGGCGAGGTAGGAGCGCCGTGCATTGAGCATGTCGCCGGACAGCTCGTAGACACGGGCATTGTGGTAGAACTCGTCCGGCCGCTTCGGCTCGGCGATCGCCCCACCCTGCGCGGCAAGGGCGGCAAAGCCCCTGGCGATGGTGTCGATCGAGGCGGCGATCTGCTGAGTCGTTTCTTGCAGCTTCTCGGTCTGCTTCTTCACCTCGTCGGTGGTCTTCTGCACTTCCGCCGTCTGCTGCGTCTGCTGCTGCTGGGCGTTAGCGATCTCATCGGTCTTCTTGGCCACCGTGTCGGTCGACTGCTTGACCTGTTCGACCGTCTTCTGCGTCTGCGTGACGGTCTGCTCGATCCTGGCCACTTTTTCGGTAACGATGCCCATCGACTGCTGCAGCCCGGCAATGGCCGGCACCAGGCTGGCGATCACCCCGTTCTGGGCGTTGGTCTGCTGCTGCAGGCCGTAGACGCCGCCGGCGACGGCCGCTGCTGTTGTGGCGAAGATCAAGGCCGGCAGCGCTCTGGCCGCCAGCACCAGCCTGAGCACGATGGCAATGGCGATGATGATTGCGGCCACCGCGGCGATCAGCGCGATATAGGCGGCGAACGGCGCCAGCGGATTGAGGATGTCGGATACGGCACCCCCGATAAAGGCGACGCTGCCTGCCCATTTGCCAGTGCGGCTGAGCGATGCCCTGATAAGCGAGGGCGCAGCGCCCCCGGCCCCGATGTTCGTCATGCCAAGCCCCCAAGCCCTGAGATACCACGCCCCTTCCCACGGGAAACGCGGCCCTGGCAAGGAAAGACACGGGAAAACCGGCGTTTTCGGGGCGGCTTCGCAGGCTTGGGTTCCTCGCCCCACGAATGTGGGGGAGAGGTGGCTCGGCGGAGCCGAGACGGAGCGGGGGAACGGCGCCGGCCGTGCCAGGTAAGGTTCCGATACATTTCGTTTGGAGATGGCGCCCGACGAAATCCCCTCTCCGTCCGCTGCGCGGCCACCTTGTATCTACACGAGAGAGATTTCGTGGGATTAGAGCGATTGAGCCAAGGTCCGGGCGGCCGCCCGGACCTTGGCTTG
>NZ_JAMYTM010000073.1:0-2992 GCF_040322475.1 Mesorhizobium sp. M0140 | reverse complement strand
ACCGCTGTGCGCACACCTTCATGTCTGCCATCTGCATCGCAGCCACCGTCATCTTCTGGCTCAATCAATGAGTCCTGAGCCTAGATAGACGTCCGATTCAGATTGTTTCCTATTCGCGAAGAGTCGGAAAATGGTGTGATCGACCAATCGATTAAGTCGACGGCACGCTGAAGTATCGCTTCGGTTCGAGCACGGCTGGGTGAAACAACGATGACATATCCCATACTGTCTCGGTAATCGCCTTTCCTAACGATAGCCGTCTTGGGTTCAACATGCAATTTGACCCGGGCGACACCTGGTACAGCAGCTGCCCGACTGTCGCCATCGATCCAATCGAGGATGCCATCGCGATCAGGATTTAGGCACCGCCAGGCCGCAGTGTGCGAGTGCCTTCTGCGCAAATCGTATTTGTCGCCGATGACAAGCTTGATGTGCTCCGTGATGAGATCGACACCGTAAGCTAGGTGAACCGATTCACAACCGCCAGCAAGACGCGGATTGACTTCAATGACGACTGGGCCAAGCTTCGTCCACCGGAGTTCGATGGCTGTTGGCCCCCAGCCAAGGCCGAGAGCTGGCAGACAGCCCAGCGAAACATCGGCGATACGTTTATACTCGTCGTCAGCCAGCGGGGCCGGAAAGATGCCCTCACGAAAGACGAAATGCGGTGGGCAGTCGAAGTCAGCGGCCTCAATCCCAATGACTTCATTTCCCATTGTATGCGCGATATAATGGGGGCCTTGTGCGAATTCTTCGACCAGTATCCTCGGCGAAGACCGCCATTTGTGCTTCCCGCCAAACAAATAGATCGTATGTTCGGCTACCTCGTCAACATTGCGGCACAATCGAACACCGCTGCTGCCTATGCCTACGGCTGGCTTAACAATCACCGGCAGGCCGATCTCGGCCGCAGAGCTTTCAACCTCCGTCGCATTAGCTGCCACGCGATAGGCAGGTATTGGTACGCCACTTTCAGCAAGGAGCTGACGTTGAGCGAATTTGTCGCAGCATCGTTCCACGAATTCAGGGTTCGGTCCGGGTAGACCAAAATGCCGGCAGAGCTTGCCGGCTGTCGCATAAAACGACTCCGTGGCGGATGTAATGCCAGCAATGTCATACGTAGCACCCAGCCCGGAACATTCGCGGATCAGTGCATCTAGATTGTCAGTATCGACACAGATTGCCTCAATGCCTTCCGCCGCAAGATAGTCGTACTGAGCTGGATTAGCCGACAGGGTAATTGGACGAAGACCAAGACGCTGGGCCGCCTGGACGTATAGCGGACCATTGCTCCTTGTGCCTTCAACCAGGATGAGCGCTCTTCTTGCCATAGGGGTTAACCTCCGTTGCGTGCTGTGCGCGGTCTGAGGGTTACCAGGCGACAGCTTTTGTTCGTTCCTGACCTCAGACTTTGTGGTGAAGGTACCATTGTCAGCGGTTGGCGATCGCAAAGATTTCGTAAATTTAGTCGAAGACTCTGTTGCAACGTTTTGGTTACCGGCGGTGCTGGACGGAGCCACGCCGGGCGCCATCCGCGTAAACACCGGCGCGGTCGCGAGCGACGATCTCAATTCGCCGGTGACGTTCGAGCCAGGATGCAACCGTGTCGGCATTGCGGTCAGGCAAGAGTTCGAGAATGCGGCCGCGTTCCAGATCGCAGGATCGTGCCGCAGCGTTGCTCGTTGCGCCAGGCCCAGTCGTCGATGCCGACCACGCAGGGGGCTTTCGGCAGCTCGAACTCGGCAGCCCGGAACATGCGCAACAGCGTGTCGCCGCAGCCGCCTGATAAGGTGACGCGCACGGTGACCTCCTCGAAGTCGGATGTGAGCCGGACGGGCAGTTCCTGGCTCGATTTCGTTGCGCTTGGAATTGCGGGCGTTCACACGGCTGACGATCTCGTCCACGAAGCGGCGGTAGCAGGCAAGATCGCCGAAATCGCTGGGTCCTCTCATCAGAGCCGCGTCGTCGATCGCCCGCTTGAGATGGGCGTGCGGGCCTTCGATGGAGCCGTCCTCATGCGCGACGCCGCGATTGTTGCTCATGCCGTAGTGGGCCGCACAAATCGTCGTAGCGACGCGTCAGGTCCCCCCGGGCGTTGGTCCAGGTTGCGGAATGCCGGCGAGAGGCTGTCGCTGCGATGCTCGCGGGGCCTAGCCGAGCGACCACAGCGCCTTCTGCAGGGCATGCGCTGTTCTCAGGGCACGCCTTGAGCTGCATGGGTCTGTAGGCCCAAGGCAGCAGATCGGCGATCTGGCTTTGTGGATGGCCGGCGACGATCCGAGCGATCACGTCGAGTTAGGTGTGAGGCTCCACGCTATTGAGCTTGCATGTCTCGATCAGCGACGCGATCGTTGCCGAATGCTCGCCGACCACAAGAACGGTCTGCCCAACCAGCGGGTGGAATGGATAGGTCACGACTACGTCGAACGCCGGATTCCCGGCATTATGACGCGGCTTCCGACGGCGGCGCGGAGCATTGGGCCGTCGTCGCTTCGCCGATCGAACCTGCAAACTCAATAGCGTTGAACCGCTCGGCTATCTCGCCGACGTGCTCACCAGGATCGTCAAGGGCCACCCCAACAGCCAGATCGACGACCTGCGCCTTGGGCCCACATCATCGAGCCCGAGATCAAGGCCGCGGCCTGAGAACACCGCTTACCACCAGGCCTCTAACACCGTTTCTTACATCTACGCGTGAAAGGTACCACCGGAACAGCGCATACTCTGCAGGCCTTTCGCCAGGGCGACGAAGCTCTCGCCGCCGAGCACGACATGAGGACATGAGCGTGCTCGAAGCGCCGCAGGCATATTTGCTGCGATGGGGTGGCCTTCCCGCCGGCTGAACTGGGGCCCCGGGCGTGCATAGTCGCGGAGGATCGGCGTGTGCGGGCTGGAACCCGCCGCGGGTACCATGCGACGACTAGCCACACGGCCGAAAACCGATTCGCACCTTAGCCTCGCCGATCGTACCGTAGCAGGAATAGGCATGCGA
>NZ_JAMYTM010000072.1:0-3013 GCF_040322475.1 Mesorhizobium sp. M0140 | reverse complement strand
AAACTCCTGGTCATCCTCAATGCAAAAGCACGCGATGCGCGCAACGAGTTCGTAATTGCAACTTGACACCCCAGATAGTCGCTCTGTCCTACCGGACATCTCCCCCGCAAGGGGGGAGATTGGACGTCATGACTGCTTTCGCCAATTTTCAACGTTGAAGAGAAAGCGGCGAGGACGAAGCTGCCAATCTCCCCCCTTGCGGGGGAGATGTCCGGCAGGACAGAGGGGGGTGCCTGGGCGCCAACCGCTCCTCCCCCTTTGCTCCTCACCTTCTCACCCGCGATTTCAGCCACCGGTCGAACGCCACCGCCAGGATCAGGATGAGCCCGATGACGATGCTTTGCGTGTAGGACGAGACGTTGTTGAACTGCAGCCCGTTTTGCAGCACGCCGATGAGCGCGGCGCCCACCACCGTGCCGCCGACAGAGCCGATGCCGCCGAACAGCGAGGTGCCGCCGATGACGACGGCCGAGATGACCGTCAGCTCGTAGCCAATACCGGCGACTGCTTCGGAGGAGTTCAGCCGCGCCGACAGCACGAAGGCGGCAAGCCCGGCAAAAAAGCCGACGATGACATAGACCGAGATCAGGATGCGGTCGACGCGCAGGCCCGACAGCCTTGCCGCCTCGGCATTGCCGCCGACGGCATAGACGGCTCGGCCGTAGCGCGTGTAGCGCAGCACGATGTGGCACAGGATGGCGGCCGCGGCGAAGATCAGCGCCGGCACCGGCACGGGGCCGATCAGCCCGGTTCCGAACCAGCGCATCGAGGCGTCGAAGCCCGAGATCGGGCCGCCGTTTGAGATGGTCAGCGTCAGCCCGCGAAACACCGTCAGCCCGCCCAGCGTGACGACGAAGGGCGGCACTTTTAGCCGGGTGATGACAAGCCCTTGCACCCCGCCGGCAGCAGCGCCCACAACGACGGCGGCCAAGAGTGCTGCGAACCAGCCGAACCCTTGCGTGCCGCTCGTCGACAGCGACAGCGTGTTGGCGGAGCCGCCCTTGGCGACCACGGCGGCGACCATACCGCAGAAGGCGAGCAGCGAACCGACCGACAGGTCGATGCCGGCGGTGAGGATGACGAAGGTCATGCCGAGCGCAATCAGCCCGGTGATCGAGATCTGCCTTGTGATGTTGAACAAATTGATCGGGTCCATGAAGCTCGGCTTCAGCACCGTGAAGACGATGATCAGCGCCACCAAGAACAGCAGCGGCCCGAAGCTCATCAAAAGCCGCGCGAAGTTGATACCGCCGCGCTGATCCTGTTCCCCCGCCACGCTCATAGTATCTCCTTGCGGTCGAGTGCCATCAGTTCCATCAGTCTTTCCTCGTTTGCCTCGACGCCCGGCATCTGGCCGGTGATGCGTCCCCGGCGCATGGTGACGATGCGGTCCGACACCGCAAGCACCTCGGGCAGCTCGGACGAAATCATCATCACCGCAATGCCGCGCGCCGCAAGCTGCACCAGGATCTGGTGCACCTCTGTCTTGGCGCCGACATCGACGCCGCGAGTCGGCTCGTCGACGATCAGCACTTTCGGATCGCGCGCCAGCCAGCGCGCCAGGATCACCTTCTGCTGGTTGCCGCCCGACAGGCCTTCGATCGCCTGCTCGGCCGAAGCCATGCGGATCGACAGCATCTTGCGAAACCCGGACAGCGCATCGCGCTCGCGCCGCTCGGCCATGAAGCCGAAACCGTTGCTGAAGCTGCCCAGCGAAGCGATGGAGAAATTCGGCAGGATGCCCAGCGCGGCAAAGATCGCCTGGTGCTTGCGGTCCTCCGGTAGCAGGCCGATGCCGAGCGCAATGGCGTCCGCGGGTGATGCCGGGGCGATCGGCTTCCCGTCGAGCGTGATGGTGCCGGCCGCGATGCGGTCGGCGCCGAAGATGGCGCGCGCCAGTTCCGTGCGGCCGGACCCCACAAGCCCGGCGACGCCGAGGATTTCACCGGCCTTGAGGTCGATGTCGACGCCGTCGAGCACGATGGCGTGGGGCGCCTCGGGGTCGCGAACGGTGCGCAGGCCGCGCACCGACAGCACGATATCGCCGGCCACCGCGCGCTGCGCCGGCCGGGCGTAGAGCTCGGACGCCGCGCGGCCGACCATCTTCTCGATGATTTTGGGCAGCGCGATCGGTCCGCCCTCGCGGTTAAGATGCCCGGCCAGCCGCCCGTCGCGCAGCACCGTCATGCGATCGCATATGGCGGACGCTTCCTCCAGCCGGTGGGTGACGAACATGATGGCGACCTTGTCCTTGCGCAGCCGATCCATGATCGACAGCAGCCGCTGCACCTCGGTCTCGGTCAGCGCCGAGGTCGGCTCGTCCATGATGATCAGCCGGCTTTTCAGCGACAGGGCGCGGGCAATCTCGACCAGTTGCTGTTCGGCCACCGACAGCGCCGACACCGGCGTCATCGGATCGATGGAGAGGCCGACGCGGGCGATGATCGAGCGCGATTCTTGCTCCATGCGCCCCCAACTCACCAGCCCGAGCGGACCGATCGGCGCGCGGCCGATAAAGATATTCTCCGCCACAGTCAGCGTCGGGATCAGGCTCAGTTCCTGGTAGATGGTGACGATGCCGAGCCGCTTGGCATCCTGCGGGCTGGATGGATGATAATCGGCACCGTCGAAAGTGATGCGGCCGCCCGACGGCGGCATGACGCCCGAGAGAATTTTCAAGAGCGTCGACTTGCCGGCGCCGTTTTCGCCCAGCAGGCCGAGGATTTCGCCGGGGCGGATGTCGAGCGAGACATCGCTTAGCGCGGTGACGCCGGCGAAATGCTTGGTGATGCCCTCGACGGCGAGCAGGACGGGTTCGGGCGATGCGGATTCAGCTGGCAAGGTTGCTCCTCTGATGCAGTTCATGCCGGCACGCTCAGCACTTGAACACCCCCCTCTGGCCTGCCGGCCATCTCCCCCGCAAGGGGGTGTTTGGACCGGAGACATCGCGAACAGGTGTGCGAGGACATCGCGAACAGTTTGGCGTGCTTTGCGCCGGGAGGTTCGCGATGCC
>NZ_JAMYTM010000071.1:0-3725 GCF_040322475.1 Mesorhizobium sp. M0140 | reverse complement strand
TGGCCTCCAATCCAGCCAGCATCTTGAATCACAAACATCCGGCTTTGGGAATCCTACGATTCTCTCAAAATAGGAATCGCTCTAGGCCTTCAGTCCGCCCGGACAGAATATTATCCGCCCTCACCGGCGGCAAAAAAAGCGAAGGATCCAAGTCGGGATGAAAGAAGTCAGCGGAGAAGAACACTCCTCGCGACAACTCACATTTCCGGAGCCGATCTCGCTCAGCGGTTCTCTACAGCCGCCGCGTGCAGCGCCGCCACGAAGGCATCGAGCGCCTGCCAGTCCTCGTCACAATTAGGCTCGGGCCAAGCGGAGTTGGTGGCGATGACTATCTTGTCCCTGGTACAGACAAAGATTGCCTGGCCAGCGTGGCCCAAGGCGGCGTAGCCGTCCCGGTATATCCACCAAAAATACCCATAACCGGTCGCACCCCAAGGCTTAGGTTCCGGCAAGGAAACTTGCGTCATGGTTGCCTCCGCCAGCCAGTCGCGCGGCAGCAACTCGACGCCGCCGACCTTGCCGCCGCCTAGAATGAACTGGCCGAGGCGGGCAAAGTCGCGCAGGGCCATGGAGATGCCGCATCCACCGCGCTCATTGCCGGCCGGATCCACGATCCAATACGCGTCTTCTTCCATCCCGCAGGGCTGCCAAAGCTTCTCTGAAAGGTATTCTGACATCGACTTGCCGACCGCATTGGAGACCAAGATTGCGGTCAGCGCGGCATCGGGGTCGCTATAGAAGAACGTCGCGCCCGGCTGATTGGCCCTGGGCTGCCGTCGCATGAAAGCGACGACAGGATCTATGCCGTCTACGAACGGCTCCGACCACAACTTGAAACTGTCGCTGCTGGGATCTACGTAATCAAGGTTGAACTTTACCCCCGATGTCATGGTCACGAGCTGGCGAATGGTCAGTCCTTCATAGGCGCTGCCCTTGAGCTCGGGGATGTGGTCGGTGACCAATGCAGACATGTTTTTGATGTAGCCATCCTGGATCGCGGACCCGAGCAGGATCGCGACGACCGACTTGGTGACGGATTGGGCCTCCCAGCAGTCTTTCGCCGCACGCCCGAGGCCATACCGCTCGAGGAGTATCTGGCCGTCCTTGAGCACGATCACGCCAGATGTGCGTGCCGCCTCCATGTAGGCGTCCACGTCCATGGCCCGGCCTTTCCAAATCCAATGTGGCGAGATCTGACGGTCGGCTATTGGCAAGAGTTTGACATGGGCCCCACGGCGCACCAAGCGGCCCGGTTCTATCTTGGCCATCGAGCGGTAGGCGACGATCTGCTGGTCCGGAGTCCAGCAGGGGGTAAACCCGGTCGAAGGGAGAGAGGCGGCCGCCGCCGTGGGCGAGATCACCGCCATTTCCTTCAAAGTTGCAAGACCTTCAGAACTCGCGTTCATCGTTTCCATCCCTCTCTTGGTCTAGTACGTCTTGAAACCTGAGTTCGGCGATGTCGTTACGCGCGTGTCTTCCTAAGACACTTGATTCCAAGCGTTTCTTCGGAGGACTCTAACCCAACGAAATTCGAACCTCGCTCATGTTTGTTCTAACGAAACAGTAACATTTTTCTAATGCGAATTCCGGTGACCTGCGGGGACATTGGCTTCCAAAGGCGCGTCAGGGCTATATTTTTCGCAGCATTTCACCGGAGGCGCGTTTGCCGTGCCCTCAGGAGCGTGGCGCCCGCTCAGGGTCCGAGTCAGCCAAGCGGGCAGAGAGCTGGATCGGGAAATTTTGGACAGGGGTTACAAGTGGAATTTCTGCCTGAACACGGCATAGAAGCCGGGAACAGGAGAGACCATGACGAAACGCCCCCTCCGTAATCACAGCCCTGAGTTCAAGGCGAAAGTTGCGCTTGCTGCAAGCCGGGCAATCGACGTCCTATTTCCCCGCCACCGATCATGTTGGACCTGCCTACCTGGCGTGTACACGTGCCCCCGGGAGGGGCACAAACGCTGCATGGTTGCATGTTCAAGCGCAGGATTTATGCAAAGTTGCGGTAAAAACGGAAGCCTTATTGCGACGAAATAGGTAATGCTTGTTGACGAGTGCACAACGGCAGCTTTTTCGAACTGCCGTCTGCGGCTTAGGTGAATTTCTTGGCCTTGTGTCAGCAGAGGCAGCTTGCTTGGCAGGCCGGCTAGCTGACGGCGAACTCCTGGCTTCCAAAGCCCGTGAGAAGGAGCGGATATGTCTTTGTTGATACGTAAATCGCGTTGGTCCTGGCCTGTCTCGCCGAAAAGGCTGCTTGGCGGTTTTGCATGCTGCTGAGACGGATTTCCCCAACGGCCGCCCGTCGACCGTGCTCAGCAATCAAGAGAGTGCCCGGAAAAGCGGGGGGCTATACGCCCCTCGCGTCAAGACCCCCTAAACGGAATGGATGGAGTTCAACCCCATGACAATCAGCAGAGGACCGCAAGCGTTCCCCAGAAGCGAATACCTGCGCCGGCTTGACCTTGTGAAGTCGGACATGGTGCAGCGCAATATTGAGACACTTGTCGTGTCAAACCAGCATGACATCACCTACCTCACAGGATACACTGCGCTCTCAAGCTACGTCCCGCAGGCATTAGTGGTTTCGACCTACGAAGAGGAGCCAACCTTTATTCTGCGGCGCATGGATGCGCCGGCAGCCATTCATCAATGCTTTATGGAGCGCGACAAGATCATTGCATATCCAGAAGCATTAATCGGAAACCCCGAAATGGATGGATATGACGCGGCGATCCACTACCTAAACGATTCGACTACTGGAAGCCTTGGCATAGGCATCGATCAATACAACCTGTCGACGGCAACAATGGAGAAGTTCAGAACACGATTGCCCAATGCCAGGATCCAGGATTGCACCAAGGCAGTTACTTGGATCCGGGGGGTTAAGTCTGATCTGGAGATAGAGATTATGCGTGAGGCAGCGGCGATTTCAGACGCGGCAATCCTTCGAGCTGCTGAGGTCATACGTCCCGGCGTGCGGGAGGCCGACGCAGCTGCGGAGATCGCAGCAACCTTGATACGCGGTGCAAATGGCAAGTCTGGAACAGGTATACAGGGAATTAGCTTGTGCTCCTCACCGAGGACCGGAACATGTCATATTTCGTGGAGCGAAGATGTCTTTCGTCACGGATCTCAGGTCAATCTCGAGATCGGGGGATCGCGCCATGGTTATTGTGCCGGGCTGATGCGCACGTACTCGATCGGCACACCTTCGGACCGTTTGCGTCGGGTCCATGAGATCGAACTCGCCGGCCTCGAAGCTGCGCTTGAGTCTGTCCGGCCGGGAGCGACATGCAGTGACGTGGCCAACGCCTTCGATCGCGCCATCGAGCGGGAGGGGCTCAAGAAAGAGTCACGATGCGGGTACGCCCACGGTATTGGCTGGACTGAGCCGACTGCGAGCCTAAAAGATGGCGACTATACCGAGTTGAAGCCGAACATGACCTTCCATCTTATGCTGGGCAATTGGATCGATGAAGATTTTGGGTATGCACTCAGTGAGACAATCCGAGTCACTGAGTCTGGCGTTGAAGTCTTGACCACCGCGCCACGTAAAATCTTTGAGATTTAGATAGAGTACGACAGAGTGCAAACCTCATTGTCCAATGACCGGAACGATGATGGGGCAACAACAATGAGTATCCCGCAATTAGATCGTAGACTTAAAAATTAAGGACACCTGATCAATGACAGCGCTTCTCCCCCGAGCTCTAGGAATTCTCAGC
>NZ_JAMYTM010000070.1:0-4267 GCF_040322475.1 Mesorhizobium sp. M0140 | reverse complement strand
ACCACGAGATCGACTGGCTCACGTGAAAGAACATAGTCAAACTGCTTGCTATCGTGGACTGCGGTTACCTTCAGGGCATGCATCGGCGATGAGGCGCCGCATTGCGGCATCATCGTCAATGACAAGAACATGTTTCAACCGCACACCTCGTTTTGGGGGTTGCGCCCCGATCAGGGTTGCATTACCTGAATCTGCAAGCAAAAGGCATGTATTAGTGATGACATTACTTGAAATTGAACAACTGGTTCTCAAAACCCTCAACGCTCTAGTTGCCGAAAAAGTAGAGGTCTCGATGACAACCAGAATGCGGGATCTCGGCCTCGACAGCCTCGACTATAACGAGCTTGCTACGGCGATCGAGAGCCGACTTGGCTGGTTTGTCGACGATTACAAGCTCTGGCAATACGAGTCCGTAAGGCATGTCGCCGACGCCGTCGCCAGTCAGGAGTTGCGCACCGCGGAACCACCAGCAGTGCGGCAAGTGCTGGAGTAGTGCTGTAGGCACAGGTTACGGTGAGGGCAGCTTGGGCGGCGGTAGCTATGGCCATTGCTCCGCTGTGGTTTGTATCCGTGACTGGTGTGTTTGAGAACTGTTGGGTCAGCCCGGTCCATGTCGCAGTGCCGATGCCCCCTTGGTGGCGTTGCCCGCAATTGCGATCGCTGCGCCCAGGGCACCAATGCTGACGGTCGTTGTCAGGCCACCCGTTGAATTGTTGTCAGAGGCAACAGTGCCCACCACACCATCCCAATTGGTGGTCGTATCGACCGACATGTAGTCACGGAACACGCTCTCACTATACGTGGTCACGATCGTTGCCGTCGTACCGGTTGGCACGAGGGCTGACCACACTGACAGATAGACCACACCAGAATTGAAGATGCTTTCCACCTGAGCGAGAAGGGTGGCAGCCACACCCCCAATCGTCATACTGTTGACGGTCACTGCACTTTCGGTGTCAGTGGTCTCAGTTGTCACGATGACACGACGATTAGCGTGTGGCGCGACAAGAAGCGGAATGCTGGTGTGGGTGTAAACGGTCGTGGCAGTCGAGTCTTCGTGAGTGCCATTGAAGACCAGATCTATCGGGAACATTTTCTCCCAGACGCCCGAGCTGCGCACATAGACCTGTCGAGCCTTGGTCCAGAGGCTTGAGATTTTCACCCAGACGGCGCTGGCCGCCCCCAAGACCCCGGAGGCTTTGACGTAAAGGGCCATTACGGCTGCACCCAGAAATCACCGTCCACGCCGCCAGAAGGGGCAGCGGCCGAGATCGTGACGCTGCGATTTGCCATCGTGCCGACGCCGAGAAGCGCCTTGGTCTGGGCAATGGACTGCGGTCGACGATAATTGTCCCCGGTGCCGTCACTCGACACGCGACCGACGAAGCTCGTCACAGCGTCGGCACCTGTGGCGTAGGTCGAGCGGTACAAACGCGTCGTGATATCACCAGCGCCATCGCGCTGAGGCGATGAACATGTATGGCGAGAGCAGAACGTTTGGGGCGGGGCGGGACGAAGAGGTTGCGGAGGGCTGACAAGGTCGAGACGAAGCGTTGCAGGCCTCTCGGCGATCGGACCCCTGCATCATCCGCTCCCGTTTTCGCGGCGGCACATGGGAATTCTCCGCTCCGTTGTTCAACCCCTTGTGCGACCGGTGCTTGACGTCCGGCATCACCTGTCGCTTTGCCGCTCCATACGAGCGCAGCTAGTCGGTGATCATGCGCTTCGGCGCGAGCCCCTGCTTCTTCAACAGCCGCGTCAGCAAGCGCTTGGCGGCCTTGGTGTTGCGGCGGTTTTGCACGATTTCGTCCAGCACATATCCATCCTGGTCGACGGTGCGCCACAACCAAAGCTTTTTGCCGGGCGATGGTGACGACCACTTCGTTCAGGTACCAGACGTCATTCCGGCACGGCGGCTTGCGGCGCAAGCAGCGAGCGCAGTCCAGCCCGAACTTGATGCCCCACCGGCGACTTGTCTCATACGAAACCACGATGCCGCGTTCCAGCAGCATTTCCTCAACCAGGCGCAGGCTCAGCGGAAACCGGAAATAAAGCCAGACCGCGTGGGCGATAATAGGCGGCGGAAATCGGGGGGCGTGTAGCTGACGGCGGGCGTATTCATGCCCCCCGGCGTCCATGTCGCAAATCTTGACGATTGCTTTGTGTGTCAAGCCCGCCGCAGGTCTCAACGCGTTCAATGCAGACATTGTGAAAATCGCCCTATTCCGCCTTTTTTTACCGCCCCTTAAGTCCCCCGCTCGCATGCTTGTCGATGCCATTGAACTCATAGCCATCGGCCAAGGATTTTGGAAAATATGTTTCCGCTCGCAGCAGAAAACGTGAGAGTCGCTGTAGGCCTAACGTTAAGGGGAGAGAGCGGTTTGATTGGACGAAATGGGTACCGGAGTACCGAGTCATGAAGCCACGAGGTAATCTGGTCCGACTGAAGCAATTTCAGGTGAATGAGAAGCGGCGACAGTTGCACCAGCTAGACATCATGATTGCCGATTTCGAACGCATGGCGCGAGAACTGGACTTCCAGTTAAACGCCGAGGAAACGAAGGCCGGCATCTCCGATGTCAATCATTTCGCTTATCCGACGTTCGCCAAGGCCGCTCGCCTACGTCGTGACAACGTCAAGAATTCGCAATCGGACCTTCTGCGGCAGAGAACCGCAGCCGAGCCATGCCTCGCCGAGGCTGAAGCAGAGCTCTCCAAGGCGCAAATGCTAGAATCGCGCAGCGGCAGAGGCCACGACCTCGAACCCGGCAACCGAAGCGCCATGATCGGCTGAGCCGGATGGCTTCAGCGCGCCTCATTCGCGACACCCGACTGGCCGTTGGCGCGCGAGAGGCGTGCGGGCACTGTAAAGATATCAGCGTATTGATGCAGCGATAGCTGGTCGGGACGGCTGTCATGCTGCGGCGACATACGCGATTTTGTTCCAGATTTGCATGGCGGCGTTACGCAGGTATTGGGGGAAAGTGGAACTGGTTGGCACTCGGATCATCGGTGGAAACGAACCGCTGCCGGCGGATCGGCGCCTGGCGGCAACGCCTGGCGCTTTCGGCGGCGGCGGTAACGGCAAAGCAGGCTGGCCGGTCGAGGATGAAGCGGCACCTGCGCGATGCCGTTCTGCTCACGGCCGGGAGACGGGGTCGGCCCCGCCGGCCGGATGCTGCTCGCTTGGCGCGGCATCGTAAAGACAACCGACAGCTTATGAAGATGTGCGTACATTGGGCCATGTCAGAAGTTGCTCGTGATCCGCTCTATGGTCGCCACCGCTTTCCCGCCGAGATCATTGCGCACGCGGTATGGCTCTACTTTCGCTTTCCGCTCAGCCTGCGCATGGTTGAGGACATGCTGGCGGCCCGCGGCATCATCGTCACGCATCAGACCGTTCGAAGCTGCGCGGAGAAATTCGGACGGCATTCCGCCCAGGAGATCAATATCAGCCGGCTGCCTGGGCGACAAATGGCATCTCGACGAATGTGTCGTGGCTATCAGTGGCAAGAAGCAGTGGCTCTGGCGTGCCGTCGATCAGGACGGCTTCGTCCTCGAAGTGCTGGTACAAAGCCGCCGAAATGCCAAGGCGGCAAAGCGTCTGATGCGCAAGTTGCTGAAAGCTCAAGGGCGGACACCACGGATCATGATCACCGACAAGCTCCGATCCTATGATGCCGCCATGCGCGACCTCATGCCCGGCGTCGAACACCGGTCGCACACAGGCCTGAAAATCGAGCGGAAAATTCGCACCAGCCGACCCGACGACGCGAAAGGATCATGAAACGCTTCAAGTCGGCACGCCAGCTTCAGCGGTTCGTTTCCATCCATGATCCGATTGCCGACCTGCTCACTTTCCCTGCAATGCGCTGTCATCGGCTCAACATCGAGACCTGCGTAACGCCCCATGCAAATCTGGAACAAAATCGCGTGTGTCGCCACAGCGTGACAGCCGTCCCGGCCAGCTATCGCTGCATCAAGCCGCTGAAACTTACAGTGCCGGGCGCGCTGCTACCTGAATTTCCTTACCGCTCAATCAATGTGACAGCACCGATTCTTCTCAACCGCGGCATGCCCTAAATCGTCACTTGCGTTCCGATCTCGACGACGCGTCCGGTCGGGATCTGGAAGTACTCCGTCGCGTCGGCCGCCGTACGCGCCAGGCCGATGAACAACCGGTCCTGCCACACCGGCATGCCGGAATTGGGCGAGGCCTTGAGCGAACGCCGTGACAGGAAGAACGAGGTCGTCATGATGTCGAACT
>NZ_JAMYTM010000069.1:0-4435 GCF_040322475.1 Mesorhizobium sp. M0140 | reverse complement strand
AGGCGCAGCCCGATGCCAATTACCCGAGGACCGTCAGCAAGGTCGGCAAGGCTCCCCCGCAGTACCCGGACTCGACGACGAGTGACGACGCACCGTGCCGCATCGGGGGTGGGTAATTACTCGAACAGCGGCTTTCCCCGACGATGCGCCAGGAACACGCCGCCGGTGACAAGGTCTTCGTCGACTATTCCGGCAAGAAGATCCCAATCATCGACCGCAAGACCGGTGAGATCCGCGAGGCGGAGATCTTCGTGGCAGTGCTGGGTGCGTCCAGCTTCACCTATGCCGAAGCAACCTGGACCCAGACACTGCCTGATTGGATTGGTTCACACGTCAGGATGTTTCGTTCTTTTGATGGCGTTCCCCGACTGATCGTCCCCGACAATCTGAAGTCGGGCGTCAGCCGCGCCAGCTTCTACGATCCCGAGATCAATCGCAGCTACGGCATGATGGCATCCCATTATGGCGTCGGCGTTCTTCCGGCACGGCCGCGACGGCCGAAGGACAAATCGAAAGGCGAGAACGGCGTGCGTTTCGTCCAGTCGTGCATTCTGGGGCGGCTGCGCAACCAGACCTTCTTCTCGCTGGCCGAGGCCAATGCCGCCATTCGCCAGGCACTCGATCGCATCAATGATCACGTCATGCGTCGGCTGGGCGTCAGTCGCCGGCAACTGTTTGAGAGCGTCGAGCGTGCTGCGCTCGCAAGCCTTCCGAGCGAAGACTACGAGTTCGCCGAGTGGCGTTTGGCCCGCGTCTCGACGGATTACCACGTCGAGTTCAAGACCTTCTTTTATTCAGTACCGCACAGCCTCATTCGCCAGCAAGTCGACCTTAGAGCAACGGCACGCACCATCGAGATCTTCCACCGCGGCAAGCGCTTTGCCGTCCATCAGCGCCGCTATGGCGGCCCTCGTCATGGGACTGATCCGGATCATATGCCCAGTTCCCACCGGCGATATGCCGAGTGGACGCCGGATCGTTTCCGTCGCTGGGCCGCATCCGTCGGCCCCGAGACGGAAAGCTTGGTTGTCGCAATCCTCGCCAGCCGCCCACATCCTGAACAAGGCTTTCGAACATGCCTGGGTGTCCTGCGCCTGTTTCGCGATGTCACACGCGATCGCGCCGAAGCCGTGTCAGCCCGCGCTGTCGAGATCGGTGGGCTGAACTGCAAGAGCATCGCCTCGCTCATCGCCAATCACAAGGCCGCAAGGCATTCCACCGAACCGACCGCCATCGTCGATCACGCCAATCTGCGTGGCCCTGATTACTTTCATTGAGGAGACACACCAATGCTTATCCATCCGACGATCGACATGCTGCGCGAACTCGGCCTTCATGGCATGGCCACCGCCTTCCAGGAGCTCGACGCACAATCCGAAGCACGCGGCCTCGAGCATGGCGAATGGCTTGCCATGCTGCTCGAGCGCGAGGCCACCATGCACCGCCAGAAGCGTTTCGAAGCCCGCGCCAGGGCTGCAAAACTTGGCCATGACGCACAGATCGAGAATGCCGACTTTCGGGCCGCACGCGGTCTTGACCGCAATCTGTTCATGGCGCTCGCCGGCTGCGACTGGATTCGCAAGCATCACAGTCTTCTCATCACCGGGCCGGCGGGCGTGGGCAAGAGCTGGCTGGCCTGTGCGCTTGGCCACAAAGCTTGCCGAGAGGATTTCTCCGTCGCCTATCACCGCGTTCCCCGGCTGTTTGCAACACTCGCCCTCGCGAGAGGCGACGGACGTTATGGCCGGATCCTCAAGCAACTCGCCAAAACCGACCTTCTCATTCTCGATGACTGGGGACCGGAAAAACTCAATGATGACCAGCGGCGTGATGTGCTTGAGATCATTGAAGACCGCTACGAACGCCGATCGACAATCGTCACCAGTCAGCTGCCCCTGGATCGCTGGTACGAGATCATTGCAAACCCAACCCTGGCCGATGCCATCCTCGACCGCCTCGTTCACAACGCCTATCGCATCGATCTCACCGGTGAAAGCATGCGAAAACAGCGCTCGCCAAGAGCGACCGAAACAGCGCAAGCTTGACCTGAAACGAAACCCAATCCAAACATCAACAAGACCCAGGATCAGACCGAAAAATGGCCGGCTTCAAATCGGAACACCGGCCGGAATGAAATCGGAATGACTGGCGGGCTTCAAATCGGAATCGATGGCCGGCTTCGTCGGAATACGCAGCCAGGCATTCGCGCGTCACATCGTCGACGATGTTGAGTACGCGGAAGCGCCGACCGCAGGCGAACTGATCATGGACGAAATCCAGCGTGCCTGGACCAGGATCGGTGCCTGCGTCCTAACGCTCGGCGCCTAGAGCGTCGCTTGCGCACGGCCAGTCCTTCTTAGCGGTATAGCCGGTAGATGCGGTTGATACCCGGATGCCTCGCGTTCGCGGCTGAGCAGAATGAACAGCCGCCGATAGCCGAAGCGCCGGCGCTCGTTGGCTTAGGTCGCGTAACCTTGTGCGCAGCTCCGTCTCCGGCGGACGCCGGGACCGATAGCGGACCATCTTGCGATCAGCGCCCACAAAGGAACAGGCCCGCCGCTCCGACACGCCCGTGACGGCCTGCGGATGCGCGACGGCTTCGCGCTTGGCGGCGGGCCCTACCATTTTTTGAAAGAAGCTCGCGCAGTGCCGACGCTTCGAGCATCTGGTCGGCGAGCAGCTTCTTCAGCTTCGCGTTCTCGGCTTCCAAGGCTTTCAGCCGTTTGGCATCGGAGACGTCCATCCCGCCATACTTCGCCTTCCAGTTATACAGCGTCGCCTCGGAGATCCCATGCTTGCGCGCCAGGTCGCCCGCCTTTGCTCCCGCCTCACGCTCACGCAGAACCGCGATAATCTGCGCTTCCGTAAACCGCTTTCTCTTCATCAGTCCGTCCCTTCAATCGTGATCTGATCCCCAGAACTGGACCGTTCAGAATTGGAGTTTTCCGCTGTAGTTTCCCGGCTGGGAGAGGAGCGGAAGCGATGAAAGCATCGAAGTTTTCGGACGCGCAGAAGGCGTTCATTCTGAAGCAGGGAGCGGATGGGTTTGCTGTGGCGGAGATCTGCCGGAGGGCCGGGATCAGCCAGGCGACCTATTTCAACTGGAAGAAGAAATATGACGGGCTGCTGCCGACAGAGATGAAGCGGCTGAAGCAGCTCGAGGACGAGAACGGCAAGCTCAGAAAGCTGGTCGCCGACCTGTCGCTGGACAAGGAGATGCTGCAGGACGTGATCCGCCGAAAACTGTGAGGCCTGGTCGCAAACGCGAGCTGGTGGCCGATACCTGTGCTGATTGGAACGTGTCGATCCGGCGAGCGTGCCGTGTTCTGGAGTTCGACACCTCGACCTATCACTACAAGTCCCGCCGGCCGTGACCAGGCCGGCCTCGAAGCTCGGATCAAAGACATCTGCGCGACGCGGGTTCGCTATGGCTAGCGGCGCGTGCACGTGATGCTCACGCGGGAGGGCTGGGACATCAACATGAAGCGGACCTATCGCATTTACAGGGACTTGGGCCTTCAACTGAGGAACAAGACGCCGAAGCGCCGGGTGAAGGCGAAGCTGCGAGACGATCGCCAGCCAGCCGTCGAACCCAACGACGTCTGGGCGATGGACTTCGTTCACGACCAGCTCGCGACGGGCAAGAAGATCCGGGTCCTGACGGTCGTAGATACGTTCTCACGCTACGTGCCGGTGCTCGACCCACGCTTCAGTTACCGAGCCGAGGATGTGGTCAGGATGCTGGAACAGGTCTGCCCCAAGATCGGCTATCCAAAGACGATCCGGGTCGATCAAGGCTCGGAGTTCGTCTCCCGTGACCTCGATCTGTGGGCCTACACCAGGGGCGTCACGCTCGACTTCTCGCGACCGGGAAAGCCAACGGACAACGCTTACATCGAAGCCTTCAACGGCCGCTTCAGGGCGGAATGTTTGAACGCCCACTGGTTCCTGACGCTTGCCGACGCGGCCGAAAAGTTGGAGGATTGGCGCAGATACTACAACGAGGTGCGCCCACATGGCGCAATCGGGCACAAGGTTCCAATCTCGTTGATCAATCCCGATGGCGCCGTCAGCCCGCCATCGTGAAACAGCCGGAAAACTCCACCTTCCGGCGGTCCAAAGAATGGTATCGGATCAATCGAGGCCGGACTCTAATCTCAGATGGAGGAATTACCCGTGGCAGGTCACATGTCAGGATAACCGACCGATCTCGACCATCTCTCGGTCGCCCCACCCTTCCTGGGAAGATGCTGCTGCAGCCGTTTCAAGGCATCGTGCAGTTCGGTAAAAGCGCGCGCCGCTACGTGCGCTGAATTTCGAACGAACCGAGGAGCGCCACTGGAGGAGCACCGGCTAGAGCGTTTCATATTTTGACGGAAGCGTAGCCTGCGTTTTCGAAGTAGTTCTTGCATTCGGCTGCCTCGATGGTTTCGAC
>NZ_JAMYTM010000068.1:0-5272 GCF_040322475.1 Mesorhizobium sp. M0140 | reverse complement strand
GGCGATCATGCCCCCGTGTCGTCAAAAAGCTACCAGCCAAATATCCTGTCAGAACACTGAAGGTGCCTAAGTGAACTGCATTAGGTCTTCGGGCCGCCCTTTTTTGTTTGCCGGGCTATCGGCTACCGCCCTGTCGCTCGACCCTGTTGCAAGCCCTTGGACCTCGTCTAGTATAGGTTGCATCAAGGGGCTTTTTGCAGAATGGTTTCAGGGTGCCTTCACCGTTGTCGGGCATTGTGGTCGCTGGCCTTGATCTGCCTGCTGGCATTGCTTGCCGCGGGCCCGGTAGCCTTTGCGGCGGATGCGGCGCCGGATCTTGGGCCGACGATGCGGTTCGGCATTGTCCGCAGCAACGCACCGGGGTGCGAGCCGATCTGCCCGGAATGGATATCGGCCGAGGGCTCCATAGAAGCCGGCACGCCGGCACTCTTCAAACGCATGCTGAAGACGCTTGGCGGGCGGAAACTGCCTGTTGTCGTGGATTCTCCCGGCGGCAATGTCGAGGCGGCGCTGACGCTTGGCCGGCTGATCCGCAAGAACAAGCTCGATATCGCCATCGGCAAGACGGTGTTTTCCAGCTGCCAGCCCGGTGCGAAGGGATGCCAGGACCGTGACGCCCGCTACTTCGGCGATGTCATCGACTATGGCGCCATGTGCAATTCCGCCTGTCCTCTGATGTTTGCCGGCGGTATCAGGCGGGTGGCCGGCGAATGGGCCTATCTCGGCGTCCATCAGATCACCACGACCTACATCCGCACGAAATTGCAATACCGCACCACCTACCGCATCGTGGGGGGCAAGAAGAAGATCCTCAACACAAAGATCGTCAGCCGCAAGAACGCCGGCAGCTACAAGACCTACGAGATGAGCAAGTCGGTGGAGAAAAAGCTGGCGGCCTATCTCAACCAGATGGGCATCGAACAAGGCATGCTCGAAACGATGAAGGGCACGCCGGCCAGCGAAATTCACCAGATCGCCCTCGACGACATGCTGGCGATGAAGCTGGTCACCAGCACGGACGCTGTAGGCCTGTTGACCGCGGCAAGCCTGTGCGAGCCCGGCCGCCTGGCCACGAATTGCCGGGAAATGCCGGGGGACAAGCCTGATGGCCTGACGGCGACCGCGGCCAAGCCTGCTCCGCCGGCGATCGAACCCGAGCCGGCGCGACACGATGAAGAGCGGCGCGATGAAGACATGCGCTTCGTCGTCGTTCGCGGCACCAATCCGCTCTGCAATCCAGACTGCCCGGAATGGATCTCGGCGGAAGGCGCGATCACTCCCCAGACCCCGCAGAAGCTGCGCCAATTGCTCGCCACGCTCGGCAAACGGCAACTGCCTGTCGTGGTCAGTTCGAGGGGAGGCGACCTGTTCAGCGCCCTGGCGGCGGGACGGCTTATCCATGAAAGGAAGCTCGACGTCGCGGTTGGCCGCACCGATTTCGTCGGCTGTGACCCGGGAGCGTGGAATTGCCTGGCCAAAGAGGGCGCCTATGCCGGGCTGAGCATCGATGCGGGCGTGGAGTGCGATTCGGCCTGCGCGCTGATGCTTGCCGGCGGCATCAAGCGGCTTGTCGGTCCCCAGGCGCGACTTAGCCTCTACCTGATGGGGCAAAAGCAGATGGTCAAGGCCTATCTCGACGAGATGGCGATCGCTCCCGCCCTGTTCGCGGCGATCGAGCGTCGCTCGGTCGAGCGCCGGCTGGAACCCGGCATGATGCTGAAGGTCGGACTGACGACGAGCCTGCAATCGGTCGACGCGCTGACCGGCGCCACCATTTGCGAGGCGGTGCCAAGACCCGAGAATTGCCGGATCCGGCCCTCCGCCAATGCCGAGGCTGACGCGCCGGCCAAATTGTAGACCGCGGCGAAGCCGGAACTGGCCATCGAGGCAGGTTGAGACACTTCCGATTGTTCCGCTATCGTCGCTGCTGGCGGCGCCAGGCAGGCGGAGGATCGAGAATGAGCCAGGATATCCCGACCCTCTACGAATGGGCCGGCGGCGGCGAGGCCCTGAACCGGCTGACCCAGACTTTCTACGACAAGGTGGCGCAGGACCCGATCGTCGGGCCGGTGTTCAAGACCATGTCGCCGGATCATCCCGCCCATGTCGCGGCCTTCATCGGCGAGGTTTTCGGCGGGTCAAAAACCTACAGCGAGCAGTTCGGTGGCCACCGCGAGATGGTCATGCACCATCTGGGCAAGCATCTGAGCGAGGAGCAGCGCCGCCGCTGGATTAGCCTCCTGGCCGATGCAGCCGACGCGGTCGGCCTGCCTGACGATCCGGAATTCCGTTCGGCCTCATGGGCTATGTCGAATGGGGATCGCGTCTGGCCAAGATGAACTCCAATCTCGGCGAGACGTGCGATCCCGAGACGGAACCGATGCCGGCCTGGGGCTGGGGCGTGCCGGGCGGACCCTATCGGCCGCTGAAAACAAAGTAACCTCTCGCCGAACGAGCTGGTCGTCAGCTGTCCCGATTTCTGGCGCAGGGGGGGGTGAAGGTACGTTTGCTTGCAAACCACCCTTTACAGAGCGTGCGGAAGCTTTTAGGAAGCGCCTGCTGCGCCGACATGCGCACGTACGGGCATAGCTCAGTTGGTAGAGCGGCGGTCTCCAAAACCGCAGGTCGTAGGTTCGAGCCCTGCTGCCCGTGCCATTTCCAAAGGGAAATCAGGCACTTAGAAATAGCGCTACTCGGTTGAGAAGCCAAAACGACTGCTGCACATCTATTGCACGGACATGCACGTCCGCGGGCAGCGTCCGACGGTGGCGTAAAATCACACGATTCTGGTGGGCAACTTCACCGTAACGACAGCCTGGTTTGGCGCTGCTCGAGGTTCCACAAAGGTAAAAATTGGCGGGTTGGCACCAAGGAAGCTGGCTTGGCTCGAGTCGAGATTTGCTCCTTTGGTCCGAAGGATGCGGGCGCAGAATACAAACCATCCGACGCTCGGGCATAGGCTTCCATGCTATGCTTTGGACCGCTCGGCTTTGAGAATCTACAGCTTGTAGGCAGCAGGCGGACCAACGGATCCGCGTTCGATGATTGTGGTCGGCAGAATGAGCCTTTCAGCTGGCCGTGCTTCGCCCTTCAAGCGGCGGATGAGCAGTTCCGCGACGCTTTTGCCCAGCGCATAGACGGGCTGGTCGACGACGGTGATGGGCGGGGTCGTGACGCTCGTCCAGTCCGCGTCATGGAAAGTGATGAGCGAGATGTCTTGTGGAATGCGCAGCCCGCGCTGGCGCATGACCTTGAAGATCTCCAGGGCTATGAGACTGTCGGAGGCAAGGATTGCGGTCGGTCGATCTGGCCCCGACAGCAGTTTGTCGGCGAGCTTTCGCGTCTCGTCGGGGCTTGTCGCGCCAAGGCGAATATGACGTTCCGGTCGATCAATTCCGGCGTCCCGGCACACCTTGAGAAAGCCGTCGATGCGCTCACGGACCGATGAGGTGTAGATTTGTCCTAGGTCGCGATACTCATTGCCTTCGGCGTCAACCGCGGTCACATAGGCGATTTTGCTGTGGCCGGCGTCGACAAGGATACGGGTCGCCCGCATGGCGATGTCTCGATCGTCAACCGTAACCGTGTCGACATCGAGATCAGGCAGCGCCCGGTCAAGCAGGGCAAGCGGCCGGCCTGAACGGTGGATGTCGCGCAGGTGTGAGATGTCACGCGATTCCGACGGCGTGACGATCAGTCCGTCGACGCGCTTGCCGATCAACAGCCGCACAGCTGCCCTTTCCGCGTCGATCCGCTCGCCGGAGTTGGCCAAGATGACGTTGAAGCCAGCCGCCTTTGCCGCGTCGCTGATTCCACGCACCGCCAGGCTGAAGAACGGGTTTTCGATGTCTCCGACCACCACGCCGATGATGCCGGACCTGCCGGTCGTCATGCTTCGGGCCAGTTCGTTCGGACGGTAGTCAAGGGCCTTGGCGGCGGCCATGACATTGGCGCGGATCGTGTCGCTGACGACACCGTATCCGCCGAGCACGCGCGCGGCCGTCGCTTTGGACACATTGGCCACTCGGGCGACATCGCTGACCGTTATCGACTGGGTCTTGGGTGCGGTTCTTTTCATTGGATGAACGACTACAAGAGTTGTTGACGGAAGGTCAATCTGGCGATAACGATTATCAAAGAGACCGGTCTCAATCAATAAGAGACCGGTCTCTTTTAGAAGATTGCGGGCCGAGGGGCGCATGCCGCGGTTCGCGGCGGCGGGCGATGTCAAGCGTGGGATTGCCGGCTCGACGTCAATACCAAGAAGAACAGACCTTCAGAGTGGAGAGAAGACATGAGCAGGATAGGAATTCTCAAGTCGTTGATGTCACCGGTCCGGGCCGGCGCAATGGCTCTTATGGCTGTGTGCATCGGCGCGGGTTTTGTTTCCGGAGCAGCCGCCGCGGATGACAATCCCTATGGTCTTATTGATGCGAAAGTCATCAGCGTTGGTACCATGGGTGATGCCAAGCCCTACGCTTTCACCCAGGCGGACGGCACATTCACCGGGTTCGACATCGAATTGTTCCGCAACGTCGCGAGCCGCCTTGGCTTCAAGCCGGACCAGGTGATCTTCACCGGTCAGGAATTCTCGGCGCTGATGCCTTCGGTTGCCAACGAGCGCTTCGATGTCGCGGTCGCGGCAATCGGCACGACGGAAGCGCGTA
The DNA here is from genome assembly GCF_040322475.1 of Mesorhizobium sp. M0140. NCBI lineage: Bacteria > Pseudomonadati > Pseudomonadota > Alphaproteobacteria > Hyphomicrobiales > Phyllobacteriaceae > Mesorhizobium > Mesorhizobium sp. M0140. The sequence continues at coordinate 605 of NZ_JAMYTM010000068.1, read as the reverse complement.
AGAAGACCGTCGACTTTTCCGACGGGTATCTTGCAGGCTATCTCTCCGTGCTTACGTCAGACAAGGCGATCACGTCGGCCGACGGGCTCAAGGGCAAGCGTCTTGGCGTCGTGCAGGGTACGCTGCAGGAAATCTATGCGGCGAAGAATTTTGTCGGGACTGATCTCGTCAAATTTCCTGACAACAATTCGGCCGTCTCGGCGCTCAACAATGGCACGGTCGACGCTCATTTCCTCGATTACGAGGCAGCCAAGGACTATGGCGTTCGTTATCCGGACTTGAAGATCGCGGTTAACATCCCGTCCTTCGACGCGCCGGCAGGCTTCGTCTTGCGCAAGGGCAACGACAAGCTTCGCGATGCGCTGAACACCGCCCTGCATGCGGCCATGCAGGACGGCACCTGGAAGACGCTTTATGAGAAGTGGTTCCCAGGCTCGCCGATGCCCGATCAATACCTCCCCAAGAAGTAACCGCACCCGGGGGGGGGGGCGGGGGGGGGGGGGGCGGGGCCCCCCCCGCCCGCGGGGGGGGGGGGGGGGGGGGGGGCCGCCCCCCGCAACGGGGGGCACACCGAAGAGGATAAAATAGGGGGGGGGGTGGGATAT
>NZ_JAMYTM010000067.1:0-5632 GCF_040322475.1 Mesorhizobium sp. M0140 | reverse complement strand
ACGCTGAGGTGCGAAAGCGTGGGGAGCAAACAGGATTAGATACCCTGGTAGTCCACGCCGTAAACTATGAGAGCTAGCCGTCGGCAAGTTTACTTGTCGGTGGCGCAGCTAACGCATTAAGCTCTCCGCCTGGGGAGTACGGTCGCAAGATTAAAACTCAAAGGAATTGACGGGGGCCCGCACAAGCGGTGGAGCATGTGGTTTAATTCGAAGCAACGCGCAGAACCTTACCAGCCCTTGACATCCCGGTCGCGGTTTCCAGAGATGGATACCTTCAGTTCGGCTGGACCGGTGACAGGTGCTGCATGGCTGTCGTCAGCTCGTGTCGTGAGATGTTGGGTTAAGTCCCGCAACGAGCGCAACCCTCGCCCTTAGTTGCCAGCATTAAGTTGGGCACTCTAAGGGGACTGCCGGTGATAAGCCGAGAGGAAGGTGGGGATGACGTCAAGTCCTCATGGCCCTTACGGGCTGGGCTACACACGTGCTACAATGGTGGTGACAGTGGGCAGCGAGACCGCGAGGTCGAGCTAATCTCCAAAAACCATCTCAGTTCGGATTGCACTCTGCAACTCGAGTGCATGAAGTTGGAATCGCTAGTAATCGCGGATCAGCATGCCGCGGTGAATACGTTCCCGGGCCTTGTACACACCGCCCGTCACACCATGGGAGTTGGTTTTACCCGAAGGCGCTGTGCTAACCGCAAGGAGGCAGGCGACCACGGTAGGGTCAGCGACTGGGGTGAAGTCGTAACAAGGTAGCCGTAGGGGAACCTGCGGCTGGATCACCTCCTTTCTAAGGAAGAACCTTAATGGAAACGCTCAATCCCTCATCTTCGGATGAAATGGGGAGCCTCTGCCTTTTGGTTCTCTTGGAACAAGACGGCAAAGAGTCACTTTGACCGTCGCGCATACCTTAAGCGGGTCTGCCGCCTTCGTTTCTCTTTCTTCAGCGAATGACTTTGACTTGCGCTCGCGCGCCGTACCGCAGCCTATGGCTGCTGGCGCTCCGCGAGGGCGCGGCACAAGCCGCGACGGCCGGTTGGCCTTGCGAGACTTGCGTCTCGTTGGCGAGAGCCGATTTACGGCGCAGTCTTAGGGCTTGTAGCTCAGTTGGTTAGAGCGCGCGCTTGATAAGCGTGAGGTCGGAGGTTCAAGTCCTCCCAGGCCCACCACTTCGCAATCCGCAAGGATTGTCGGATCTCCTCTGCATCTGCCGTCTTCTTGATGGCGATATGGGGAAACAATCAGGGGCCGTAGCTCAGCTGGGAGAGCGCCTGCTTTGCAAGCAGGATGTCGTCGGTTCGATCCCGTCCGGCTCCACCACTCGCGCAATCCGCAGGATTGTCGCTTGCTGCCGCCACATTGCGGTTTGGCGAGCGCGCAATCCCGAAGGGATTGTCGCGGTTCGCGACGATCCTGCGGATCGCGCGGAGGTGTCGAGTAGAGATGAGGCGTCAGAGAAAAGTCATTCGTAAAAAGGTTTTGTGGTGAGCATCTAGCTTGCCGCTTGTTCTGTTTGACATTGTAAAGAGAAGATTTGTTCGAACTTCATGAGCCGAAAGGTTTGTGATTTGTCGCGGGAGACGCTCAATCTCCCGCATATGATGGGCTTGCCTAACCGCACCCTCGAACCGATCTCGAGAAGCTGGTCTTTTTGTGCCAATGACATCGAAGTTAGATCCCGCACAGGATCTGGTTCAGGCGGCAATTCCTTTGGAATTGCGCGGATGCTGATCCCGTAAGGGAGAGGCTGAAGCGATAATCCTTCGGATTGCGCAGGTGGGCATTGGCAATGAGAACGATCAAGTGTCTTAAGGGCAATTGGTGGATGCCTTGGCATGCACAGGCGATGAAGGACGTGATACGCTGCGATAAGCTACGGGGAGGTGCGAATACCCTTTGATCCGTAGATTTCCGAATGGGGAAACCCACCTAAGGTACTTGGAAAATCAGAGCAGCCGGAAGGTCGCAAGGCTGACTTGCTGCTGTGGTTTCCAAGTATCGATAATAGGTAACTTACCCTGAATACATAGGGGTAAAGTGGCGAACGCGGGGAACTGAAACATCTAAGTACCCGTAGGAAAGGACATCAACCGAGACTCCGGAAGTAGTGGCGAGCGAACCCGGACCAGGCCAGTGGCGATTGAGAGACAAGCGGAACCTTCTGGAAAGTAGGGCCATAGTGGGTGACAGCCCCGTACGCGTAATGCAATCAATCGTCCTCGAGTAAGGCGGGACACGTGAAATCCTGTCTGAAATTGGGGGGACCACCCTCCAAGCCTAAGTACTCGTGCATGACCGATAGCGAACTAGTACCGTGAGGGAAAGGTGAAAAGCACCCCGACAAGGGGAGTGAAAGAGTACCTGAAACCGATTGCCTACAAACAGTGGAAGCCCAAGGTTCGTCCTGGGTGACCACGTACCTTTTGTATAATGGGTCAGCGACTTAGTGTGACGAGCAAGCTTAAACCGCTAGGTGTAGGCGCAGCGAAAGCGAGTCTGAATAGGGCGTTCAGTTCGTCGCATTAGACCCGAAACCGAGTGATCTAGCCATGAGCAGGTTGAAGGTAAGGTAACACTTACTGGAGGACCGAACCCATAACTGTTGCAATAGTTCGGGATGACTTGTGGCTAGGGGTGAAAGGCCAATCAAACTCGGAAATAGCTGGTTCTCCGCGAAATCTATTTAGGTAGAGCGTCGACCGAATACCCCAGGGGGTAGAGCACTGGATGGGCTAGGGGTCCTCACCGGATTACCAAACCTAACCAAACTCCGAATACCTGGGAGTACTAGTCGGCAGACACACGGCGGGTGCTAACGTCCGTCGTGAAAAGGGAAACAACCCTGACCTACAGCTAAGGTCCCCAAGTTATGGCTAAGTGGGAAAGGATGTGAGGATCCCAAAACAACCAGGATGTTGGCTTAGAAGCAGCCATCATTTAAAGAAAGCGTAACAGCTCACTGGTCTAAATAAGGGTCTTTGCGCCGAAAATGTAACGGGGCTAAAGCCATACACCGAAGCTTAGGGTTTGGTCCGCAAGGGCCAAGCGGTAGCGGAGCGTTCTGTAAGCTGATGAAGCCATACCCGTGAGGGGTGGTGGAGGTATCAGAAGTGCGAATGCTGACATGAGTAACGTAAGGGGAGTGAGAGACTCCCCCGCCGAAAGACCAAGGGTTCCTGCTTAAAGCTAATCTGAGCAGGGTTAGCCGGCCCCTAAGACGAGGCGGAAACGCGTAGTCGATGGGAACCACGTTAATATTCGTGGGCTTGGAGGTAGTGACGGATCATTGAGGTAGTCCAATCTTATCGGATTGAACGGGCTGCTGCGTGGTTCCAGGAAATAGCTCCTCCTTATAAACCGTACCCGAAACCGACACTGGTGGTCTGGTAGAGTATACCAAGGCGCTTGAGAGAACTATGCTGAAGGAACTCGGCAAATTGCACGCGTAACTTCGGAAGAAGCGTGACCCTTTTCTACGCAAGTAGAGGAGGGTGGCACAGACCAGGGGGTAGCGACTGTTTATCAAAAACACAGGGCTCTGCGAAGTCGCAAGACGACGTATAGGGTCTGACGCCTGCCCGGTGCTGGAAGGTTAAGAGGAGGGGTGCAAGCTCTGAATCGAAGCCCCAGTAAACGGCGGCCGTAACTATAACGGTCCTAAGGTAGCGAAATTCCTTGTCGGGTAAGTTCCGACCTGCACGAATGGCGTAACGACTTCCCCGCTGTCTCCAGCATAGACTCAGTGAAATTGAATTCCCCGTGAAGATGCGGGGTTCCTGCGGTTAGACGGAAAGACCCCGTGCACCTTTACTATAGCTTTACATTGGCATTCGTAGTGGCATGTGTAGGATAGGTGGTAGGCTTTGAAACCTGGGCGCCAGCTCAGGTGGAGCCACCCTTGAAATACCACCCTTATTACTATGGATGTCTAACCGCGGCCCGTTATCCGGGTCCGGGACAATGTATGGTGGGTAGTTTGACTGGGGCGGTCGCCTCCTAAAGAGTAACGGAGGCGCGCGATGGTGGGCTCAGAACGGTCGGAAATCGTTCGCTGAGTGCAATGGCATAAGCCTGCCTGACTGCGAGACTGACAAGTCGAGCAGAGACGAAAGTCGGTCATAGTGATCCGGTGGTCCCGCGTGGAAGGGCCATCGCTCAACGGATAAAAGGTACGCCGGGGATAACAGGCTGATGACCCCCAAGAGTCCATATCGACGGGGTTGTTTGGCACCTCGATGTCGACTCATCGCATCCTGGGGCTGGAGCAGGTCCCAAGGGTATGGCTGTTCGCCATTTAAAGCGGTACGTGAGTTGGGTTCAGAACGTCGTGAGACAGTTCGGTCCCTATCTGCCGTGGGTGTAGGAATATTGAAAGGATCTGTCCCTAGTACGAGAGGACCGGGATGGACGGATCTCTGGTGGACCTGTTGTGGCGCCAGCCGCATAGCAGGGTAGCTATATCCGGACGGGATAACCGCTGAAGGCATCTAAGCGGGAAACCCACCTTAAAACGAGTATTCCCTGAGAACCGTGGAAGACGACCACGTTGATAGGCCGGGTGTGGAAGAGCGGCAACGCTTGAAGCTTACCGGTACTAATAGTTCGATCGGCTTGATCGTTCTCATTCCTTATGCTCATCTGACAAAGTCAGATGTTCTCACTCACGCTTGTTCCGCCCTGCGGGCGGCGCTACGTGGGTGCGGCGCATCAGCGCCGACGGTCGGTCGACCTTGCGAAGCTTCGCTTCGAAAGGCGCCAGGACCAAAAGAACTGTAAAGGCACAAAAAAGACCAGCGAACAGCTCAGAGAAAGCAGCAAATAGGGTCCCTATTCGCTACTCACTATTGGCTATTCGCTCAAAAAAGCTTCTCGAACAACGTGCGTTTTGCCGACCTGGTGGTTATGGCGGAGCGGCTGCACCCGATCCCATTCCGAACTCGGCCGTGAAACGCTCCAGCGCTGATGGTACTTCGTCTCAAGACGCGGGAGAGTAGGTCGCTGCCAGGTCTGCCAAACGCACGTTGAACTCACATCCAATCGGATGTGAGAGAAATCTTCTCTTTATGAAATGGCCCGCCAAGGGATCACGGGCCGCGTAAGCGGCCCTTTCATTTGGTCAGCCATATACCTATCTGTAGGCCTCGGCTTACACAAAAAAAGCAAGCAAACGCTTGCTTAGGAACGCAAGCAAACGCTTGCTTAGGGAATGCAAGCAAACGCTTGCTTAGGAACGCAAGCAAGAGCTTGCTAAGGGTTGACGCGGGGTGGAGCAGCCCGGTAGCTCGTCAGGCTCATAACCTGAAGGTCACAGGTTCAAATCCTGTCCCCGCAACCAAATACAAAAGAGCCCGCCCTCGTGCGGGCTCCTTTGTATTGTGCCGTGGTGCCGGCGATTTAACCTGTCATCAGGCGCCCGCAAGCAAGCGGAGCCGACGCCGCCGGACAGAAAACTCAATCCTGTCCCCGCAACCAATCTGCGGTAATCAAACGGCCCGCCTGGCACAAAGCCCGCGGGCCGTTTTGATGTTCGGCTGGGCTGGCCATCGATTGCCCCGGATCAGGCGCCCGCAACAAGGCGAAGCCCAAGCTGCGGGACAAAAAACCCAATCCCGTCCCCCGCAAACCAATCT
>NZ_JAMYTM010000066.1:0-5920 GCF_040322475.1 Mesorhizobium sp. M0140 | reverse complement strand
CGGTCGGCTACCGCCCGACGACGACAGTGACCGAAGGGGTGGGGCGGTTCGTCGAGTGGTACCAGGCGTATTTCGGGCGGGGATAGACAAAGTCTTTGCAAGATCACGGCTGGCAAACTCGCCTCAGGCCACCGTCCAGTGATGCTCGATGGCTGCGCCAGCTCCTGCCAGCACGACGCCCATGGGATTGGCCGCCCCCCGCAATTCGCACCACAGCAACATTGATCTTTGATGGGTGATGTTGCGGTTCCGCTCGCCCGCCATCCGCCATTCGCGTTCGTTTATTTCATTGGGCAAAAAACTACCGACAGCGGACAAACTGCCTCGCTATTCGAATGATGCGGTAGCGGCACATAACGCGCATGTTTCCTCCAGCCGGAGGCGCTTCATCCCCGCGCCGCCGGTTAGGCTCGACGGCCGCCCGCCCCCAAAAAGCCGTCGGGCCGCCAGAAATCCCGATATCCTACTCGCCTCCCCTCCTCGCCATCACTGCGTAAACGCCTTGGACATCTGATCCGCAAAGGGTTTCAACAGATAAGACCAGACATTGCGTTCATCGGTGCGGATATGAACCTCGGCGGGCATACCTGGCCTCAGCACCTTCGCTTCGGTCAGGCAGTTCGATTTGCTTTCAACCTTGATACGCGCCGAGAAATAGGAAAGCTGACGTTGCGGATCTTTAATCAGATCTGCCGAGATGTGTTTCACTGACCCTTGGCAGACCGGAGTGGTTCCCACGTCGAACGCCGGAAAACGGATCGATACCGGCTGCCCTGGCCGGACGTCGTCGACCCGCGACGGAGGGATCAGCGCGTCCACCACAAGATCGTCGGCATCAGGCACGATGGTCATGAGCATCTCGCCAGGCGCGATAACGCCGCCGACGGTATGGACAGCCGATTCCTGTATTGTTCCGGACTGCGGCGCGCGGATCGTTGTCTTGGTCAATTCATCCTGGGCCACAATCCTCCGTTCGTTGAGTTCGGTCTGCTTGGCTTCCGTCTCGCGGAGTTCGGTCGTCACGTCAGTGCGCCTTTGGTCATCCAGCTGCAGCATCTGCAACCCCGTTTCGCTAATGCGCGCCTGCGCTTCAGCTACTGCGGCAGCGAGGCGCCCCGATTCTCCCCTGGCCCGGGTGGCATCCAGCCTGATGTTGCTCACCCTCTCCTTGGAGACGAGTTTTTTGGCGTAGAGGGAATCAACGTCGGCGAAATCCTTATTCAGCAGAGCAACCGATTCATCCACCGCGCTCTGTTGCGCTTTAAGACCGTCGATCTGACGTTCAAGTTGCTGGGATTGGCTTCTCAACTGTGCCTTCTGCCCAGCCAAAGCCGAGGCGCGCGTTTCAAAGAGGGCGCGCTCGCCGTTGACGAGCGCAGCCAGCTCCGGTTGGTTCATTCGCGCCTTCAGGCCGACCGGCAGCTGCATTTCCGCCAGGCCCGTGCGCTCGGCCTCCAGCCGGGCGAGGCGGACGGTCGCGCGATCGAGATCCTCACTAATGATTTGCAGGTTCGCGCGAGTCAGCGTGTCATCCAGCCTGACCAGCACGTCGCCGGCTCGTACATGATCTCCGTCCTGCGCGAAGATCCCGCCCACTGTGCCTCCGGTTTGATGCTGGACCTTCTTGACGTTGCTTTCCACCACCACGGTGGCTGGTGCAACCACAGCGCCGGCGATCTTGGTCAATCCCAGCCATAGGCCGCCGCCAAGGACCAGCAGACCGGTAATCGCCAAGCCGAATATCAGGTTGGCCCGTATACCGTCCGGCAGATCTGGCGCGCTCACGGCAGGCCGTTTGCTGCCACGAAGGGTCCGAGCATACGATGAGAAGGTGACGAATGTTTCGAGCAGACCTTCATGCATGTCCGGCAACACCCGGTATCGGCGCCAAAGAAGATGGCCGAGGTGAAACAGGCGGTGAAGGTCGGAGCACGTTCGCCAAGACCTGCTCGCGCGAGCCAAAGGCATGAACCGTCCCATTCGACATAACCAATACCTGATCGATGTTGGCGAGAGCCGAAGGACGATGCGCAACGACAATGACGATGCCTCCGCGCTGACGCACTGCCCGTATGGCGCCGGCCAGGGCAGCGTCCCCATCTACGTCGAGGTTCGAGTTCGGTTCGTCGAGCACGACAAGAAACGGCTCGCCATAAAGTGCTCGGGCGAGACCCACGAGTTGCCTCTGCCCTGCCGACAGGGCCGCTCCGCCCTCGCCGATGCGGGTCTGAAACCCCTGAGGGAGTTGCATTATCATTTTCTCGACGCCGGCTGCTCTTGCCGCCGCAAGGACGCCTTTTGGATCCGTCTTGCCTCGGAACCTCGAAATGTTGTCTGCTACCGTGCCGTCAAACAACTCCACATCCTGCGGCATGTAGCCGATATGGGCGCCGAGCTGTTCCGAGTTCCATTGATCGAGAGAGGCGCCGTCCAATCTCACCGAGCCATGGAGCGGCTTCCACACCCCGACCAACGAACGCACCAAAGTTGTCTTGCCGGAACCGCTTGGGCCGATTACGGCCATCCCAGCGCCTCTCGACAGATGGAAACTCACATTCACCACGGTTGGCTTTGGCAAGCCGGGCGGCGCAATGGTCAATTGCTCGACCGCAAACCGCGCCTGCGGCCGAGGCAACTCCATTGGCTCGTCCTGGCGGCCGAATGCCGCCATGACCGCTGCCAGCTCGGAATAGCTGCGCCGGGCCGACAGAAAGCCTCTCCAGTTTGCGATCGCAGCATCGACCGGGGCCAGGGCGCGGCCAAGCAAAATGGAAGATGCGATGATCACCCCAGGTGAAGCCTCGCCGCCGATCACCAGGTAAGCGCCGAGACCGAGAACACAGGACTGCAACGCCATCCGCAGGGCCTTCGACAGCGAACTGGCGCCACCAACGACGTCAGAGAGACGTTCCTGCTGGGCGAGATAGGCTCGGCTGACGTCGCTCCAGCGTCGAGCCAGTCGACCAGACAGCCCCATTGCGTGAACGACTTCGGCGTTGCGCCGGCCGGAATCGGCAAGCGCCCGCTGCGACAGCAGCTCCTCCGAGGCACGCGCGGCGGGGCCTCGGCTAAACACTTCCGCGATCGCTGTTAAGAGGACCACAGCGATCGCGCCGACCGTCGCCAGCAGGCCGAGCGAAGGATGGAGCAAATAAATGATCAGCAGATAAAAGGGGATCCACGGGGCGTCGAAGATGACCGTCGGTCCCGTTCCGGAGAGAAAGCCGCGCAGTCGGTCAAGATCGTGCAAAGGCTGCAGACGGTCCGCATCACGCCCTGCCTTGAGCGGCAGGGACAGGGAGATGGAGAACACCTTTTGCTGCAAATTCCTATAGAGACGGCTGCCGATGCGGACCAACACGCGAAGCCGCACGAAATCCAGAAGCCCATGGACCGCATACAGACCCAGCATTCCGATCGTGAACCCCACCAGGGTGGGAACGCTCTGCGACGGCAGAACGCGATCGTAAATCTGCAACATATAGACCGAACCGGTCAGAGCGAGAATGTTTATCACTGCCGAGAACAGCGCCACGCCAAGCAGCCCAGGCATGCAGGCGAGAATGGCGGAACGTAGCTCGGGAGAACCGGCCCCCGATGTTTTCATGACCAGCGGTCGTTCGCGCGACACTGCCGCGCCGTTACTTCCGTAAGTTGTAATGGCTCAAACCTTTCTTAGTGCGCATAGCAGCCGCTATCCGTCGGCCCCCTTATTACGCTCTGCTTACATACGTCGACTTTGAGGAAAATGCAGCGGATTCGTGGCATGAGCCGGCGAAACGCGACCGCCGACGTCTCCCTGTCTGGGGATAACTTCCCGAAAAATGACGATTTTCGCTAAAGGAACTGGTCAGAACGGAGCCGGCAAAAGAGGCGTATGTCCTTGCTCCCAAACACTTTCAAAGGTGCCACAGTCGACTGAGCAAAATACCTGCTACTGAGCAACAACTTAGATCAATCAAACATTCTATCTCGCTGTGTTTCGTATTTGATTTCATCCTAATGTAGCAATCACCTAAGCAGACGCGGGGCATAAATCGAATCAACCAAAGGATCATTGGATGACACTCCATTATGCGTCCGGTGGATCAGCCACCGAAGTCGCAACCGCCGGGTTCAACCTGGTCGATGTTCAATATCTTTCGCAGGTCAATGCTTTGCCGGACGGCATGAAAGGCCTCGTCTATCTCGGAGCGCACGACGGCGTCACCTCCTCCTTCATTGAAAAAGTTACACCATTTCTGAACAACCCGAAGGTGTTCGGATTTTTCCTGATGGACGAGCCAGATCCCACCGGCAGGTGGGGCACATATGCAACTGCCGAAAACCTGAAAGCGGAATCGGATTGGATCCATTCCCATTTTCCGGGCGCCAAGACCTTCGTCACCATGATGAATATGGGGTCTCCTACAAATCCGGATTTTTCCAACACCTATAATCCGGCCAATACAGGCATCGACTATTACGGGTTGGACCCGTACCCGGTGCGCGATGACGTGAGCACGGTCGACTACAACATGATCGACAGGGCCGTGGGCGCGGCAGTGAAGTCCGGCATCCCGATCGACAAGATCATTCCGGTCTACCAGACTTTTGGCGGTGGCAACTGGACGACCGACACGGGCGGGAAGCATCAGATGCCAACGACGGAACAGATGCAAACGATGATAGATCATTGGGCAGCACTGGTTCCGTCGCCTGCCTTCGATTATGCCTATGCCTGGGGCTCGCAGAACGGAGACACAGCTCTGGAGAATTCGCCGGCACTGCAGGCCTTCTTCCAGCAGCACAACCTCCAAAGCACCAGTGGCTCTGCCGCCCCTCCAGCAAGCGATCCGATCGATACCCCGACCACGCCGCCAAGCGACGCCGGCGCCCCTGCTCCCGCCGCGCCGGCCCCGTCGGACAGCGATCATATATTCCATGGCACGCGCGGCGCAGACGTTTTTCACGCGACCACGGGCAATGACAAATATCTCGTCAACAATGCCCATGACAAGGTGATGGAAGCGCCAAGCGGCGGGGTCGACAAGGTCGTGGCCTCGGTGAGTTACGCTCTTACGGCGGGCTCACATATCGAGCAGCTCTCCACCGCCAGTTCGGGTGGCAGGGAGTCCATCAACCTGACCGGCAACGAATTCGGTCAAGCCATCTATGGGAATGGCGGCGCCAACAAGATCAATGGTGGCGGTGGCGCGGACAAGATGACCGGCTATGGCGGCAATGACACCTATTACGTCGACAATGCCCACGACAAGGTGGTGGAGCAGAGAGGAAGCGGCGCCGATAAGGTTCTTGCCTCGGTGAGCTTCGCTCTTTCGGCTGGCTCGCATATCGAGCAACTCGCAACCACCAAGGCATCCAGCAAGGCCGCCATCAATCTGACCGGCAACGAATTCGGACAGACCATTCAAGGCAATGCCGGTAGCAACAAGATCGACGGTGGCGGCGGAGCCGATACGTTGAGCGGGCGTGGGGGCAGAGATGCCTTCGTGTTCAGTACCGCCCTTGGTGCTGGAAACGTGGACAAGATCACTGATTTCAACAAAGCCCAGGACAAAATCCACCTCGATCATTCCATCTTTGCCGGTCTCGATCAGGGGGGCCTCTCGTCGGACGCTTTCTTTGCCGGCAAAGCCGCGCATGACAGTTCCGATCACATTATCTACAACAGTTCGACGGGAGCTCTTTCTTTCGACAGCGACGGCGTCGGAGGCGCAAACCAGATCCATTTCGCGAGCCTCTCTCCGCATCTGTCGATTACCGCATCGTCTTTTCTGGTCACCTGAACCAGCCCAGCGAAGAAACGCTTTAAGAAGTCGGCGAGGGGCGGGGGGGGGGGCCGGCCGCGGTGGGGGGGGGGGGTGGGCCACACGCCAGGGCGGGGGTGGGGGGGCGGCAGCACGGCCCCCCCGCCCCC
>NZ_JAMYTM010000065.1:0-5954 GCF_040322475.1 Mesorhizobium sp. M0140 | reverse complement strand
GATTGCCGGCGAGGAAATCGAGCGGGATTTCGTTGCGGCGGGTCTTGTCGAACAGATAGCGGCTGCCGCGCACCCAGGTCCACATAGCCAGCACAATGGTGAAGGCCACCGCCAGCGAAGCCCAGCCACCCTCGAACACTTTGACGATGTTGGAGGCAAAAAAGCCGACATCGATGAAGCCGAACAGCGCCGTCATGGCGACCGCCACCCACAGCCGCCATTTCCAGATCCGGGTCATGACGACGAACAGCAGCACCGTCGTCACCAGCATGTTGCCGGTCACCGAGATGCCGTATGCCGACGCCAGCCTGCTGGATTCGCCGAAGCCGACGACCAGCAGCATCACCGCCAGCGCCAGCAACAGAGTGACGCGCGGCATGTAGATCTGGCCCGACTGCTTCTCCGAGGTGTGCAGGATTTCCAGGCGCGGCAGCATATTGAGCTGCACCGCCTGCCGGGTCAGCGAGAAGGCGCCGGAGATGACCGCCTGGCTGGCGATGACAGTCGCGGCCGTCGCCAGCACGACCATCGGGATCAGCGTCCAGCCTTCGTTCATCTCGAAGAATGGATGGCCGACGACGCCATTCTTGGCCAGCACGAAGGCGCCTTGCCCGGCATAATTGAGCAGCAGGCAGGGAAACACGATCGCCAGCCAGGCCAGCACGATCGGCTTGCGGCCGAAATGGCCGAGATCGGCATAGAGTGCTTCGGCGCCGGTGACGGCGAGGAAGATGGCGCCGATGGTCACGAAAGCGACGTCGGGCGAATTGATCAGGAAGGCGACGATGTAGTGCGGGCTCACCGCCCACAGGATTTCCGGATCGGCGATGATGTGGTTGAGCCCGGAAAGGCCAATTGCCAGGAACCACACCGCCGTCACCGGGCCGAACACCAATCCTACCCCGCCCGTGCCGAAGCGCTGCACCGCAAACACCATGGTAAGAATGACCAGTGTCAGCGGCACGACATAGGGCTGGAAGGTCGGCGTGACGACATTCATGCCCTCAACCGCCGACAGCACCGATATCGCCGGTGTGATGACGGCATCACCGAAGAAAAGCGATGCCCCGACGATGCCGATGCCGAGCATCAGCGCCGAGCGCTTGGGGAAACTGCCGCGCGCCAGCGCCATCAGCGACAGCACGCCGCCCTCGCCGCCGTTATCGGCGCGCAGCACGAACATGATGTACTTGATGGTGACGATGATCGTCAGCGACCAGATGATCAATGACAAAACGCCGAGGATATCGCCGCGCTCGGCGACATTGCCGCCCGACGACGCCACCAGCGCCTCACGGAACGCGTAGATCGGGCTGGTGCCAATATCGCCATAGACAACGCCGAGCGCGCCTAGCATCAGCACCTCGGGGCTTTGCTGTTCGATTGCCGGATGGCTCGACTGTTCGACGGGTTCTGCCTCGCTACCAGTATTGGTAAGGACCATGGACGACACTCCGATAAGGGGCGGCCCTCTACCTTTGCTGCACTGCAATATCAAGTGCCGCGACGTAATGGCTCCGTATGCGGACCGCATTTGTTGCCGCACCGGCGGATTGTCTCATACGAAACCACGATCCCGCTCCCGGGCCATTTCCTCGACGAGACACAGGCCAAGGGGACCTGAAGGAGGGCCAGACCGGATGGGCGATGATCTGCGGCAGGAAACGATGGCGCTGCTTGTAGCTGACGGCATGTCTTTCTCCTTTGTGTGTCTGCCAGACGAGCGGGCGGGCACGGAAGTGGTCGCGCTCTGGCTGCCAGACATACTCGTCCAACCTGATGAAAACCTGACTTGTACACCCAGCCCAAACAGGTGCGAGGGGTCGGTCTATTACCAAAGGCTCTGAGGGCTGATTCTCTAGGGTTCGGCATTCAATACACCGAGCGCTTGGCGGCGGCCGGCGTCGAACCCGCAGTGGGCAGTGTCGGCGACTCTTTCGATAATGCTCTCGCGGAAACGATCAACGGTCTTTACAAGGCCGAGGTGATGCATCGACGCGGACCCTGGCGCTCATTCGAGGCCGTCGAGTTCGCCACGCTCGAATGGGTCGACTGCTTCAACAATCCTGCTGGAGCCCATCGGCAACATCCCGCCGGCCGAAGCCGAGGAACGCTACTACGCCATGCTGGATGAACCAGCCATAGCCGCGTGACTCAAACGAAACGGCCACCGGAATGCCCGGGGCAGTTCACATCGCATTTGATGCCAGCTTCATCGTATTTTCTTCGGCTTGGACGGGCACTTGGCAGACCCACAGAGCTGGGAACCCTTTGCCATACTACAACTGTAACATCATATCGGTTTAGCAGGTCAAGCTTCGGTGGTAACCTCATTGGGTAGAATAACTACTTTGGAGGCGAGCAATGGATCGCGATAACAAACGGGCACGTGCAGCTGCAAGATCATCTCAAGGCGTGGGGAGCAGTAGCCTCCGTGACGTTCCAGAGGGGCCATTGAGCGATGTTGCAGAACGGCTGGTAACCGCTAACCCGCGCGATACAGCGCGAAATCTTGGGGGCTTCAAAGGCCTCGGGACGCACGAGCGAACAGCCGTTCGGGGCACTCAACCCGGGCCAGAAACTGACCTCGCGAGATTTGAAAGGCGGACCAATCGGCTTGGACGATCAGCCATCAATCTGGCCGCGACATTAACAGCCGAATTGGGGTACAGCACGGATGACATAGCATTGCAGAAAGTCGGAGCGGCCAGTAATTTAGGCGATTACCTAACGCCAGGGCTGCAAGATGCTATTGTTAATCGCATTGGCAACATGGATCCGCCGTCGCAAGCTCTCGGAGCTTATTACGTTGCGCCACACTTCAGTAAGTTTACTGACGAAAACAAATCTCGCATTCTTGATCAGGCCATTGGATTGGCTTCTTCTGATCCGGATGGCAATGTCAGGATGATGGCATCCAATGCTATTCTCAACATGTATCAACAGTTAGACGCAAACCAACAGGCCCAAGCTCACTCAGTTTTTCCCGGCATGCAAGACATCTTGCCGCACATGCCGCCGCCGCAGCATGCAGCAGAGGAACGGAGTGCGAATCTGGACGGCCACATAGCAGGTATTGAGGCTGCAGTCCGTGATACAGTAGGCCCGCAAACCTCCTATGAACAGCTGCAGCGGGGTGCTCAAATCGGGCGGTCCATAAACCACGCCTTCAATCACGCCCGAGAGGACCTAATGGAGGCCACCAGAAGCAGAGATCGCTCCGGCCGTTGAGGTCTCGGCCATGGTACAGTGACGCTTTCTCTCCCGAATTCCGTTTACGGCCTTGCCGTTTCCAATTCGCTGGCCGTTGACGTACCTGCTTAGTGTAACTTTCAAAAACCACGTCTGCCGGGTGATGCGCTGCAAGCATCGCACCACCCACTGCGGCATCGATCTGTCGAGCGGCGACATCGCGCGACGCCGGTTCGGTCTCTGAAGCACGCGCAGCATTAGCTACGGCTAATCCGGCAATGGAACAATGCTTTCAACAAAAACGACGCCCCCCAACATAGCCATTAGCATCGCGTGCTCACTCGCCGTGGGCTTCTGTGCGGCAAGTCTTTACGCAACCTTCCGCCACGGCGGCAGCGGCGAGGCTCTGATGGCGTTTGATGTCCGTGCCTTTTGGTTTGAGACGCCCTTCTATTTGGGTTTCGCAACCCCCGTTTTCTATCGGGGCGCGGCTATCGTGCTCTCGACGTCCGCGGTCCTCTTGCTGATTCAGCAGATCGTATTGCGCCGCAAGCTCGAACACCACGGGACGGCTCGTTGGGCTCGAGTGGATGAAATGCGACGCACGGGATATCTGCGACGATACCGTGGCGTGACAGGGCCGGTGTTTGGGAAGACAAGTGCGCCTTTCTGGCCTGGCTACTACCTGACCAATGGCGAGCAGCCTCACAGCCTCATCGTTGCACCGACCCGCGCTGGCAAGGGCGTCGGCATAGTCATTCCAACGCTACTTACATTCAAAGGCTCGGTGATAGCTCTGGACGTCAAGGGGGAGCTCTTTGAGCTCACCTCGAGGGCGCGCAAAGCCGCAGGTGACGACGTGTTTAAATTCGCGCCGCTGGATTCGGAGCGGCGCACAAACTGCTACAATCCGCTGTTGGATCTTATAGCGTTGCCTCCACAGCAGCAATTCACCGAAGCCCGCCGCTTGGCCGCAAACCTGATTACGGCCAAGGGGGAGGGCGCGGAAGGTTTCGTCAGCGGCGCGCGAGATATCTTTGTCGCGGGAATACTTGCCTGCATCGAGCGGGGCACGCCAACAATCGGCGCCGTCTATGACCTCTTCGCCCAGCCGGGGGAGAAGTTTAAGCTCTTCGCGCGACTCGCCATGGAGACCCAGAACAAAGAGGCACAACGCATCTTCGACGACATGGCGGGGAACGATACGAAAATCCTAACCTCCTACACGTCCGTGCTCGGCGATGGCGGGCTCAACCTGTGGGCGGATCCCGCTGTAAAGGCGGCCACAAGTCGCTCGGACTTTTCGGTCTATGATCTTCGCCGTCGCAGAACGTGCATCTATCTTTGCGTTGGTCCGAACGACCTTGAGGTGATCGCGCCTCTGATACGCTTGTTTTTTCAGCAAATCGTTTCAATTCTGCAGCGGTCGCTGGCCCGCCGGGATGAAAAGCACGAGGTTCTCTTCCTGCTCGACGAGTTCAAGCACTTGGGTAAGCTGGAGGCGATCGAGACCGCAATCACGACTATCGCGGGCTACAAGGGGCGTTTCATGCTCATCATCCAAAGCCTTTCGGCACTGACGGGGGCTTATGGAGAGGCTGGCAAGCAGAATTTTCTCAGCAATACCGGACTGCAAGTGTTCATGGCCACGGCTGATGATGAGACTCCGAACTACATTTCCAAGGCCATCGGTGAATACACGTTTGAAGCCAAATCGATTTCCCACAGCCAGGCGCGAACGTTCGACTGGACCATTCAGAATTCACATCAAGGTGCACCGCTATTGCGTCCCGAACAGGTTCGGCTGCTCGATGACGACTACGAGATTGTTCTCATCAAAGGTCTGCCACCATTAAAATTGAGGAAGGTGCGTTATTTCTCGGATCGCATTCTGAAACGCATCTTTGAACGCCAGACAGGCGCCCTCCCGGAGCCGGCGCCCTTGACGGGAGCAGAGGACGCGCTCTCCGCCGAATCTCAACTCGATGACCCGCTGTGTGAATTGGCGCAGGACTTTGACGATACAGTTTGATGTGAGGCTGGTGTGGACCCCGCGAAAAAATCCATCCCGTGTAACAGCTTTGTCGCAGGTGCAGGACGTCGGCTTGGAAGAGGGGCAAGCAGGCCAAGCCCGGCAAGTGGGCTTTGAGCAGCACGTGTCCGAGGCGCTCCGGCCGCTGTTCGATGGTCGAGCTGACGAGCCGCCAACCAATCCAGAGGAGCTTCTGCGACTGGAACAGGGGGGTTCGCGAGGTGCTTCAGCGAGGGCAGGATCATCAAGCCGCCTCGTCTTTTTTCAGCAACCCAGGGATGCCCGCTGGACGGGATGACCTCAACAGAAGCGTGTCGGAGGCTTTCGCAAGCTCTGGGACGCCGGAGTTCGGGCCGCCGCCCCCAGTCTTGGCTGCCAGCCAACAGCAGATCCGCCCCTCGCCGGATGCGCTTGACCAGGGCAACCACCTGCCACCCGAGTGAGTCGTCCCAATGAACATTCCACAGCGCTGTTGTGGCCAGCGCAGACGCATAGGGCCCTGAATACGCCGCAAGCCGTCGCCATTCAGCAGCAGCTGAGCGAAATCGGCAATTCAGGCGGCCGCGTGCATATGCAGAGAGGGGCTGATGCGATCTCCGGACCGGTAGCTCTCGCCGTAATTGATCAGGCTGGTACTGTTGGAAGGCTTGATCAGCCTCGTCACCCCAATCTCCAGCATAGCTCACTGTCACGCGGCCAACGTGCCTCCGTAGCTAACATCTACGTCAGC
>NZ_JAMYTM010000064.1:0-8515 GCF_040322475.1 Mesorhizobium sp. M0140 | reverse complement strand
CACCCATGACAGCGTCTCCTTGCGCCGCCAATGAATCAGCCGATCCTTATCCCTGCAAGCGATTTAATAGGTCCTGAGCCTAGTTCGTAAACTATACTTTATGAAACGCTTGCGCGACTTGCAGTTCACTTTAAAACAACTTCATGTCTCGCGGAGATGTAATAGAGCTCTGGCGATGCTGGCCTACCGATGACGGCGCGCAGAGCCGCAGTCTTTTACGGCCGGCAGCTTTGTGCACCAGTGACAGGATCCGGCGCAAATGGCTCTGGAGCAGAGACTCGTGCGCATCGGAGACGACGAGCTTGGCCGCGCAGGCCGCGACGGGTCAGGTTGCGCAGGAACTCCGTCCAGATCGGCTCGGCCTCCGAGCTGCCGATCTCCATGCCGAGCACCTCGCGCCGGCCGTTGTTCAAATGCTAGCGGCAATGCCACGACTGTTCATCCCGCCAATTAATGGCTGGTCCTGCATAGATGCTTTGGGGCGAGCGGCGAAGGTGTGGCATCTTTCGGCGCTGTTAGAACCAACTCTTCAGAAGGAGGCGCCCCATGCCGCAGTCTTTTCACGCAAGCCGGCCCCTTACCGCTCTTGAACAGAATAACACGATCGTCGCCGTCATCGAAATGAGCAAGCCGAAGTGGCTTCTCTATTTCTCTATTCGGCTGGTCAAGGTCAAGCGCTTTCGAGCTTTTCCGCGTTTCGTGGCTTTTAATGTCTTTCGCAGGGTCTTGCTTCTCTCCGGGATCGGCCCTTTGGGCCCTCCCACCATGGGGTCAGAAATGATGAAGCAGAACAATTTAATTGGCGTCCTGATCGTCATTTGAAGACCGAACTAGCCTGAAAAATTCACGGTGGGTTACGGTGGGTTGGCGGATGTGGTACAAACCATTGAAATCACGTATGATTTGATTGCTTAAGCCGATCCGCGCTGTTTTCCGGAAACCACACCCGCCACGAATGATCTTACGCTGCCGCTGAGCGGTTTGTCATCTGGCGGCGGCAAGGCCGTCGTCGCCCGTTTCGACGGCGGCATGCGTCGTCCAACAGTGGGGTTCTGGCTCTGGCCGAGGGGAGAAACGGCTGCGTGTGGCTGACCGTCTGGCGGGTTGTATCGACGATCCGCGCTGCCCGGACCAGGTCGTCGACAGCCTGACCGACATGATCGGCTTTCGCATGAAGATGATCGCCGCCGGCTACGAGGATGGCAACGACGCCAACCGGCTGCGCTCCGATCCAGTCTTCAAGATGGCCCAGGATGCGCTGCCGTCGGGTCGGGATCTGGCCTCCCAATCGACGCTGTGCCGGCTGGAGAACCTGCCCGGCGTGCGGGAGCTGGTCGCCATGGGGCGGGCGATGGTCGACCTCTATTGCGCCTCTTTCCGGCAGGTGCCGAAGCGGATCGTGCTCGACATTGACGACACCTTTGAAGCCGTGCATGGGGGCCAGCAATTGCGCCTGTTCAACGCCCATTACGACGAATACGGCTTCCAGCCGATCGTGGTGTTCGATGGCGACGGCCGGTTCGTCGGTGCGGTTCTTCGGCCGGCCAAGCGACCGAGCGGGGCTGACATCCGCCCCCACCTGCGCCGCCTGGTGCGGGCGATCCGCAGCACCTGGCCGAACACACGGATCCTGATCCGGGCCGACGGACATTATTGCAGTCCACCGGTCATCGACTGGTGCCGCGCCAACGATGTCGACTTCATCCTCGGGCTGGCGCCCACCACGACGCTGCGCAGGCAGGTCGCGGACCTGGAAGCCAGCACGACGGCGCGCTTCGAAGTAGGTACGCCGGACAACCCATCCCTGCTTGTTGCAACAACAGCAAATCGAAATGGTGTCCAATGGGCTTAGAGTCAGCTTTGAAGCTTTGAATTCACGGACGAGCGTTTCGGCGGATTAGATTGCCGCCATTGCGACGAGGATCATGGCGTGCGAGACGTCGATGCGCTGTTCATAATCGCCCCCGAGGCGTCGCCAGCGCGTGATCCATCCGAAGGTGCGCTCGACGACCCAGCGGCGGGGCAGGACCTGAACCCCTTCTGGTCTTCGACGGATGATCTCGACCACGAAGTCGAAATAGGCGGCTTTGTCCATGAGCTTCAGCCGGTCATAGGCGCTGTCGGCGAACAGATGCTTCACCCAGGGCAACGCCTGCCAGTCGATTTTCAAACGGCCTCTTAGCCTTAGAGCGACAAGCTGGGATGAGAGGCATCCAGAGTTGAGGATCCGAGGCGTTATTGCGAATTCCTGGGAGCATTGTTTGCACGAACGAGCAGCGAGTTAAAAGGCGAGCGCGGTATAGCCCTTCTCGACCCAAACGGTTCGCCAATCGATCCAGGATACATCCGTTCGTGGATCTGGCGCGCCAGGAAAATGGCGCGCTCATAATCGCCCTCCAAGTGAACGTGTAACACTGGAGCAACAAGCTCCGTCACCGCAGTCTTTGATTCGATTGATACCGAACGAGTATTCGCCACCTTGGCCAGCCGCATGGCGAAATCAATGTCGTTTGTAATGCATATGCCGGCCCGGCTTTTGTCTTCCACACAGATCACGCTCATGTCGTGTCGATTAAGAAGCGCTAGGATGTTGTCGCGTTCTGCAAGACTGGCGCACCATATCACCGCTGCGTCCTGAGCTACTGTGACGGAATGGGCGTCCCCATGGCCTGTTACGATAGTCCCCGTGACGGCTCCGTCGCTGGTGAGAGATTTACAAACAACCGTGAGCGCGTGCTTTTCGGCGTATTCCACTGCCCTGTGATGCAGTACCTTTGCACCGTGGCGCGACATTTGCGCGATTGTCGCATAGGCAATCTCCGGGATCAATTGTGCCTCTGGGACAAGATAAGGGTCTGCCGTATAGACTCCCGGAACATCCGAATAGATTTCGCAAGTTTGCTCTTCTAACATGGACGCAATTATGACGGCTGTCAGGTCGGAGCTGTTTCTGCCCAGAAACGTTAAGCTCCCGGACTGATCAACTGCCTGGGCGCCAGCGGCAACGACAACGTCATGTTTCTGCAATGCAGCCTTAATTGGTCCAGGGTCTACGCATTCTATTGACGCGCGACCGAAGTCCGAATTCGTGCGTATTCCAAGGGAATAGCCATTCAGAGACAATACGGAAATCCCTAGCCGGTTGACGGCTGCCTCCAGAAGGTAGGTACTGAGCATCTCTCCGGTTGCAAGTGCCGCATCGAGGTTCGATGGTGATGCTTGTTTGTTGATGCCGAGCATCACTGCTTTCAGGTTGGCAGTTATTCCAGACATCGCGCTGACCACGGCGACTATTTTGTTTTCGCCGGCCGCCAGTCGCTCGGCTAGATGCTCTGCAACTCGACGGTAATCTTCAGGATCCAGAAAAGATGATCCTCCGAATTTCAGAACGGTTACGCTCATGTGCCTACCACCATGTTGCTAAGTTCAAGCTGTTCGATGAGGGATGCTGTAGATCACGACACCTCTCCTTGGGATCGCG
Source organism: Mesorhizobium sp. M0140 (assembly GCF_040322475.1). Taxonomy (NCBI): domain Bacteria; kingdom Pseudomonadati; phylum Pseudomonadota; class Alphaproteobacteria; order Hyphomicrobiales; family Phyllobacteriaceae; genus Mesorhizobium; species Mesorhizobium sp. M0140. The sequence continues at coordinate 5,034 of NZ_JAMYTM010000064.1, read as the reverse complement.
TCAAGCGCCCCTGCGTATAGCCCGCGAGGACCGCCCACAAACTATGCAAAAACCAGATTCTCAAAAACTACTAGGGTCGGTAGGTGGCAGCTATGGATGCACTCGCTGCGCCTTATACTGAACATGGTGCATGCGCGACTCAGGTTCGGCGCGCGATTTGACTCAGTTATTGGCTCATCCCGGCGCTCACGGAGCTATCATCGGCGAGGCCGCCAACCAGCGAATGGCGGATCGGACGCACAAACGGACCCGCTTGCCCTGACCGTCGACCAGCTATCGGCCGAGCGATCGTCGAAGGCACGGGGCCAGCGCGTCGACGATGCGCTGGTTCAGATCGGCCAGTCTGGTCTCTACCGTCTGGTAGCGGCCTTTGGGCGCCAGTGGCAGCGAGTAAAGATGTTTGGCATCATCGGCTTTATTGCCGCGCAGATCTCTCGAGATCGGGATAACATATAGGGGCTTTCCCCTTATTGACAGGAGGATTGCCGGATCCGGTGTAGAACACCAACACGGGTCCGAGATCAAAGCTCGTCCCGGGCGCAAAGCGCCGGACGGACCGGGGCCAGGTTTCAGTCGAAACGCCATCGATGCCGCGCGCCACCGTGCTGGCGAACCTGGGCATCAGCGGAGCGAGTGTCAGTGCCAGGATCGCAGCGGCCGTCGTCTGGAGGCCGAGCGAAGTCCGATTGCGGGCGGGATAGGCGGCGAGGTCGGTCAGTCGCCGCGACATCCAACTTCAGGTCCACCAGAGAACAAGATCCGGCCGCGCAAACCCGAAAAAGCTGTTCAGCACTAGGCGACGCTTTCCGTTTCCGGATTGACCGGTAACCCCGTGAACGAAACCGCCGTCGATAAGGGCGATATCTCCGGCCCTGAGTTGGAAGTCGCGACAAGGAACGGCCTCGAGATACGCTGTCGAGTAGGGATAGCCCGTGGTCTCCACACCCTGGGACTTTCGGTCCGCAACTGTCGGCTTATGGCTCCAGAGCCGCAGATTGCCACCTTCCTCGGCCATGCTGGGGTAGTAGTTGAGCGCTGCGACGGTGTTGTGCGCCACCGCAGAAAGCTCGTAATCGTTCCCAGCACATAACACTTGAGCGACATCGTCGTGGGGCTCCAAGGAAAATGTGCCGCTGCCAGACCAGCTGAGAGCGCGACAAACATTAGCCAGACCGTGCTCCGAACGAGCCAGCCGCAATTCAATGCCCTGGTCGTGAAGCTCGCGCTTCAACGCGTCGAATAATGCTCGGACCGGATCAACGAAATTCTCAAAAAGGCCGTCGACGGACGGTTTCGCATTTTTCGACTCCGAGAAATAGCTGGCTGCATCCTTCCTGTAATGGGAAGCGCCGACATATTGTCCAGGGACGCCATCTTTACGCTCCTGGAGACCGGGACTGCCAACAAAGTTCGCGGTGATCTCCTCGGCTATTTCGGTGCTGAAAGCTTGCTTGATGTGCAGAGCGGTGATCTCACCTTTCAGGACTGAGATGATCTCCGCAGTGCTGATCGAGCCGGTTCGCTCTCTGATCTCGACAGGCGAGATGGCTGGGGCTTGGGATACTTGATTAGTCTCCATTGGCTTGCTCCTTTAGTGCGTGATCAAGGATGGCGATGCCATGATCGAGTTCGTCATCGGTGATGGTTATCGGTGGGAGGACTTTAATGACGTCGCGATTTGGTCCTGAAGATTCGATCAGCAGGCCATTTTCGAATGCGACATCGTGCACACGGCCGACAACGGCCTGCGAACGGCACTTGAGGCCGGTCATCAGACCACGGCCGCGCTTTTGTTCGATGCACTTGGGGAATTTCGCAACGAGGTGATCAAGGTGTCTTTGAAGGTTGGCGGCCGTCCGCTCGACGCCTGCAGTAAACTGCCTCTCGGACCACATTTTGCACATGGCCCCTGCAGTCGTGAAGGCGAGATTGTTGCCTCTGAAGGTCCCGCTGTGTTCTCCGGGCTTCCATATGTCCATGTCGGGGCGGATCAGAACAATGGAGAGCGGATTACCCGAACCGCTCAGCGATTTCGAAAGGCACACGATGTCGGGTTCAATTTTCGCGACCTCGAACGAAAAGAAATCGCCCGTTCGGCCTGAACCTGCCTGAATGTCGTCGACGATCAAAACAACGTCGTGCTTACGGCAAATGCGCTGAATTTCTGTGAGCCAAGCTGCGGATGCGGTGTTCATGCCGCCTTCTGCCTGGATAGTCTCCAGAATGATTGCGGCAGGCTTTTCTATGCCGCTCCCCGGGTCGCCCAAAACGCCGTCGATGTAACTCGCGGAATCGATAGCTTGGTTTGCATAGCCATCGTAGGGGACACGGATCACATCGTGGCGAGCAACGCCGCCCAGTTCCCTGGTCGACGCCGAACCCGACACCGCCAGAGAGCCGAGCGACATGCCGTGGTACGCATTTGTGAAGGCCATGACGCTCGAGCGGCCGGTATATTTTCGCGCCAGCGCTAGCGCCGCTTCGTTAGCGTTTGTGCCGGTCGGCCCAGGAAACTGTATCTTGTAAGAAAGGCCCCTGGGTTTCAGAATCCCATCGACAAACGCTTCGATGAAGTCACGCTTTGCCGCTGTATACATGTCTAGCGACAGAAGAATATTCCCACCAGCGAGATATTCAATTGCTGGCGCCATAATAGTCGGATTGTTGTGTCCGTAGTTGAGCGCGCCAGATCCTACAAGGAAGTCGATAAAAGGCTTGCCGGTCTCGTCCCAGATTGTCGCCCCAAGGGCCTTCGTAAAGACCGTGGGAAAAGACGGCCCATAGCGACGAACGTTAGACTCATGAGCCGTGAAAATGTCGGTATTCATTTTTTCGGCTTCGAGATTCCGCATGTCACATGGCTCGCCTATCACTCCGCCCATGGTGGTCTCCTTCGCAGGTAAGTGGTTTAATGACCAAGAATGCTTGTCAAATTGCATCAGCTACGCGAAACAGCGGCAGCCAGAACGTGCGCCGTTCAGCAGGACTTATTTTGCATGATGCTATCTCCCAGAATGGCTCCTCTCATCTACGTGACAAATGCGAGCAACGAACCTACTAAGGCTGGTAGTCTGTCCCAGAGGAACGCCTGCATCCCGCGATGTAGGCGCGCGTCGTTGAAGGACCTTGAAACTTACACGGGGCGGCTCGGTAAAACGTTGTGAGGAGCCGCCGCGATTTGCCCTTCCCTTCATCCCGAGTATTTCACACGGGCGACGTCATCCCACTTGGAGATCCACAGGGAACCTCCGCTATTTGTCCTGTACCGGACTTCCATTCTCGAGAGCACCGGCGATGCAATCCCGAGATGTTGAGAGCGATAGCGGCACCTCCGAGGCAGCTTCGAAAGATCACAGCAATGTTTGCTTTTTGCACATCAAATCGGACGCAATCTGCGGATAGTGTGCACCGCTGCTCGCCGGCAACTTTCCGGCTCCATCAAAATGCAGCTTCCACCCGCGGAGATGGAAGGCGTCGGGCAGCATCAACCCCGATCTCGACATCCTTTGGCTGCGCTGCGAGAAGACAGGGTTCAAGAAAATTGCCGCGCAACCGTCGTCGAGGCACCGGAAGATCATAAAGACCTCGTGCTTTTCTCCCACCATGGCATACCGATCGCCACTTGACGAGTTACTATGTAATATTTCTATACATCAATAATTCCCAAGTTCACTGCTTTTATCGCAGCGACTGTTCTGCTTGCCGCATCCAACTTATGCATCACTTTCTTTAAATGGAAGTTTACCGTATTTTCAGAAATTCCTACAATAGTTCCTATTTCCCATGACGACTTACCTCTAGCTGCCCACAGAATGCACTCCTTTTCTCTAAAAGAAAGGTTATGTTGCTTCAATACGCTCAAATTATCCAATCTCGTAACCTTCAGATGGAAATGTAGCGCGGCAAGTTGCAAGTAGGTGATTGTTTTATTTTGGAATTCGCGGTCCCAAGGTTGAGCAAAGCTCATGATCGTAAAGCTGCCTGCGGGGCCGTGCAATGGAACAGTAACGCCTGACCTTAAGCCGAACGTCGCTGCTTCGTCTAAAACACGCCGTTCGTTTTCGGTCGTGCTTTCATCCTTGTACACCTCGCTCCATCGAAAGGCGCCCACCCCCTTTCGACCTTTCTTGATGATCGGGTCTATTCTGTCATAACCCATTTCCAAGTAGCGCTCCTTCCATTCATCAGGGTAATTCAACATGACCGCCGAATCGGGTTGGGCCGGCTTCAAAACCTTTTGGTGATCAGGCGCAAGAGGACCATAGGCGATCCAGGGGCAATCAAAACTCAGCGTAAAAGCAGACAACAGTTCGAACAACTGTTCGGATTGAGCAATACCATCAGTCTGGTCGAGAAATCGGCTTAACTCGACCGCAATCCGCGGGAGTCCCATCGTGTTTCCTTCATTGCGTTGTCACCGGTGCACAAGACAGAGGCTCTATGCGCCGCCGTCGGCAGGCCAGGGCAGCTTCGTAAAAATGCGCAGTCAATGGGGATCTGAGGCAGACCTGACTATCCATCGGGTCGGAACCCCTAGCGCCACCTGATGAGGGACCTTCAAAAGTCATGCCAGGTTGGCAGCAAAATGTTTTGTTCAGGTTCACCAATCGATTGGATGGGTACGCAGGAGCAGGCCGAACACCACTGTGTCGCTGACTCGACAAACCCTACAGTAGGTCGGGCCCCGCCGGGTGGAGTAGCTCGAGGGTAACGAAGCCGCTCGCGAGCCGCCCTCAATAGACCCGATGATGGTCGCTTGCCCCGCGCATGGGGGTTCCTGGACGTTGCGACTGAGGATCGCGCAACAGAAGGAGGAGCGCATGTCCATTTCAACAAAGTACATTGGCCTCGATGTTCATCAGGATACGATTGCGATTGCCGTTTCCGACAAGGGCACTCACCGGGTAATTACCCACCCCTTGCCCCCCTTGATGCGGCACGGTGCGTCATCACTCGTCGTCGAGTCCGGGTACTGCGGGGGAGCCTTGCCGACCTTGCTGACGGTCCTCGGGTAATTGGCATCGGGCTGCGCCT
>NZ_JAMYTM010000063.1:0-11249 GCF_040322475.1 Mesorhizobium sp. M0140 | reverse complement strand
TTCGCCAAGCCAAGGTCCGGGCGGCCGCCCGGACCTTGGCTCAATCGCTCTAATCCCACGAAATCTCTCTCGTGTAGATACAAGGGGGGTGCCTCGCACCTGCGCTTGCTAGGGACCCCCATTCTTGCAAAACAAGCATGCTTTGCTAGAAAGACCTGGGGCGGGTGGCATCGTGAGAGAACCTCATGTTTGCCGATATCATCAGACCGATCACCTTGAGTTTTTCGCTGCTGCGGCGGTTCTGGCCGCAACTCGTGGCACTCGTGCTGGCCGGCGTGCTGGTCGGCGATCTCCTCATGCAGCTCGCGGCGAAGGTGGCGCTGGCCAATCACTTCGCCGGGCTGGCGATGCTGACGCTGGTGGCGCTGGCGCAGCTGGTGGTGACGGTGGCGATGTTCCATGTGTTGCGCCCCGGCCTGCCGCATGTGCTGGCCGCGCAGCGCAGCGCGGACAAGGCCGCAACCACCGAGGCGCAAGCCGTCAAGGAGCCGGGTGCTGTGGACCGGCGCGGCTCGCGGCTGGTGCGGATGATCACCATCGCGCTGCTGCCGTTCTTCGCCTATTACGCGGCCTGGGGATTTCTGGGCGACATCGTTCGCCAATATTCGCGCGCCACGCTCGACCAGGCCGATTTCGGCCAGAGCGCCAATGTGCTCGACGTGCTCGATTCGCGCTGGCTGCTGGTCTCGGTGGCGGTGTCCTGGCTGATCCACCGGCTGGCCAAATTCATGCAGACGAAAACGAAAGCCGCCTCGTTCTGGCAGATCGTCGTGGTGATCTGCGAGACCAACTGGATCTTCGTTGGCCTCTATGTGATCAGCCGCTGGAAGGACTCGGCGCTGCAATGGCTGATGAGCCGCAATTTCTGGTCGGCCCTGCAGGCCTCAGTGGACGGGCTGGCGAACCCGGTGCCGATGGCCTCGGCCGCCCCCATGGTGCCGGTCGAGTCGATCGCGCCATCGACGGTTGCCGTCAACCTGTTCTTCTTCATGTTGCTGCCGCTGATCTGGCTGGTGATGGCGGCGCTGATCTATGGCTATGACGTGCGCGACGATGCCGCCCTGATGCGCGTGCACGGCCGGCTGGAGCGCGCCGGCCGGCGCTATGTCGGCCTGCCGAAATTCCTGCGTGATTTCGTCGAGCATTTCATCGCCGGTTACCGCTCGCGCTATCTGCCGATCGCCAACGGGGTTCGGCTGACAGTCAGCTCCAGTCTGGTGCTTTTGTGCACGCTGGTCGTCGGCTACCGCTTGCTCGACTGGGGCGCTGCCTGGCTATGGCTGGGCACGACGCGGCTGATCGGTCCGCACGAGCTCGACGTCTGGCAGATTTTTTCGCATGGCGTGACGCTGCTGTTCGGCAGCCCGTTCCAGGATTCCTCCACCGGCATCCTGATCGAGCCGCTGCGCATATGCTTTCTCGCCGCCGTGCTGGAGACAGCGTTTTCGATGGCGAAGCGGGCGGGGAAGTGAATTCTCTCCGTTTACGGGGAGAAGGACGCTCACTTCGGCGGCCTCTGAAAGCGCAGGAACCACGGCCGCTCGCTGCCCAATCCGACAGCCGGGCGGATGGTCTTGATGGCGTCCTCGGGCACGATGAAGGTTTCGCCCACGGTGATGATTTCGCCCTTCTTGGCGCCGGAGAAGATCGCCGAGGTGCAGTTCATCACGCCGTCCGGCAGGCCGACGCCGGAGATGAAGTCGGACAGCCAGCGGCGCCCGGCGGCGTCGGTCAGTATCACCTTGCAGCCCAGCCACTGTTTTTGCAGATCGGGGTCGCCAACCGTTACCGCAAAGGTGGCGATGACGGCGAAGGCGTGGTCGGGCAAGCGGCCGGCCTTGCCGCCGCGCAGATCGGCCAGCCGCCACTCGCTGCCGCCGAATGGCACGGACTGGCCGAACTCGACATCCCTGGCGATGAGGTCGTCGCCGTGCAGCCATTCACGGACGCTGTCATAGCTGGTCTCGGCCAGCGTCAGCGGCAGCAGGATAGCGAGCGCGGCAAGACCGCGCCGGCGCCATTTTTTCTCGGTCTCTCGGCCTTCGTCGGCGGCTGGTTCGAGATCGGTCGAAACTGCGGTCATGCCTTTGCCTTGGTCTTGCTCAGTGTTGAGAGTTTCGAGCGCAAACTGCGCTGCGGAATTGCTTTGGGTTCAAGCTGGGTTACTCTGAAACGATTGAGCTCCCTGCATCGGAGAACAAAATTTGCAGAGTCCCGAACCGTTTCAGATTTCCGCGACGGATTTCTGGCTCCTGAGCCACCGGACTGACTCTGCTCTGCCCGGGTACCTGGTGCTTGGTTCCAAGCTGCCGACCAACAACCTCTTGGAACTGCCGCAAGCGGCTCTGGCCGAATTGGGCCCATTGCTTGCGGAAGCTCAGAAGGCATTGACGTCGCGGCTGCGGCCTAACCGGCTCTACATCAGTCGCTACGGCCATTCTCCGGGTCATTCGTTCCATTTTCACCTGATACCTGTCTATGACTGGGTCGAACGGCTCTTCTGGTCCGACCATCGATATCGATCCTTGAACAGTTCACTGATGCGTCAAGCGAACCGGGCACCGATGGCGCGGAACTCACGCTGTTTATTTGGAGGGAATTTTGTGAGCGGGCCGATCCACCCCCTGTCGAAGGTCCTTCTGTTGCGGAAGTGATTGCATTGCTGCGCCAGGTCATGGGCAGTTAGGCTTGCGCGCCCCTTCCTACAGTCGCGCATCAAGATCGTATTGCGGCAAGACATCCGCTGGCTGGCCATCGGCGCCGGTCGGCACCGCGTCGAGGCTGATGCGGGCCTGGGCGTCGAGCGGGCCGAACCGGCGCGCGGCGACCAGCAGGCTGGCGCCGGGGATCTGGTCGGGCGGCATCTCGAAGATGAACAGGCCGCGTCTTTCCAACCCCGGATCAATGGAATGCGGCGGCATGTCCTGGCGGTAGCCCAGCCGTTCGCTCTGGTGGTAGCGCAGGCCGGTCGGGCCTTGCCAGGTGCCGTCGGCGACCGTGGTGGAGGTGCTGGTGGCGGTGAGACTGGTCGTCACCACCGCCCACAGGCCGCTGGTCGTCAAAAGCTTCTCCTGGCCGAACTGGTCGCTCTTCAGCGTGCGGGCAAAGACCACTCTGTCGAGGCGGACAGCGAAGCTGCGCGCCCGCACCGTGTCGTGGACGGCGCCGTCGACCGGGATCGGTGCGGTGAGCTCGGCATAATGCGGCTTCGACACCTGCATGCCGTAGCTCAGCGCCACGGTGGTGGCGAGGATCAGGAGATTGCCGATGGCCCGGATATTCATGAGCCGCCTTTCCGTGAGTCTGCCACGGGCAGGTCGACGACGGGCAAGGTGACGGTGCCGAGCCGAGTGGGATTGAACCAGCCGGGCGTCCCGTAAAGGTTGTCGCGCGGCTTGAAGAGCTCGGCGATGATGCCGAAGCTGAGATTTGCCGGCACGATGGCGTCGCCGGCAAGCGGCCAGACATAGGCCATGCGTTCGGTCATGCCGGGATGCAGTTCCGGCGTCAGAGTCGAATCACGGGTCAGCGCGATCATCGGCAGGCCGTCGAGCAGAGCGAGTCCGTCCGGCGTGAAGACATTGAAATAGGCCTTGTCGGATTGCGCCGTGCGATTGGTCAGGTCGACCTCCAGCACCAGCGCCTTCTGGCCTGGTTTCAGCGGCACGCCATAGACCTTGGCGCGGCTGACATATGCACGCACCGGCTTGAGATGCCAACGCCCGGCATCGATGCCGGCATCGGGCGGCAATTGCGGCGGGGCGTGGGGGGGCAGGGCGCCGAACGCGCCCATCAGGCCGGCGACGAACAGGGCGGCGATGGTTCCCGCGCCGGCCGTTATCCAGGTTTGAAATTTTAAGCGGGCAGTCTTGAACATTCCAAACTATGCACGTCGACGATCAGCCACCCCTGCGCAGTCTAGAAAGAAAAAATTGCTGATGGAACCCGCAAATGGCTGGTCCAGCCTCACGCTGCTTCGCGCGCCCATAGAAGATGGCCATGGCGACGAAAATACCGCGCCACCAGCCGCTGTTGCTTGGCCCTGATCAGGTCGGGCAGGCGCCGCTCCTGGCGCCAGCGCGGTATGTTGCGCCAGCAGGCTATGAAGCGGACGGCGTCCTCGATGGCCTCCTCCGCCGAGAGGGCCGGGCCAATCGCGGCCAGGAACAGCGCCTCCGACGGTTTCAACGCGTCGATCACCGCCTTGCGCCTGACGTGATCCTGACGGGCGTGGGCGATGCCGTTGCGGCGGATGGCTTCGAAGGCTTCAAGCAGGGCCAGGCTGTCGCCGGCGTAACCGCAGGAACGGGCAAAATCGGCGGCAAGGGCGTCCATTATCGCTCCCGGGTTTGATGCAATGGGCGGGTTCGTGCTCCGACTCACATTTGCATATCCAGCGTGAAAGCATAACTCAAATTACCTTAGAAGAAAAACTTCTGGGAAAGTTTGAAAACTGCGACTCGACTCCGGGCGCAAAACACAGGAATATGCGAACAAATCAGGAACAAAGACGAGGCAGGGGCGATGGCATTGCCGGGCAGGGAACCAACAATGGCGCATGTCGCCTCGATCTCGGTCGAGTGCGCGGATTGCGGCCGCAACCGTTGGTGGCGGCCCGATCAGTTGAAGCGGTTCGGCGTGACGAGGAACACGCCGCTTGCCGCTCTGTCGGGCCGCATCGTCTGCTCGGCCTGCCGTGCCGACGGACTGCCGGGGGCGACCGTTACGATCCAGGCGGCCTTCATCGACGAGCGCCAGCGCGTGCGTAGCGAAGCGCAGATGCTGAGCGATCGCGAGGTGCCGCTGGAGGGAGCGCGGCGGGCTTGAGTCTTGTCGAAAGGGTGAACGGCCGGTTCGCGTAAGCGAATTGATCGTGCCAGTGGCACGATCAAAGGCCAGCGAACGCCGGGGCGCTGCGAAGCAGCGGGGACCCGGCAGGTGGATCCTGCGCTACCCGGCCCTTCGCAAGCTCAGGGCGTTCAAGGCTCGAAAAGCCAAGCAATTGGCTTTTCGTCCGCTGTGCGGACCGCCTTTCACCCCCGCAAGGGGAGAAGGCAAGAAGCGCTCCTCAATACCCCAGCAATTCCTTCAGCGAAATCACGCGCCAGACATGTTTGATGGCGTAGCGGTTGAAGGTCAGCGTCTTCGGCGGATTGTATTGCTCGACCACCAACTCGCCCGCCGTGCGTTTGACCAGCTTCTTGATGAAGGCCTTGCCGTTGCGCTCGTTTTCTTCGGGGAAGGTCTCGATCACCACGTGGTCGCCGGGCACCGCGTCGCGGCCGCCGCAATAGATCAGGTCGCCGGGCTCGTAACGCGGCACCATGGAATCCGAGAGCACGTGCAGGGCGAACACCTTCGGCAGGTTGCGCACGCCCGGCGGGCGCTGGACGTAGCCTGCCGGCTCGCCGTTGAAGGTGAAATCGCCATCGTCGCCGCCGACGGCCGCGCCTAGCACCTCGATATCCATCGAACCGGCGGGCAGCGGACCGGCATCGGTGACGATCTCCGCGTCGGCGACCGGTCCGGCATCGTCGAGAAACACGACCTGCCCTTGGCCCAGCGCCACCGGGTCGACGCGCAGGAAGGCGGCGGTCTTCAGGAGGTTCTCGGTCTTGGGCAGATTGCGGCCGGTTTCCCAGTTGCCGACGGCGGCGACATCGGTGTCGTTGTGCTCCGCAATGTGGCGCATGACCAGGCCGCGCTGCTTGCGCGCCTTGCGGATCGCCGCCCCGACCTTGATCGACAGTTCCGTTTTTGCCATGGCGCCCATGTGAGCGATGAAAGCGGCTCTCGTCTATGAAAGAATGGCTTGCATATATTTTCGAGTTATGCTTATATCCGGTCATGCAAAACCTGTCCAGCTTTGATGGCGCCGAGTCGCCGGCCTCACGCGAGGCGCATCCGGCGGTCATAACCGCCGCCCATTCCCTTCCGCCCCGGCCGTCCTCCTCCCCGGCCGGGGTGAAGCCCGAGGCTCAGTGCTTGACTGCACCAGCCTCGGGTCCGGTCCGCCTGTTTCCGGCGACCGGAACGGCCGGAGCCGCCGCTCCCAGCGGCTCCGGTCCCCAATTCGGCCGGCATGGCGCCGGCGCTGTTTTTTCGGCTGGCCGATCCTGCATCCGCACCGAGGACGGCACCGTCATCCTGTTGGACAGGCTAACGGGCAGGGCGGTTTCCGCCCTGGACAGAAACACGGCCGAGGCGCGGCTTTTGCACCTTGCCGGCGGGAAATCGGCCCAATCCGGCTGAGGCTGGCCGGCTGACAGCCGGCTCTTGAAAAACAACCTGACTGCGGCCCGGCCACCGGGTCGAACCTTGACGCTGCCCGACGGCGCGCGGCCGAACTTTGGATGGAGCTGGTATATGGCAAGCTATAGCGACGCGGAATTGCACGAGATCGGCCGCTGGCTGAAGGACGGGCTTTCAGCCTCCAGGATTGCAGTCGCGTTCACCGCGCTGCGTGGCAGTCCGGTGTCGCGCGACGCCATCATCGGCATCGTGCATCGTAACGCCATGCTGGGCGCGATCGGCTTTGCCAATGGCAAGGGGCCGCCGCCGCGAGCCAGACAGGCCGGGGGCAAGCGCGCTGGAAGCAAGCGGGCCGATGGCATGTCGGCGAATGCGACGCCTGCCGTCGGCAAGATGCATGGCGTGCTTGCCGCCAAGGATATCCATGCGCATGAAGTGGCCCGGCCCAGGCGCGCCCATTCGTTCGTGCGCGAGGCGGGCGTGCTGATCGCCGACGGCGTAGCCTATCGCCTGGAGGTGCCGGCGCCGCCGCGCGCGGCCATCGGCCGGCAGCCGCATGGCGTGGCGATGCGCTTCGTCGATTGCCTGTTTTCACGCTGCCGCGCGCCGCTGGATCTGACGGTGGAGGAGGATTCTGAAAACGATGCGCCAGGCAGCCGGCCGGGCGCCGATATGCTGTGCTGCGGCATGCGCACCACGGCGCTGAAAAGCTATTGCACCTATCATCAGGCGCGCTTCCAGCGCCGCGTATTTGTGGCGGGATGAGCCCGCTCCCCCGTTGCTGCGCCAGCCTCCTCATCCGGCCCTTCGGGCCACCTTCTCCCCGCTGGGAGAAGAGGAGGGCACCGACGGTGCAAGTCTCCTCTCCCCTCGGGGTCCGAAGGACGGGCGAGACACGTGGCTCGCCCCGGAATGGTCAGCCGAACGAAGCGGAGGCTGGGTGAGGGGGCTGCCTCGCCGCACAGAGGTGGAGGATCTGAGATGAATCAAGCCCGGAGCAAAATCGCCAGAACCTTACTTCGGCATCTGCCGGCCCTGCTTGGGCGTGCGGCTCTGCATGCTCCTTGCGTCCATCGCCATCGCCGGGTTGCCTTCGGCGATCAATATGCCGGTCACCCGGGCAAAGCCGGTAAACACCTTCATGGCGTCGGCTTCGGAAATCTGCGCGGCGATCGCCGCGCTGCAGGCGTTAAGCGCGCTGCGGTAGACATGGCCGCGTCGCTCCAGCGGCCAGCGCTGCAGAAAATCGGCGGCTTCGCTGACGCTGTCGATCTCTTCGACCTCATCCTCCACCCGCACTTTGAGCGGCACTCCGGTTTTCATCGTACCCACCGCGTTCACCTTCGCTTTGCGCGCGGCTCTGTCTACCGCATCCTTAAACGCGCCCCGCTGGCGGGCGGTTGCATCAATTTTTCGGCTGGCTGGCGATCCTCATGGACTAGCCACCGCGTTCAGCCAGTCATGGGCGCGGCTTTTGGGCCTGGCCACCAGTATGTTCTGTTGCTTGGCCGCCCTGGTGAAGGCGTCGAATGCGATGCGCTGGCAGCAGGTGCCTTCGACGGCGAGCGTAACCAGCCGCGTCGCCTCGAGATAACCAGGTGCTGTCTTGTCGGGCCATTGGTGGCGCAGTGCCTCGGCGGCCCCGGCCACCGAACTGACCAGCATGGTTTTATTATCGCAAAAGCGCACGGTAACCGGCATGAAGGCTGTCATCGGCGAACCTCCCCTTGGCATGGACGCGACATAACGTCGAAAAGCTCGCGCCGGTTCCATCTGCCTGGATGCCGGTCGGCAAGGATGCTGGCGCGGCGGCGAAGAGGGCGATGACCTCCGGTTCATTGAAGGCCAAAGGAACAGCGTCCCGCTCCGCTCTGCCGACCACGTGGGAGATGCCCAGCAGGGCAGAGGGCGCGCGAAGGATCGCCACTTGCCGGCCTCCCACCATCCGACCCAACCAGGAGTCTCCCATGAGCAAAAAGACCAAACCCGCAAAACCGCAGGCGCCGAAATTGCCGAAGGGCGAGGCCGAGCAGGTGCGCATACGCCGCGAGGTCGGCCATGATTTCGCGCTCAGGGATGACGCCTTCGGCCGCAAGCGGCTGGCGGCGGGGACGCTGGAGGCTGCCCGTGTCTACGAAGTGTCGAATGACGGCTACGCCGCGACCGGCGGCATCGTGCGGGTGCGCGCCATCGATGCGCTTATCGGCATCACCTCGCTGTCGCGCCAGCAGCGCGAGGCAGGCCTGCGCTACCGCGAGGATTTCCGCTGCAGCCAGCAGGCTGATGTCAAGCCGATGCGCTGGACCGAGCGCGTCGACGGTGGCCGCGATGGCGGCGGCATCGCCGACAGCGTTCTCGACGCCGGCAGGGCCTATGCCGTCGCCACAAGAGCGCTAGGCCATTGGGAGGTGGCCGCCGTGGTGCGACAAGTCTGCTGCGCGGACGGTTCCCTCAAGCGCCTGGCCGAGCAGACCGGCGAGGGCCGGAACGTGGTGACGAAGCTGCTGAAGGTGGGGCTGGATTTGTTGGCAGTGCATTACGGGATGATGATGATGAGGCGGTGAGGGGTGAAATGGATCCGACCGGCGATGCCGGCCGGATCCGTGATCAAGCCCGTTCCACAGATTCTCAAGATGTGATGAACAATGCGGACCGGGCGCAGATACCCAGGCGCCTAAAACAAGGCCCTCTCCAATGGCCCCGCCAGTGTCTCGGCAAAGCCCGTCGCCAGGTGGTGCCTGTCACGAAACGCCAGCTTGCCTGATATGACGACGTGGCAGGTGGTCGGGCCGCAGAATTGGTTGGTGAGGTCGATGTAGCGGGTGTCGGGTACGCTGGTCACCACGGCGCGCTCGGCGGCGGCGGTGCTGTCGTTGGCGGCGTCCGCCCTTGGCGTATCGCAGTGCGGCGAGGGGGCTTCGCGCCACCACAGGGTGCGCGCCACGCAGGAGCCGGCGAAGCTGGCGTTGATCGGCGTGTCGCGGATAACAGCCGTCTCGACACCGGCCCGGCTGAAGGCCTGCAAGGTCGAGCGCAGGCCGGCCTGCCAGCGCGCTACTTCGGCGGTGCGTTCGGCGGCGGGCAGGTCGCGGGTCAGATTGCCGATGGAAAATTCGGAGATCACCACCAGGCGCGGCTTGCGGCGGATGATCTCTGATATGGCCTGCTCGCGCCAGGCGTCGCATTCGGTGTAGTCGCGCTTCAGCACGGTGTTGAAGGTGGAGAGCCGCGAGGCGCGGCACGATGATTTAAGATAGGTGATGACCTTTGTGTCGTTGCGCTTGGCCGCCTCGATCAGCGGCGTCGACCACTGGTCGGCGTGCGAATCGCCGAACAGCACGATGGTGCGGGTGGCATCGGCCGGGCCGAACATGCAGGGTTTCGGCGTCACCGTTTGGAAGTCGGCCAGGCAGTTCTTGTCGACGGCCCGCGCGATGGAAGGTCTTTCGACCGCCTGCTCGATGCCGCGCTGCTCGGGGCCGATATTGCGCGTGGCCAGATGCGCGTTGGCATAGGCGACCGCCACGCCGGTGCCGGTCAGCATCAGCGCGGGAACCAGCACAAGGCCGGGAAAAGCGCGAAGCGGTTTTGCGTCTGGAATGACCCTGGGAAAGGCGCGGGCGCCCACCGCCATCCAGGCGCCGCGCCGCGCCGGGTCTTCGATCAAATGATAGGTGAGCACCGACAGCGCGAGCGCCAGCACGCCACAGCCAAGGCGCTGCGGCACGGAAAGGTCCGGCGCCAGCATCCCGGCATAGACGATGACCGGCCAATGCCAGAGATAGAGCGAATAGGAGAGCGTGCCGATCCATTGCAAGGGCGGCAGGGACAACGCGGTAGCCGGGCCAAGGGCTTGCCAGCCGGTCCGTCTATTGGTCTGCGACCCGCCGACGCCGCTCAGCAGCACCAGCACGGTGCCCGCTACCGGCAGCAACGCGTACCAGCCGGGGAAGGGCAGGTCTTCGCTCAACAGGAGATAGGCGGTCGCGATCAGCGCCAGGCCGAGCCAGCCAAGTGCGGCCCGCAGCCAGATGCGGTGCTGCAGCAAAGCCATGGGGACCAGCGTCGCCAGGCCGCCGGCAGCGAACTCCCAGGCGCGCAGCGGCGAGAAATAGAAGGCCCAGGCCGGCGCCGCGCTGGTCAGCCACTGGCAGGCGGCGAAGGAGGCAAGGCCGGCAACGCCGATCACGGCTGCGGCCGTTCGCCGGCCCGGCCGCAGCCAGGCGGCCAGCAGAAGCAGCGCCGGCCAGGCCAGATAGAACTGCTCCTCCACCGACAACGACCAGAAGTGGATGAAGGGATTGCTGGTGGCGTCGGCGGCGAAATAGTCGAACGACCAGCGCAGCAGCCAGAGATTGATGGCATAGGCGGAGGCGAACATGGCGCCGCGCGAATAGAGCGCCTGCTCCTGCGGCGCCAGGATGAAGTAGCCGGCGGCCAGCGTAACCAGGATGACGAACAAAGCTGCCGGCAGAAGCCGCCGCGCGCGCCTGGCATAGAAGCGCCAAAGGTCGAGCCGGCCGGTCTCGCCGATCTCCTGCATGAGGTGGGTTGTTATCAGCCAGCCCGAGATGACGAAGAAGATGTCGACGCCGGCAAAGCCGCCGGGGAGCGCGGTGAGGCCGAAATGGTAGGCGACGACACCGCCGACAGCGAGCGCGCGCAATCCTTGTATGTCCGACCGGAACGATGCTGCCACGACGGCTCCTTCGTGCAAGGCCCAGCCCCTGCGCAACGTCGGCCGGGCAGGCCGATATCGCAATGCAACAATTTTATCGCAGTGCAACATAAAACAATTTTGTCGCAGTGCAACATAGCAGGAATGGAAATGGGCCGGAGCGCCGGCCGGGCTTGATCGTTGCGTGGCGGGCTTGGCCGCGCCCTGCGGCAGACGCAAAACAGCCCCGCGAAGGGTAATGCAGTTCACTTAAGTTGGGCTGGATGAGGATCTGGTAAGACCTATCGAACAGGATGGAGATTCGTTTCCATCCTGTTCG
>NZ_JAMYTM010000062.1:0-12390 GCF_040322475.1 Mesorhizobium sp. M0140 | reverse complement strand
CCGCTCGCTCGCTACAGCGCTATCGAGAGCGCGCTCGCGAGCGGCTTCGCTACCGCCGAGCTACACCACCTGTGGGGACGCGACCTTCAGGGGCAGAATTTGGACCTGCTACATTCCGATATCAGTAGCTCAGCTGTTCTTCGGCTGACTGCCGCGCCGGTACACGCTCGGACAGAATCGAAGGAACCATCACATTCGCATCCACATTGGTGATCGGCGCACGGTCCAGGGCGCGCCAGGTTGACCAAGCGGGTCGAACCGAATGACAGCCTTGACCGGCTGGAGGACGGAAATCCCGATGCCGAAGAGGTTGGTTCGGCACGAACAGCAAGGGCTGGGAAGCGATCGGCCGAGCGGTCCTTGAAGGGGCGGGCCAGGGTTGTTTGACGACGCGTTGGTTCAGGTCAGCTAATCTAGTCTCTGCCATTCAGAGCGGCTTCCCTCGCCAGTGACAGCGAGTCAAGATATTTGGCATCGTCGGCTTTGATTGCCGCGCAGATCTGGTCGAGATGGGGACAGCTCACTGGTGCACCTTTGGGCTCATAGTGTTTCCTCGTCATCGAGATGAGGATTGCCGGATTTGGCGTAGAACACCAACACGGGTCCGAGATCAAAGCGCGTCCCGGGCGCAAGGCGCTGGACGGACCGGGGCCATGTTTCGGTTGAGGCGCCATCGATGCCTCGCGCCAGCGTTCTGGCGAAGCGGGGCATCAGCGGAGCGAGTGTCGGTGCCAGGATCGCAGCGGCCGTCGTCTGAAGGGCTAGCGAAGTCCGATTGCGGGCGGGATAGAAACGTCGCGCCGCCGCAAAGTCTCGCGCCCCGCGGTAGATCACGCAATCGCGCACGAATTCGCAGACCTGAGTGGCCGCGCGCCGAACCGAGAAGCCTTCGTCCGAATAGGCGCGCTCCATCGCAGCGCGATAGATCTCTATGCGAGCAAAGAAGGCGCGGTCGACCGGGCTCCAGTCGCCTGCATCGGGTACACGGCCGGCAAAATCCTGCTTGATTTCCTGGTTCAACGCCTCAAGCCAGTTCAGCCAGATGCTTTGGAACACCTCGTTCTCGGTGCGGCGCAGCGCGTCCAGCGTGAAATCCGTCCGCTCACCTTCCGGGCGTGTCAGGCCCAAATGAAGGCGCACGACGTCGACTGTCTTTGGGCTCAGAACCTCCTTGCCCCAGACCGCATGGCGGCAGCTGGTTGAGAACTTCTTGCCGTCGAGCAGGTAGAACTCGTTGACGTGATAGCGGATGCGTGGCTTCCAGTGGGAGAAGACCTCGGCGTAAAGAGCGGGGTAGAGTAGCGCGTGGTAGAACGAATTGTCGAAGCCGAAGAAATGGACAATCTGCCAGTCGTTGCCGGGCATCTCCGCCTTCCAGTTGCGACCCATCGAGCGGCCGAGCGCCTGGATGTTGTAAAGAAAACCGAAGGCCATCTCCGGCCAGACCCAGATCACTTGCCCCGGGAACCCTTCCGCCGGCAGGCCCCAGTCCGAGGGGTGGGTAATGGGCACTGAAAATTTCCCGCGTCGGCGTACGCGTGCGAAGAGATCCAAGATCCGTAGCGGGACCCCAGACGCCCTTAGATGCCGGTCGACATTGTCGAAGCATTGGTCCAGCGCAAGTTCAGCGCGGCGGACGGAGCCGACCAGCGGCGCCTCCGTAGACTGCCGTGATTGGGCTGCACGCAGGTCGTGGCAAAGGTTTGGGGCGCCGCATTCCTCGCAGATGTTGCCACCCGCGGAGCCGCCGCAATCGGGGCAGAGGCCGCTAACATCCGATTCGTAAAGATAACGGCCTGTCACGGCATCGAAAAGCGCAGGGCTCTGGCGTAGATCTATCGCCGTGCTGCTCAGAAGACTGCGGAAACAGGCGGTTTGAAACTCGCCATAACCGTCATCGCCCATCGTGGCTTGGAAGCTGTGGACCTCACAATCGAGAAGTGCAAGCGTGGCGCGAATCTCGTCGGCATAGTAGCGCGCCACATTTGCCGGCGTCGATTGATCGGCATCGGCGCGTGTCGCGACGTAGCTTTGGAAATCATCGCTTCCGGTCAGGTGATAGGCCTCGACTCCTTTCATGCGCAGGAAACGAGTATAGACATCAGCGCCGAAATAGGGGCCGGAAAGATGCCCCAGATGCAGATCGCCATTTGGCGTCGGCGGCGTGGAGAAGACGAAAGTCGGCGCGCGGGGAGCCGTGAGCTTTGCAGCGACATGATGAGCGGCGGCGTCGTCTCGCCAGTAGACATCGACGAAATTTAGGTCTTCGTCCCCATCGTTGCGCAGCACATGCGCTTCAAAAGGGTGAAACAGAACGACATCGCCCGCCTCGACCGAGATTTCCCCCCGGTCGGTGGTGACCTTGCCCGCACCAGACAGGACCACGAAGGCCTCGATTTCGTCGTGCCGATGGGGCTCGGATGTGACGCCGGGTCCAACCTTTCCGAATGAAAACCCCGTGCGAGCGCTGCCCGTTCCAAGCGTGGCCGTGTCGATACCGAACGCCCGCGACAGCTCCGTTCGAGAAAACGTGTACTTGCGCATGACAACCAACCTAACCTGTTGAAGCAGTGGGATTTCGGCTCCCAACGCAACAGCCTCCCGTGCAATTCGTGGAGAGAAACGGCAGTCTGACCATTGGCGGCCCGGGCAGAGATAGTGCAGCTCTGGGGCCGGCAAGCGGGCGACCAAGGGGGGCACTGGTCGGGCTGTAGGCGCACAGAAGACCGCCTGCGACCACCTCCGCAATCCACGTGCCAAAGCGTCGTAACGGGCTGCGGTCGATGCTCCGCGAGCCCGCAAATCAGACGGCCATACCGTCCGCGCATTTTTGAGCGGTCGATCAGTCGTGTGCATGCCTCCGCCTGGCCTGCGTGAGCTCAATCGCGATAGAAGATGCCATTTGGCGGCTTGAGATTGTCGAGATCGGCCACTTTCCCCTCGGGCGGGTTAAGGGCGCGCTTAAGCACGTTATATTCAGCGCGGGTCGGCCCGCCGGTTGAAGCCCGCTGGAACACCAAGTAGAGTGTCCGCCGAGAACGATTGCTTTTGTTCGGTCGTGAGTAGTGCGGTGCGTAATCGTCGAAGATGAAGATGTCGCCAGACTTCCATACTACGGGTTCCCAGGAGAACTTTTCGGCAACTTGAGGGTCGATCACCCCACCGGCATCCATGGGAAACACCCCCTTCTTGTGGTTGCCGGGGCTGAAGAAAAGCCCGCCATTTTCCTCGTCGGAGTCGTCGATGCCTATGGCAACCACCGCATGGACCATGCGGTCGGGGAGTTTGTGTGGAACGTGATAAATGTCCTGATGCGGGAGATAGCCGCCGCTGTCGGGGTAGTGGAAAATCAGCAACTCCTTGAGCCTGCGCGAATCTTCGCCAAGCAACTCCTCGACCGCTGACTTTATGCGCTGATCTTCTAAGAGCAAACGACGCAATGGATCATGGAAGTCGAGAAAATTCTCCATCTTGGAAGTGATCTTTCGATTGTCCGTCGTTTTCTCGAACCACATGAGCCATTTATCATCGCTGACGACCCAGCGTGACATATCTTCGACAAAGGTAGAGATATCTTCCTGAGCCGCTGGATCGAAGAACCTTTCGAGCCTGACGTATCCGTCCTTCTGCCACTTTTCTCTTTGTGCATCAGTCAACATGCGAAAAGCCTCCTGTTGGAAAGACTGGTTTTGGTTGGACATGCCGATTAGGGCGGTCGGGCGCTGATCAAGTTGCGGGTCCACGGAGACGGACTCACGTGACGAGGGAGGCGATGCCAAGTGCGTTCCGCTCCGGCGGATATTGTCCGCAGAAGCTCGGGCGAGACTGCCTATGTCAGGCTCAGCCGGGTCTAGGGGTTCCGTAAACTGGGCCGGATCAATCGCTTCACCCGGTTCAACCACGACACGCATCGCCAAAGGCCGGCACCATCCGCTACCTGCCGACCCAGCCATGGCCGCCAAGGCCACGGCGGTCTTTCGAGTGAGCGACTTGGTACGGCCTTGGCAACCGTAGGGGAAATGCACCCCACCAGAGTGATGCGATGCGCCGCTTGGTCGAAGGGCTTGGTCGGTTACGATGACATCGGAGAAGCCTCCGGGGTTCGCCGCAGCGCAGGCGGGCACCATTCCTAGGATGCCACCGCCGATGATCAAAAGCATACGAGTCATATTCCACTGCCCATTTCTTCGGCTCCGTGGTCGGGCCAGCTCTCGATCGAGGTATGAGTGATGAAGCCAGGATGCTCGAGGTTCGCGCATGGCGCGCGCCCAAGTAGGCTATCGAGGATGCGACGCGCGCGCCAGGCCAGCAAGCTTAGGTTCGGATCGGCCAGGCCGCGCTGCCCGAGGCTCGCATTTTGTACGAAGATGCGTCTGTCACACGGTCCGTCCCAGCTCACCGAAAAATCCTCGCGAATAGCTAATTCATTGTCGATCTGCTCCAAGCGGCCCATGATCGGTTCCAACAAGCTTGGGACCGCGTTCTCGTAACCGGTGGCCAGGATGACGATGTCAGCCGTGACTTCTTCGACCTCGTCCATGCCATGCTGCAGGGTGAGCCTGTGACCCGGTCCGGCGTTGATGCAGTGCGAGACGGTGCAGCCCGGCCGCAGTGTGATGTCGCATCGGTATGGCTCGAAAAATGCATGGCGGTACAGCGCCTGATAGAGCGCGCGCAACGTGCTTTCCGAAATGCCGTCCGAAGCAAGCACGAAACGCCGCAGGAGCAGCTTACGCTGCGACTCGCTCATCGCCGCGAAGCGATCCGAAAAGCAGGGCATGAACAACTCGTTTGTGAACGGGCTGTTGTCCAGAGGCAGATAGTTTTCGCGCTGCGAGACCCAAGTGATCGAGGCAGGCCGCCGTTCGTTCGGCAGGCCGACAAGGTGCAACATCACCTCGGCTCCCGACTGGCCACCGCCGACCACGCAGACATGCTTTCTCCGCACCTCAGGGTGGATGTGCAGTAAAACAGATGAGTGGAACAGGTTGCGTCCAATCCAGCCCTGAAATTGAGGCGGAATTTGCGCCTGCTTGCCAATGCCGACCACAACGTTTCTGGCGCCGAGAACCGCCTTATCCGTCCGCACCTGAAACTCGCCGTCAAAGCGGATTTCGCGCACTGTCTCGCCGCCACGCACAAGTGGGTTCCTGTGGAAGACCCAGTTCAGGTATTGTTCGAACTCCACTCTGAGCACGGCTTCGAACTGTGCGTTCAGGAAGTGATACAGACGCCCGTTCTCGTGCAGGAAGTTTACGAAAGTGTAGGCTGATCGCGGATTCACCAGAGTGACCAGGTCCTTGAAGTGGCTGACCTGGAGCTCCGAGGAATCGAATGCGATGCCTGGATGCCAGCGGAAGTCGACCTGCCGATCCAGGAACACTGCCCCTTTCCCAACTTGCTCGTGTATCTGACACGCAAGGCTCAAATTGGACGGGCCAGCACCGATCCCAACGCAAGATAACTCCACCTGCTTCCTCCTATAGCGTCTTCCCACTAGGCGGCTTGTTCGCGGCGAATATCGGCCATAGCCATTAGCCTCCGCTCACGGACTTCGAGCCCCAGGCCCGACCGGGCTTGCGAGAATTTGTCCTGCGCGTTTTGGGTCTTCGTATGTGGACCCGCGCATTCCAGCGCGGTGACAATCGACGGGTCATGC
This sequence comes from Mesorhizobium sp. M0140, assembly GCF_040322475.1. Taxonomy (NCBI): domain Bacteria; kingdom Pseudomonadati; phylum Pseudomonadota; class Alphaproteobacteria; order Hyphomicrobiales; family Phyllobacteriaceae; genus Mesorhizobium; species Mesorhizobium sp. M0140. The sequence continues at coordinate 6,731 of NZ_JAMYTM010000062.1, read as the reverse complement.
CGGCGACGTGGGGCAACGACGTTTGTCCTTTCCGCCCGTCTGGATGCCCCCTTGCCGTCACGCGAGGAGCTTTCCAGGCCCACTAAGGTGTTTGAAGCCGGCGCAATCGCCTGGCTCGACCATGACGCGCCGGCCTTTCGGCGGTTTGATGGCAGGCGAGAGCGCGGTTTTCACTGCGGCGACGGCATTTTCGGTGCGCATGATCATGGACGACGTCTCGCTGATGCGTTCGCAGAGTCCCATGCATGGGCCGTGCCAAAGAAGGAAATTTTATTAAACAATGGGTTGGCGGATTTACGATCCTGTCGGAAATCCGACATTGGGGGGGACGCCTCACTGCGGCCCCCGATTTGCACGTCGATGTCGCCTTTTTCCGATAGCTAATCGGGCACCTTCTGCACCAGAATACTTCTCTTGTGGAGACCAGCACGAAGTGTTCATGAACGGACAGTGCAGAACCTTGCGTCTCTGCCGGACAGAGTACCCGCACGATCGGCATCTGTTCCCCGCCGACCAGCCGACCGCGTGGCAAAGATTGAGAGCGGCGAAGCTTGCGCTAACGGCCACATTTGTCCGGTATTTCAGCGATGCATTCCTCGAGACGCTTCAGGCGGCACTTCGCATTGCGAAGTTCATGTCCGGCTTCGAAACGCCGATGGCGCCCCTGAGGTGTAATCGCCACGAGATCGCGCTCCAGTTCGGCAATGCGCGCACGCAAACTGCCGAGCCTCTTCCTGACGCAATGCATTTATCCATCCACGCCCGCGAATCGATCTTCCTGGCAACACCATAAAAACTATGCGGGTTATGCCACCGAGACGTAATTTCCGGCAAGCCGACGCTCTAAACATCCGCTAATGCAATCTAGAGAAAGCGTTCTTCGGGAAGAAGGCTGACGCTGCTTGGGGGAAAGCACTAGGAACCCTCGGATCTGACGCGTCGCGTCGGCCGATTGCGGCAGCTCCAAAGCGCAGGGACAGGCCGTCAAGCGCCGGGCAGCGTGCCCTTCATCGACATTGCGAAGACATCGAGCAGGATGGCCAGCCCGACGCCGCACGCGGTCAGGATAAGGCCGGCCATGAAGATGCGGTTGGCGCGTTCGTAGATGGGTCGGCGCAACGAACTCATGTCGAGTAGCAGGGACAGCGCCCGCAACTGCAACGTGATGCCGACCAGGATCGGCACAACGGCGAACAGGTCGTAGAGCCGCCATGGCATGGGGTTCGCCGCCCAATGCGTGACGAAGCCGAGCGAAAAGGCAAGCAGAATGCCGACGACGGTGATTGTGCCGTTGCGAAAAATCGTCTCGATCAGCTCTTCCTTCGGATCGTGTTCGTCCAAGCGTCCCTCCTCTCACTCAGCAGTTGCAGGCCTTTGCACGGTCGACGTAGGCTCTCGGGAAATCCCTGTACATCGCCGCCAACTAGTCAAGGGCAGGACCGAAGCCGCGAGGCAAACGTTTTTGGTTGCGCTGCCCTCATCACTTCCTGGGGCGCCATCGGCCTTTGCCGCGAAGTGAACGATGGAAGCGCCGCCTGCCACGGGTGCTGCGCTCAGAGCGGCAGGGTCAAGGGCGTCATTTCAGCTGGAGTGTCTACAATGAAATAAAAAAAGCTGAATGGCACTCTAGGGCCTGTTGAGGTTCATCGTGAGTTTATGACGGCGGCAGCGAGATGGATGATTGCGTTGAAGCTCTGGTCGGTTTTGTCAGCTCGCATGGCCATACGCTTGAACTCCTTGAGTTTGCAGAAGAGTTATCGATGAGATGACGCCATTTGTAGAGTTCGAGATTGAGAGGGAGCGGCAAGGCGCGCCTCGGATGCTGCGAGATGACGATCTTGGCTCGCCACGTTCGTTCAGATCGGCAATGATGGTGTTGCTGTCGAAGGCCTTAGCGGCGATCAGCCCGCCGAAGGCGAGGACGCCCGAGGCCACAAGCACGCAAGGGCGCGCCGTCGCCGACCAGATCCGGCCGAAGGTACCGAAGCTGGCGACAATCATGGACGACGCCGAGCCAGACGTGCTTGCCTACATGACTTTCCCCTAGGGAGCACCGCGCCAAGCTGCACTCGACAACCCGATCGAACGCCTCAACGGCGAGATCAAGCGCCGCACCGAGGTCATCGGCGTCTTCCCAAGGATGATGCCATCGTCCGCCTGGTCGGCGCGATCCTGCTCGAACAGAACGACGAATGGGCCGTGCAGCGCGCCAGATACATGACGCTGGAAACCATCAGCCAAATGAGCGATGATCCGCTCATCAGCCTGCCAGCCGTGGCACGCTGATGAGCCCGGCCCCATGCGGGAGAGCGCGGCGACCAAGCCGTCAGCTACACCTGTAGGGGGCGATGATTGTCAAGCTTGATTCGTTTCCTCATCTCCTCGTTCGGCTGATTGGCGCCCATCTGCTCGTGCCGACCTGGCTTCGAACTGGCCGCCGCCCGCAGTGACGGTCAAGGGTAGCTGCAGGCCATCGCGAAGCGACTTGTCCTTGACGGTCACGAGCACGGGCGCCGGCTTTGCCGGGTCAGGTGGAGCTCTTTCCGGTGGGGCCGAATGCCGACGACAGATTTCCGAGGCGAGCTCGCCGAGGCAGGCGCGAAGGTCGCGCGGCAGACTTGTATGCGGTAGATCGCAGTGGATTTGACCATGATGCAGCATGCGCATCGGTGGCGAAGCTCCGGGGCGGTGCGTCCCATTCCTACGTCGGCGGTCCGAACTGCGAGGTCGCCACTCCAGCCTCTCGCGCGATCGCCGACACATTCGCGCCAGGCTTCAGCGTCGCCTCGATCAGCGTGCCTTCGCTTGCGCCGACCAGCGCCGCAGACGCTGCGGGCTTGCCTCCGGTTCGGACCCGCCTCAAGAACATGGAAACTTCTATCATCAGACATAGGCGCAGATATAGAAATTGACACCGCAATCTCCACGTTCCTTCAGTGTCATCATCTCTCGCCCATCATCATGATGCCGCGCCAGATGGATGGGCTCCGCGCTTACACTAGATCGATCAGGCGCCTACCGTTGCAGTCATTGTCGGAACTACGACGATGTCGGACATAAGACACAGCGCTATCAAAGTGATCATATTGTTCTGAAAAGATTTTCCTGGTTGGCACGACACATGCAAGTCCTATGCGCAAACGCACTGCCGCGCCGCACCAACTGAGAACACCTCATCGATGATCACGCTCGCCGAGCATGCGGTCTCCGCCGCAAACACTGAGCTTGCCCAAGCGGAAGGAAGCCTTTGCGCTTTCATTCTTCAGGTTGTACGGACATGACCGCGTTCGATTTCCGTCCAACTCTGAATGCTCCCGACGATGATCCCTATCTTTGGCTTGAAGATATAAAAGCCGAACGGGCACTTGACTGGACCGCCAGCCAGTCGGCCAGGACACTGGAGCAGTTCGGTGGAACGCAGTTCGATCGCGACCGTGAGGCCCTGACAGCGATCTTCGACCGTCCTGAAAAGATTCCCTTGATCACCCGCCGCGGCCCGTACCTCTACAATTTCTGGCAAGATGCCGGAAATCCGCGCGGACTGTGGCGCCGGACCACCCTTGCCGCCTACATGAAAGTTGAGCCCCAGTGGGAGCTACTGCTCGATCTGGACGCCCTCGCCGCTAGCGACGGAGAGGACTGGATCTGGCGCGGCGCGTCCGTTGAGCCGGAGAGACGGGAAAGAGCCGTTCTACGCCTGTCGCGCGGCGGCAGCGAGGCGGTGGTGAATCGCGAATTCGATCTGGAGTCTCTTAGCTTCGTCGCCGACGGTTTCAACCTCGCGGAGGCCAAGGGCGGGGTTAATTGGCTCGACCCTGACACGCTTCTGCTTTCCAGTGCGCTTGGTGATAGCATGGCCACCCGTTGCGGCTACGCGCGCACCGTTCGGTTGTGGAAGCGTGGCGCGGATCCGCTCACCGCGCCGGTAATCTTCGAGACCGGTTCCGAATCCCTCGAGGTGTCCGGCCATCTGGACCGCACCGCCGAGAGCGAGCGCCTCTGGTTCATCGAGCAGTCGACCTTCTTTGAGAAGATCGGCCGAATCGGTGACAGGAGCGGGCCGAAGACGCGGATGGACCTTCCTCGAGACGCCTCGTGGAGCGGCTTCGGCGACTGGCTGGCGGTAAAGCCGCGCAAGCCATGGACAGTGGGAGGGATGACCCATCCCGGGGACGCGCTGATCGGCATCTCGCTTTCCTCCTTCATCGCCGGCGAGCGCAGTTTTGCCATCCTCTTTGAGACAGGCGACAGGCGCTCCCTGCAGTCATTCTTCTGGAATAACGGGAAGCTCATTATCTCCTACCTCGTCAACCTCGATCCGCGTTTGGAGATGTTCACTCCCGACCGCCAGGAATGGACGCGCCGAGCGCTGGACACCGTGCCCACCGAAGGGACTGTTCACCTTCGGTCGCTCGATGCGGAACTTCACGAGACCAATGGAGAGGTCCTCATTTCGGCTCAGGACCCGATCACGCCGCCGAAGCTTCTCCTATTAGACCTCAACGCCGCGGCGCCTTTCGGCGCTCCAGTAATCCTGAAGCGCAACCCGGAGAATTTCGACGCATCCGGGCTGGTGATCACGCGCCACGAGGCAGTCTCGACTGATGGTGAGATGATCCCCTATACGCAGGTCGGTCCGGCGAACGGGAACGGGGATGCCCCGGTTCACCTCACCGCCTACGGCGGGTTCGGCCTATCGCGCCTGCCCCACTACAACTCCTCGCTCGGCAAGCTGTGGCTCGAACGCCGCGGCACCTGTGTGGTGGCGAACATCCGGGGTGGCGGAGAGTTCGGCACCCGTTGGCACGAAGCCGGGCGCAGGGAGGGCAAGCGTCTCGCCCATGACGATTTCGCCGCCGTTGCCGCCGACCTCGTGCGAAGAGGCATTACGCTGCCGAGGCGGATTGCCGCCCAGAGCGGCTCAAATGGCGGCCTTTTGATCGCCAATATGCTTACCCGCTATCCTGAGCGTTTCGGCGCGCTGTTCTGCACCGTCCCGGTTATCGATATGCGCCGCTACACCAAGCTTTTGGCGGGCGCGAGCTGGATTGATGAATATGGCGATCCCGACAAGCCCGAAGAATGGATATTCCTAAAGGAAGTCTCGGCCTACCACGCCGCGACACCAGGACAGCCCTATCCGCCGATCCTGCTTGCCACCAGGATGCGAGACGACCGCGTCCATCCGGGCCACGCGCGCAAGATGGGTGCAAAGCTACAGGCTCTTGGCTATCCCGCCTACTTCTACGAGTCCGACGCAGGCGGGCACGTCTCCGGCAAGAACAATCGTGAGCGGGCCGCATTCATTGCCCTGGGCACCAATTTCCTTCGCAGTGCGATCGGCTGGCAAGTCGATGGCGTTCGATAGGTGCACGGAGACAAAGGGCAACGTTTCACAAGTGAGTACAGGTCGATGATTGCTAGCAAAGGGCAAATAAAATGTGCGCGCTGTCCCACGCAAACTGCGCATGAGCGCTTCGTCGATTCCAGCAGGTTTTTTCATAGTGCACCGCATCATTTCTGAAGAGCAAGGAGAGAATATCATGGCGAGAAAGCGAATGGGCGTGGGGCGGGGCGTAACAGCGGCCATCATCCTGATGCTGATGGGACAGCAGGCCGTGGCGGCCGAGCTTGCGCAAGCCGCGAGCGTCCCGCAGGCTGGAGCCTCGGTCACGGAAGCGCCAAGCCCTTGGCAGATCCGGCTGCGAGCGTTGGGGGTCGTCACTGAGGATTCGGGCTACGTCAATGCAGTGCCCGGCTCTGGTCTTTCTTATTCAAACACGGTTACGCCGGAGCTCGATATCTCCTATCACTTCACGGACAACATCGCCGCGGAGCTTATCCTCGGCACCACCTATGCCAACATTGAGGGCCAAGGAGCGATCGGAGCGCTGGGCAATGTCGGCAAGGTTTGGCTGCTGCCACCCACGCTCACATTGCAGTATCATTTTACCAATTTCGGCGCATTCAAGCCCTATGTCGGTGCCGGCGTGAACTACACGATCTTTTATAACCAGGACGTCGGCAGTGCAGATGCTCTCCATGTTAAGAACACGTTCGGCACCGCGCTGCAGGTCGGGTTCGACTACATGGTGGATCAGCACTGGGGCGTCAACTTCGACGTGAAGAAGGTTTTCCTAAAGCCAGACTTCGACGTCACGGTCGACGGCGCGACGCTGACGGGGAAGGCGGACCTCGATCCCTGGTTGATAGGCGCAGGTGTCACCTACCGCTTCTAACAACGAAAGGTGGAGGCGGCTGCTGATAGCCGACCGAAATGAAGGGCGCGCCTTGTGCGCCCTTTTTCCGTCGGCCCTGAACGGGCGACCCTGAAGAACCCGTTGTCGAGGGGCGGCCGCGCTCCTCCAGCGGACCAAAAGGGTACCCCGTGATCAATGCGGGCTCGACCAACGCCTGAAATCGAGGTGCTTAGATGCGCTTCGGACCAGGATGGCTGTTGGGTATTGTTGATGGAATGCCCGGCATCAGTCTCCCGGACGTCATGTCAGAGCTATGCGCCTGCGTAAGGCGAGCACGGAGCTCCTCGACGCCGACAAGATGCCTTGTTCAGCCATGCTGCGACAGCTGCTGTTCTTTTGCTGCAGGAGCGGTGGCTGGCGCGCCGGAAGCATTCCTCGGCAGGCCAAGGCCTGCTTTTGCGCTGCCCCATGGCTTGACCCATGGCACGGTACCGCGCTCCAGCTCGGCAATGATGCGGTCGGTGATCTCCT
>NZ_JAMYTM010000061.1:0-13316 GCF_040322475.1 Mesorhizobium sp. M0140 | reverse complement strand
TGACCGCTGTGCGCACACCTTCATGTCTGCCATCTGCATCGCAGCCACCGTCATCTTCTGGCTCAATCAATGAGTCCTGAGCCTAAAACCCTTTTTATCCCACACCGTCAAATGACGCCGCGGATCATGTTTGATAACTGCGCGCGTTCTCCTGATTTCGTCAGTTACCCGGCCTGCCATTGTCCTGCATCAAAAAAGTCGAAACTCAGACCGGCCTCACATCGATATCCGCGTCAAGCCACCAGAATTGGCAGTTCCTGAAAAACGTCAACACACTATCTTCGAGTCCTTTCAGCGACCAACGGGGCACAAAATGGCCGCGCGAAGTTATGCGAAAATGAGATTCGCCGCGCTCCGGTGGCCTGCTGACTGCCTCACCGGATCGATGCTAGATGTAAACTCGCCTGTGCCTAAGAATTTTTCGGGACGCGCAAATTCCAACGCCAATACGGCCACTAGATAGGAGCTGCCCATGACAACTCAGATGGGGTCGGGACCAGCGGCACTTGCGACAGTGCCTGCAATGAGCGAGGCAGATGCACAAATCGAGCGCCGACTCTGCGAACTCGCAACTTGCGATTCTGCCTCGATCTGGGAGGCTCAAGACGAACTTTCCAGCGCGATTGCGGAGGCGGGCATGCACTTTGAGGGACGGGCATATCCCGTATGTCTCCGGCCCCTTGCCATTGACTGCGGGCTCGCAAATCACCTCAGCGCTACCGCTGAGATCGTGGTCAAACTCCTCGATGTCGCCGCTGAGCTGTATTGTTGCAATGAAGACGTACAAGATTTATTTCCAGCCTATAAACCTTTGCGGCATTGGACCACTTGTCTCCCACAACACCGGCCGATTGTCAGAATATGCCGACTGGATGGCCTTATCGGCGACGATGGCTATTATAAAATAATTGAAACGAACACCGGAGGGCCTGGCGGCGTTATTCAGAACGGCATCGCCGCGAGAGTCTGGAGCCGTATACCCAACCCATTAACACATGGCCTGTCACTCGACGTTGGCAAGCAGCCTTTCGCGAAAGACCCGAACTGCTTTGTCCGGGAGCTGGTGTCTGCCTATCGCGTTGCGACTGCCAGCGAACTCAGAACCGCCGCCGTAGTCAACTTTCGCGGCCGTTATACAAACGAAGTAGATTGGATTGTGAATGGTCTAAAAGGGGCAGGCGTCAAAGCAGCGTTGCTAGATGCTAGCGCAATGAAGCGAACGCCTCGTGGACTAGTCGGGCCGGACGGCGAACTCATCGAACTTGTTTACAACAAACTCGATACAAGAGACATGATTGAAGCTATAGAATGTAGAGACTACTTAGACGCATGTGCCGCTCAAGAAGTGGTCGCGATAAACCCGTGGATCGCCGAATGGGTGCTATCTGACAAGGCGATTCTTGCTGTACTCAGCGATGATCGATTCAGCGCGAACTTCAACGCCGAGCAGATCGAGTTTATAGCACGCCATATTCCATGGACCCGTCTTGTTAGAACAGGAGTAACAACTGACCCAGAACGGCGTCGGATCGAGCTCATTGGATACATCCGGGAGAACAAGGCCAATCTTGTTCTGAAGCCTTCGAATGCGACGCGAGGCGAGCATGTCCTGGTTGGGCGCGTCACATCCTCAGAGGTGTGGGAGCAACACATCGACCGGGCGGCGCGCAACCCGTACGTGGTTCAAGAATACGTCAGGCCCGGAGAGGTTACGACTCTACACCCGCCAAGCCGGTCGATCAAGAAAATGCCGTATGGAATTGACTGTTATGTATTCGGTGGCCGCGTAGCTGGCTTTCAGTCGCGCGCAAGCTTCGATGCTGTGATGAACGTTGGGCGAAGCGGGATTCTACTACCGGTCGCTATCGACTAAATTGCCGCCCGCGGACGGCGGCATCGAGTTCACCCGCTGCCGGCCTTACCGGAAGGATGACCAGGCATTTGTCGAGCAGAAGAACGGCGCCGTCGTTCCCCGCATTGTAGGCTATCGCCGGCTGAAGGGGCTTGAAGCCGCCGCAGCCCTCGCGCAACTCTATTCGACGGTGCGGCTGTTCGTGAACTTCTTCAACCCGTCGTTTAAGCTGGCTGAAAAGCAACGAGACGGTGCTCGGGTGCGCAAGCGGTACTATCCTCCGGCAACAGCTGCCAGCGGCTGCTGGAAGATCCGCTGACGCCGGAATCCGTTCGCATGGAGCTGTTGTCAAGCGAATCTATGGGCGGCTGGCTCCCGTTAGGCTGCTGAGGGAAATGAGATCCGCACAACGGCGTCTTGTCGCCATCGCCGATCAATCGCCCGCGCAGGCGCCCATGACCGAGCCGGCGCTCGATCGGTTCCTCTCAGGATTGCGAACTGCGTGGATGGAGGGCGAAATCCGCCCGACTGCGAAGCTGAAACCAAAGCAAAAGGGAGAACGGCGGCGACCTCATCCTCTTGCAGGAGTGACCGACGAATTGCGGGCTTGGTTTGACGAAGAACCGTGGCGGACGAGCCGGGAACTGCTCGAGCGTCTGCAAGCGGAGTGCCCAGAGAAGTACCCCGATCTCCTTTTGCGCACGATCCGTCGGTCGCGACCATGAAGACAATGGCCAGCTGAACGGCCGCAGCCCTGGGGAACATCCTGATGAGGCAACGGAAGAATCGTTAGGGAGCATTCCAGGTGAGGCAATACGACCTCTCTCCCAAATAGTCACACTATAGACCATCAACCGGATCCAGCCAACCTGTTGCAAACGACACCTGTTGCAAACGGGCGGGGTCCATATACGTCCACACATGTCCATGACCACGATGTCGCCGGGGCGAAGCTCGGGGTGCCCGAACGCGGCACTACTATCGCACAGGGACGCCGCAAGCAGGCTATGGAGGCATTGCTCGTCAATCCGGACTTCATGGCCGGCAGCCGCATCCGCCGCCTGCTTGCGGAGATGCGGGAGGAATGGCTTGATCTCGACCGCCCTATCGAAGCTTTGGATCGGCAGTTCGTCGAACTGGCCCGCAACGATGCAGCCGCACGGCGCCTGACGTCGATCCCCGGTATTGGCGGCAGCAGTGGCTCGATCGGCCTCGAAGGGTGCCTCGCGACGCAATGTCACCCATGCGATGCGGGCGAGTTTGTTGGCCAGCACCAGGACCACCGTGTTGCGATGCCGTCTGACGAGCAGGCTACGCAGCCACGCGCCCAGCAACGTCTGGCTTCGGGCCAACGACGGCAAGGTCGCCCTTGCCCCATGGATCAGCAGCGTGCGCAGGTATTTGTTGCCGCGTTTCGAGATGCCGAGCAGCCTGGGTTTGCCGCCGGTGGTATGTTGCCCGGGCACGAGCGCCAGCCAAGCGCCGAGATCACGGGCTCTTGCGAAGGTTGTCCCGTCCCCTACAGCGGCGACGTCAGCGGCACGAACGGACGCCGCCCGACCGATGATTTCTGCGGGAGGACTTCGAAAAATGGCCTGACGGTCGAACCGACGTTCTGGAAGCCTGATTCAAAAGATGACGCTTTGACGCCGTGACTTTTAAGAAGCCCGGAGCGTGCGGATCTCTATCTTGGCGACGGCAATCAGCCGATACGCCGTATACGTTGATGCAGACCAGCCGCCATCAGAAATAAACCTCTTGCCGACGGGCCATACGTTTTTGAACATGATGCCGCGACGGTCGAGGAACAGCCAGACCGTGGAGGGCGCTGCCCACACGCCGCGCTCAGCGACAAGGCGCTCGCCGATCTCGGCCAGCTCGATCAGGCCAAGAATGAAGGCCTCATGCGCATCGAGCTTCGAACGCGATGGCTGGCCCTGCTTGCGCGCTTCCATCTCGCCGCGACAGCGTCGATACCAACTCCCGGCAGTCGAAATACCGATCCGGAAGCGACGCGCCGCCTCCCGCGTCGCATGCCGCAATCACGCGCCCGCGAAGGTCCGCACTCAGGCTTCTCGTCATCATCACCGCCTCGCAAATCACCGGGGCAGTGAATCAGACAGGACCTATCGCATGAAGGTGCCTCAAACCGACTCTGCGTTCATCGAAGCTGCCCTAATCGCGCAAATTTCGGCGATCCCTTCCGCCAAATCCTGGCGCGACCGATCGGCTAATGCCCTTCAGCCGCCGATAATCTCTCTAACGCGGCTATGCATATTGGTAGGTATGACGAGTTTGAGAACAAGCTATGTTCTTTCGCGGAACGCACGTGTCCAAATTAAGTCTCAAACTGAAAGGCTTTCGTTTTTTTATCCCTTAGGAGATGCGCCCTGCCGATCCGCGATGTCTTAGCGGTTGTCCATTGTCGGGAATTGCATGGTGCGAGGCTAGTGGCGGGTAATGATCTCTGAATTGGCCAAAGCCTCGATGGCATTCCAGCGAAGGTGAGGATGCGCAGTGACCGGCCGGTCAGTGGTGAACACGTATAGTTCTACGCCAAGTACCAGAAAGGAACACGCGATGGGAGACAAAGTCTTTGACCGCAGCAATGCAGTGTATATCAAAAATGTACCGCGAAAAGGTCGCGGTGTGTTTTCCAACATTTCTTTCAATGTAGGAGAGGTAATTGAGCGGGCGCCAACATGGGGATTTGACGATGCGGTCGCGAAGTTGTTAGACGATACAGAGTTGTTTGAATACTACTTTGTACGCGAAGATATACGACAAATCAAAGAACTAATTGCTCGTTATGTTGTCTTTGGTTTCATATCAATAGTAAATCACTCCATCAACCCGAATACGAAAATAGTCTGGGCCGACGAAGACTCTGGGACATGGGCCAGCATTGTTGCAATAAAGAACATAGAAGTGGACCAGGAAATAACCCATCACTATACGAATATCCGGGCTTATCCTCGTGGGATAAAATTTGTCGAATGAAGTGAAATATAGTTCCGGGGCTGGGCTCTGCAGAGATTCGAAATGTGGTGCGCAGTGGCGAAATCGAAGTGGCGTTTTTGGTACGCCTCTGCCGCCCATAGTGGAGACCGCCGTCTATTGCTAGTGGTTAAGATCTAACGCTTGGTACCCGATCGTAAGCGCGGCCATATCGCGAGCGCCTCCGTCTTCCTATCGGAGGAAATGTCTGACGCCATCTTGCCGCAAATGTTATCTCTAGCGATCCGTCATCGATCGAAGAAGGATCGCATCAATGGACGATTGGAGAATCGGGAATATCTGCGTAACCAGAATTCTGGAGATGTGCGACCCCCTGGGGACGCCGTCGGAATGGTTCCCCGACTGCACCGACGAAGCACTCGAACCGCATCTTCATTGGCTCACGCCCCGATTGATATCGCCGGCAACCGGCCGGCTTATTCTTCCCATCCAGAGTTTTCTGGTTCGTACCGGCCACCACACCATTCTGGTCGACAGTTGCGTCGGCAACGACAAGACGTGCGCATACTTCCCGCATTGGCATCGCCGCAGTGACGGCACCTTTTTTGGCGCGCCTGGCGAATGCAGGTGTTGCTCCCGAGCAGATCGACTATGTGCTGTGCACCCATCTTCATATCGACCAATGCGGCTGGAACACACGATTGGTGGACGGGCATTGGATACCGACATTCCCGAACGCCCGCTACATCATCGTAGCCATCGGCCTGAGATCTCGAGGCGCGTGCCCCGGGGCGTGGCCCGGCGTCGGCTCCAGCCACAATTCGCCATCGAGTTCATAATCCATATCGACAAGCACAGCCCGACCAGCCTCGACCGGCAGCACATTGTCCTCATAGGTCCGTTCGTCGGCATCGCTGGAGGCGGCCTGTGCGGCCTCGAACTCGCGCCGCGCCACAATGCATATACCCCGACTGGAGCTTTCGGTACGACACGGACCCTGACCAGGCACGTCGGACGCGGTGGGCATTCCTGGAGGCTTGCTCGGCCAATGGGCGTATTGTCATGACATCGCATTTTCCCCTGCCGTCGGTGGGAACTATCTCGCGACGCCAGTCATCATTCTGGTTCGAGGATCATCAGCCGCCGTAATCGCCGAGGACGCCGACCACGCGAACCCGAACGGCGGGGGCGATCGCGCTCGGCATGTCCGGCGCGCGGATCGCCGGGAGGGCCGCGCTGGAGGCTCAGCAAATGCAAGGCTGGCTCGCGCTCGCCACGATGCGCGCATCGGCGTCGGACAGGGCGTGACATAAGAAGTGGGGTGGGATTCCTTTTCACGAGTGGGCATGCGAGTCTGTTGCATCCGCGCAGGAAATATCGTTCACCGTTTCGCCAACCGATCGCCAGCGACTGACGGCGCTCATCCGGGATCGCAATGCGCCGCAGAAGCATGTCTGGCGCACCGACATCATCCTGCTGAGCGTCAAACGGCACCGGCACCGTCGAGATCATGCGGCAAACCGGCAAATCGAAGACCTGCGTGTGGCGCTGGCAGGAGCGCTTCGCCACTGAAGGCTTCGAGGGGCGGCCCTCGCGCATTCCGCCTCTCGGACCCGAGGTGGCCGAGCGCGTGGTGGTGCTGACGCTTGCCGATCCGCCGGGCGAGACGACGCACTGGACCGCCGACATGATGGCCCAAGCGGCTGGCATCACCGCAAGCGCTGTGCGTCGCATCTAGAAGGCGCACGGGCTGCAGCCCAACCGCTGGCGCCAGTTCAAGCTCTCCAACGATCCCCAGTTCGTCAACGAGCTGCGCGACGTCGTCGGCCTCTATGTCGATCCGCCGGCTCACGCCATCGTGCTGTCGGTCGACGAGAAGAGCCAGATCCAAGCGCTCGACCGCACCCAGCCCGTTGCCGCCCTCAACGTGCTCGACGGCACCGTTATCGGCAAGAACATGCAGCGGCATCGCCATCAGGAGTTCATCCGCTTCCTCAACGCCATCGAGGCGCAAATGCCGGCCAGCAAGGCCCGTCCACGTCGTCCTCGACAACTACGCCGCCCACAAGCACCCCAAGGTGCGCGCTTGGCTCGACCGCCATCAGCGCTTCACCTTCCACTTCACGCCGACTCGTGCTCGTGGCTCAACGCGGTCGAGGGTTTCTTCGCCAAATTGTCGAAGCGTCGCCTCAAGCGCGGCGTCTTCCACTCCGTTGTCGACATCCAAGCGGCAATCAACCGCTTCCTCGTAGAGCACAACCAGCAACCCAAACCCTTCTCTTGGATCGCCGACCCCGACAAGATCATTGCAGCCGTCAAACGCGGGCACCAAGCGTTAGATTCCATCCACTAGTACAGGGTGACAAACAGCCGCACGGCAAGCTGCCCTCTCGCTCCAGCGGAGTTGGGTGCAACGCTGACGCCCATTGGCGAGCGTGGAGCATCGGTTAGCAAGGGAACCGGCCTGGAGAGAATTCTTCACTTCGAACGAACCGAATTTACCACGCGTCTTGCGGCCGTCGAAGCCGAGCTTTCAAGGCGCGGGCTTAACATCTTGCTCATTTAGGAGCCCCCGAACCTCAGCTATCTACGCTCGACCCAAGCCTGATCATTCTTCCGATAGGCGCGGGAACGGGTCACTTCCAATCCTTGACTTCGACACCAGCAGACCACGACTTCATTCATGAAGGCGCTGTCATTGTCGAAGTCGACGCCCAGCAGCGGAAAGGCAAACAGTGACGGCCCCATCGAGCTCGACTCCCAACACCGTCGAGCGTGCGATCAGCAGACAATTACGCGAAAGAACAGCCTCTTCCATGGCAGCGACGGCGGGCGGACATGGGCTATCGTCGCCACGCTGCTGGCCACCGCCAAGACGAATCAGGTCATCCGCACGCTTGGCTTACCCAGATCCTCGATCACTACACGTCGCAGGAATGCGCCAACTACATCAAGAACGCCGGATATGCATCTACCTAAAAACAGAACGCTCTAGCACAGGAATCTGCTCGCCCACGCTCCCGAACGCCTGCACGAGGAGATCAGCGCCGATCACACCGACATGATCTACGCGGGCCACGCCGGAGGAGATCGAGACCCCCGCAAAGCGTTCCTCCGCAAATGGCGGCTCAAGTGCCGGGTGGGGGTCGACAGCCTGGAGGAGCCCGGTGAGCGCCTCTTCGCCTTCGCCGGCTGTCGCCGAGCCAGTGGAAAGCGCGCGCACAACGGATGAGATCGACAAGCGTTATTTTGTGACGAGCCCTAACACTTCCCCGAGTATGTTCTTTGGTTCGACCGCGCTGGTGTTCTACCGTCCCGGCCGCCCCAATTTCACAGCCGCCGCGCGGGGGCGGTCAAGGCTGGCTGCGTTTTACGCGGCCACCGCAAGGCTTGGGCCTGGATCGACCCGAGTACGGCGGCATGCTCCGACGGATCGGGGGTGCAAAGCGCCCGAGTGCTGGCGCAACTGGAATACCCGACGCAGTCAGCTATTGTCGTCGTGCGCGGGCGACCTCGTGGCGAAGCGATGGTGCATCGGCTGAAAGCGCCGCCGGGCCGCTTTATTCAAGCCTTGCCGGATTGAGGCGCACGCGCGCCCTTTCCTTTGGCGGGCGCGGGCGCCAAGCCTCGACGAAGTGTTCGTAACCCTTCTGGGCCTGCTCGGCGACACGCATCTCCTGGTTCCGAAGTTCTCTGACATTGTAAGCATAGGTCGGACCGCGGCGGTTGCCTTTTCTTCTTCGGCTTGCCAGCCTGCACTTCCATGCTGCGCAACTTGTGGGCGACCAGACTGGATCACGCCCAGAGGTAGTCCTCTTGCTTCGTCAGCATATGCCGGCAAAGAACCGCCAATTTCGTGTCACGGCGACAGCAGCAATCTGATGGCACGCCTGGCCCGGAGGCGGACGAAGAAGGTGTGTAGCGGACCCGGCGTTTTGGCGGCCGCCCAGGCGGCTTCCACCAGCATCGCCCGGGCATGGCTGCGTCCGATCTTGCTATTCCGCCCGTGATGGGCAGCACCGAGCCCCACTGGCGCACGTGTGGGTTCAGGCCGAAATAGCTCACCAGCTTTTGCGGGCTGGAAAAACGGCCGATGTCACCGACAGCCGCCACTAGCCCGGCGGCCACGGCAAGATTGACGCCAGTGATTGACCGCCGCTTCGTCGAGCGCGCTCTGTCGGCGATCTCCCGGTCAAGCACGCGTAGATCGTCACCCAGCCTGTCCAGTTCCCGGATATGGCGCTGGATTGCGGCGCGCTCGTCATCTGGCATCGGCTGACGGGTGAGCCAGGCACGACCGAGGCGCCCGAACAGGTCAGCATGGGGCACCGCGGAATCACATGGGCGTAGAGGATCGAATGCACCTCGTTTTGGCGATCACCTCCGCTTCACGAATAGCGCCAGCACCCGCGACACCGCCATGCAGTTACCAGTGGCCTCGACGACCACCTCATCGGTGGTCAGAAGAGTTCTGCCGAAGCCTTCCAGCGCCGTTCGCGTCATGTCGACCCGGTCACATGCCGCAGACGACCGTCTTCCCGCATTGCTCTGTCTCCTCTCGATCAGTCAGAGGGGAGCGGCGGGCGACACGACAACTACGGATTCGCGCTCACGGCGCAACCGGGCGAGTCGCAGAGGCGGCCAACTACAACACGAGCTCGCAGCTCATCGTGCGCATGGCCTGCCCGCACCTTCATGCTCCCGGTGCCTCTGTCCCGAATCGTCGCACCATACGCCGCGCATGAGAAAAGCGTAGCGGACACCGGCACCAAGTATCTTATACCGGTTACGAACGCCATAGAGGCGCCGAACTCCAAGCTGCGCCGCGCTGTCCGCACCCGGGAACACTTCCCGAGTGACGGTGCGGCGATGAAGCTGTTATATTTGGTCCTGAACCACGGAACCACGCCGCCGAGGAATGGAAACGACCGCCGCGCGAACGCTCCGTCGGTCTATGGACCGCGCAAGACCCTCTACAACCGTTTCCAGCGCTGGTCGGCCAAGGGCGTTTGGAGTGCCATTTTCCATACTCTTGCCAACGCCGGCGGGCCTCCGGCCGAGCTTCTCATCGACTCATCGGCGGTAAGGGCGCATCGCTGTGCGGCCGGCGTCAAAGGGGGGAGCAAACTCAGATCCGGGTCGCTCGAGAGGCGGACGGACTACCAAAATCCATGCCCTGACGGATGGATTCTGCCGGCCGGTCGCCTTTCTCCTGACCGGCGGCCAGGTCGCCGATTGCACTGCCGGGGCGCTGCTGATCGAGCAGATGCCGGCGGCGCCAATCCTGCATGCCGACAAAGGCTATGACAGCAATGCCATCCGGGAGCAGGTTCGCGGACGCGGCGCCTTCGCCAATATCCCGCCCAAGGCGAACCGAAAATGGAAGAATTGTTTCTCGCCCTTCCTCTACAAGGACTGCAATGCGATTGAGCGCATGTTCTGTCGCATCAAGGACTTCCGTCGCATCGCAACTCGCTACGATCGGCTCGCCCGCAACTTCCTCGCCGCCGTCTGCATCGCTGCAACCGTCAGCTACTGGTTATGAGTCTTAGCCCTAGGTCACTGTCACTGCCTTGTTATCCCGACCACGGCATTCGAGCCACTCGAAGCATCTTCAGCATGTCCTCTCGGGTCAACCAAACGAGCCAGTCGTCATCGGATATTCTCTGCTCAGGCAAGCGCAGGATTGCCCCATATGGCTCTTTGTGCACATAACCGTTGCGATCTGCTATGCCTTTTTGGATGTTCCAGCCAGCAACCAGCGCGTAGATAACGTCCGGAGACCATTCAGCCCAGGCCAGTCCGAATGCGATGCGGGCAAGCAAGGCTACGAGACCGCGCCCCCGAAAATCCTCCCGCAGCCAAAGGTCGCCGCGATATGCTACAAGGCCTGTTATGCGTTGAGCGGACTGTGCGTAGCAGCTACACGAAGAACCAGGCCCCGCCTTGAGATCAGGATCTGTGAAGAAGGCTCTGAGCGTCTCAAGATGCTCATCGAGACTTGTATTGGTGAGATCGCACAGCCGCATCGCTTGGACATGCGCTACCCTGTCTTGCCGGTCTCGCCCGATGAGCCAAAAGGCCTCTCCAGGCAGAAGATCAGAACAGTCCGGACGAAAGCTTGGATAGGTGGGTGACTTCCCGGGAAGACTACCGGTGATCCTGACATACTCCTCAAAATCGTCTCCCATTTCGAGGTGTATACCGGACTTGCGCGCCAGTTCGTAGGCTGAACAGATGACCTTCGAAACTTCTAATGTCGTCACTTTGTCCTGCATGCCGATGACATCTCCTGAGATTATCACGTGGTTCGTAAAGGGCTGGAACACTGACCGATACTGCGGGATTTGGTAGTTGACCTGACAATTGAGCCCACGATGTTGTCCCGCAAATCCGCTTATCGCCCATGCTGCGCGAGACGGTTTCCGAGGCGTCTTTTACGTATTCGCCACGCTTTCTCAGCTCGGCGGCTGTCTGAACGAACGTACGCCTCCGGCGAGGGCCGCCTTGCGCGAGCATGGCACGGTAGCGAGGCTGCGCTCTTAAGACGTCGTTACGAGCGTAGTTAGCAGCACAGCATGAGCCATGTGACGTTATTGACCGGGCCTGAGCGCCGTCGTCGTTGGAGTGAAGAGGATCAGTGCCGGATACTGGCCGCGGCATTCGTGCCCGGGTCCACGGTGGCGGCGGTAGCGCGTCAGTACGATGTCGCGACCAGCCTGATCTATAAGTGGCGGCGCTCGATGAGAGCCCGCGAGACGGGCTTTGCCGAAGTTGTCGTGGTTCCCGATAAGCCTTTCGCCGCTTCGGTGCCGGCGGCGCCACCAGCGGTGATCGAGCTGGAGATCGCCGGCAAGGTGCGGCTGCGGATTCCGCTGACCACGCCGCCGACACTGGCGGCGGCCATGGTGAAGGCGCTGGGTGTTTCATGATCCCGGTCCCGAGCCAGGTGCGGATCTGGTTGGCGGTCGGCCGGACCGATATGCGTCGCGGAATGCAAGGCCTCGCTCTGCAGGTTCAGGAGACGTTGGGCCGGGATCCGCATGCCGGCGATCTTTATGTCTTCCGCGGCCGCAGCGGCAATCTGATCAAGATTATCTGGCATGATGGGCTCGGAATGTCGCTGTATGCAAAACGGCTCGAGAAGGGCCGGTTCCTATGGCCGTCGCCGGCGGACGGCACGGTTTCCATATCACCGGCGCAGCTCGCCTACATGCTCGACGGGATCGATTGGCGCAACCCGCTTCACACGTTCCGCCCGCAGCGCGCGGGCTGAGTTTTTCTTTGAGTTTGCGCCATGAAGCGCATCGATGCCCTGTTCGATATCGAGCGCGAGATCAACGGCCTGTCGCCGGCCCAACGCCACGCCGTGCGCCAGGAGCGGAGCGTGCCGCAGGTCACCGAGCTTGAGCGCTGGATGATCGAGACGCGCGACAAGCTCTCGCGCGGACACGATCTGACCAAGGCCTTCAACTACATGCTGCGCCGCTGGTCATCCTTCACCCGGTTCCTCGATGATGGGCGCATTTGCCTATCGAACAATGCCGCCGAGCGAGCCCTGCGCGGCATCGCTCTCGGCAGAAAGTCCTGGCTGTTCTGCGGTTCCGATCGCGGCGGACAGCGCGCTGCCGTTCTCTACAGCCTGATCGTCAGCGCCAAGTTGAATGACATCGACCCGCAGGTCTGGCTCGCCCACGTCCTCGCTCGACTGCCCGCCTATCCGGCCCATCGGATCGATGATTTGCTGCCGTGGAATTGGAGATCCGCAAAACTGCGGACCCAACCAGCGGCGGCCTGATCATGCAGCGCAATAAGGTGCATCACATCTACACCGTCGAACGTGTCGCCAGGGACCTCGGCGTCAGCGAAGAGCTCATCCAGGACCTTACCCTCGGTCTCGAGCCAGAGGACGGCGTCATCTGGGTGTACGGTGCCAACGATGACGACGGGATCTTGGCCTTCACCGATGAAGGCATCGAAGAGGTCGAACTCCTCCTCGAAGAATATCAACGCGTCTCCCCATCGAAAGCTTGACCCCAGCACTCCGGTGCTCAGGTCCTCATGGCCACCAGATACGCACGTCTGCGGTCTTCACCGGATGCGTACGAACGAACGAGCGCTTTGCCTACCCTTCGCTGCCACCTATTTCGAAGCCGCCGTCTTCCACCCTCAAGACCGGCGCGCTCTTCGATAGGACCGTCGGAGCCACCGCATGATAGCTTGACATAGCGTTCGGCTCCGAGCGCGCTGAGACGTCCTTGCCGGGACCTGGGCAGAGCCATTCGCTTGATGGGGTGCACCGCTGGCTCAGCAGAGTGCGTCGCCCTAACAGGCTTTCTTGAACCCGCATCGCCTGAGCGGTGGCTGCATGACTGGCCATATCAGGAAAGATTGTCGGCGGGCAGAGGTGCACACTAACCTCTAGGCTCAGGACCTATTAAATCGCTTGCAGGGATAAGGATCGGCTGATTCATTGGCGGCGCAAGGAGACGCTGTCATGGGTGAT
>NZ_JAMYTM010000060.1:0-16619 GCF_040322475.1 Mesorhizobium sp. M0140 | reverse complement strand
TCGCGGGAATCGGTGACGTTGAACATCACCAGCCTGCCATGACCGCCCTCTCTCAGCGAATTTGCAGAACTCTCAGCACACTACCTAAAGCGGTTTCGACGGCTAAGTCGATGCTTGATCAGGGTGACCGGTCACGCAGAGCGAGAAGCCCCTAAAAGGGTCGGAACACTAGGTGCGGCGGGAGACCGGCAGGAGCAGATGGTACAAAGCCATTGCGATCCAGGAGTGGCGATCACATTGACCCCCCAGTCAGCGCGGCCGGCCGTATGAACGAGAAGAGACGAGCGATTTCAGCCGCCGGACCCCCTTGATTTAACATTCCGGTGATTTCGGAGCGCTGATCGGGCGTCAGCTTCGGACGGCGTCCACCGTCGGGGGCGCAAAGGCAGGATGATTGATCTTTTTACGTATCATTTGTCCGATGCATGATACGCGAACAGATCCTAACACGTTGATTCTATCGCTAGATAAGATACTCTGCCATATCATCTAGCATTGGAATGGATCGTTTACATATCATATGGATTCTCAATCGGAAATTCTACGGGAAATCGGTGGGCTTTTCAGGCAGGCGAGGCTGGCCGCTGCGATAACGCAGGAGCAGGTCGCTGATTTGGCGGGTATATCCCGTCCCCGATATCGCGACATCGAACGGGAGCCGCAGCCGCGCGTGCAACAACGCTCATGAATATCGCTCGCGCGCTCGGCCTGGAAATGATGCTGGTTCCGCAAGTCATGGTGCCGGCTGTCCAGGCTCTATTGCGTCCGCATGATGATGACGATCGACCCGCCTTTGTTTCTCAACCTGACGATGACGATCATGGCCCCAGTATTTCGCGCACCTAAGACGATCCCGTCGCTGGACGTGCTCTTGAACGCAGTGAAGATCGGCACAATCGTCAGGACGCCGTGCATCCAACTTCGATGAGGCGTGCCGCGCGACGGGCGGCTTTCCGGTTTTCAGCCTGCGTTCCGGGCAGGGACGGGAGGATTGCGGAAACATCCGAGGCCCTAGCGCCTTGCTCGCCTTTTTCGCGCCATGCCAATTCGGGCCAGGGCACCATCCCGACCCCGATCACCATGGAGGAGCTCGAGGACATGCTGCTCGACTTCGGCATCATGAAGACCGACGAGCAGATGCTTGCCGAGCTTCAGGTCAAGGAACCGGCCAAGGCGGCCGCACAGTAGCGACCGCTGCCGACATGAGGCGCCGCCTGACCTGGTGCGCCTTTCAAAGAACGGCGCCTCGTCGGTGAGGCGTCACCCTGAACCTTGAAAGGGGTCCCATGAGCCTGGAATACGAGAATGACGGAGGCCTCCATGCGAGGCTTATCGAGGAAGTGCTGTCGCAATATCCTGACAAGTCGGCGAAGCGCCTCAAATAGCACCTCAGCGTCGCAAAGGGATGGTGTGTCGGCATGGATCTTCTTGAGAGGCTGTCGCTCAAGACCCGGAACGAGTGCGGCGGATCAGCTATTTGCCTTGCTGTTTTCGATGACGGCTACGACGTTTGCTGTTCGAGAGCTGTAAGGACCGGCTTGCCTCAAAAGACTGCGACATCGGGGGCCTTCTTCTGATGGTGGATCCCAGCGCCGAAGGATGACATCCCTCGTTGCTCGGCCCATAGCATCTACTCGGCTGGGAACGACCGAACGTCATTTTCCTGACCGAGGCCAAGCTCATTCCGCGTGGGGTGCGAGCCGTCTCTCTATGTCTGGAATCCGTCACATTGAGGCTCAAGTGCCGACATCGCGAGGCGAAACACTAGTTTTTGGACCTGTTGTTCGCGCATCGCTTCATTGGCACACATATTGCTGGAAAATGGGGGGCCGTCACGACCATCGCGGCCTCGAAGTACCCGCCCCGAAGGAATTAACATGAACGAAATGCTTCCGTCGCGAGAGCCACTACACTCGCCCAGCAGCGAATTTAGTTCCTTTCGGATCTGAAGAGCCGCAGCGGGTAAGCCAACGAAATCCGATAACCAGAGTGTGGCAGTGGGCCCCCGCTTCACAGCCCCGACAACTTGCCTTGAGCTTTCTGCTTGGCCGAGGCCGAGGTTTTGCTCTGATTGTGACCACTTTGCAGGAGGCATCTCGTGAGCAGAGACGGCCCGCGC
The DNA here is from genome assembly GCF_040322475.1 of Mesorhizobium sp. M0140. Taxonomy (NCBI): domain Bacteria; kingdom Pseudomonadati; phylum Pseudomonadota; class Alphaproteobacteria; order Hyphomicrobiales; family Phyllobacteriaceae; genus Mesorhizobium; species Mesorhizobium sp. M0140. The sequence continues at coordinate 14,500 of NZ_JAMYTM010000060.1, read as the reverse complement.
TTCGAAGGCGTGATATGGGACGGTCATTCCGGAATCTTATTTGATGATACTGATGAGCCAACGTATCTGCGGCGATACATTGATTCTGGTGTGACATTGCTGACCCTCAATGTCGGTTCCGATGTAAGTCCGTGGTCCGAATGCATCCAAAATTTATCGGTCTACAGAGCGGCCGTTGCAGCCCGCCCAAACCAATGCGTGATTGTCCGCAGTGAAAAGGATATTAGGCAGGCCAAGACGGATGGCAAGTTAGCTATTGTGTTCGACATTGAAGGGATGAGTGCCCTCAATGGCTCCTTAGAGATGTTGAGACTCTACTATGATCTTGGGGTTCGGCAGATGACGCTTACCTACAATAGGAACAACGCGGCTGCCGCCGGATGTCATGACGAAGACCAAGGTCTCACGAAGTTCGGTAGAGATATTGTTCAGCAGATGGACAGACTGGGAATGGTGATCGACTGCTCTCATGTTTCTTTTAAATCCTCGATGGAGGCAATCCAGTTATCAGAAAACCCCGTCGTATTCTCGCACTCTAATTGCAGTTCGATTTACGATCACGAACGCAACATCTGCGATGAGCAGATAATCGCCTGCGCCGCAAAGGGAGGAGTGAGCGGTGTCACCGGTCTAGGTGTCTTTTTGGGAACGGGTGTCGCTAGCGTTGAAGCTTTGATCAGACACATTGATCACAAGGCTGACTTGGTTGGCCCTATGTCCGTCGGTATTGGACTTGACTACTTTCCAGACAGAGCCGGTTTGGTTTCTTCATGGAACTCTCTTTACTGGCCAAAGTCGCAATATCCGAATGGTCCAAGTCTTGGGTTTATGGATCCAGAAGCATTTCCACAAATCGCTGACACTCTAAGCACGCGCGGATACTCGGACAAAGACGTGCGTGGGATAATGGGAGAAAATTTCCTCCGTGTCGCAAACCACGTGTGGAAGTGAGGATTGGCTAAGGGCAGAGGATGTTAGCTCTCATGTTCCCTGCTTGGCAGGCTTGCGAAGCAGTCGGATTGGCTGAAGCTGCACAGGCTGGCGATGGATCTCAAAGACGACGCCCGACGCCCGCTCTCTAGACCGAGGACAGCCCCGAGACAAAGACACGGAAGGCGGTTACCCAGCCCGGATGAGAATCTGATCGATCGCATCGGCTCAGCCACATAACTCTTATCACCGTGGTGAAAGGTGATGCATGAATTTTCTTCCCGATGCCCTTTGTCACAGGCTCGTTTCCGTCGATTGGGGACAGGACGGGGACGGGATGGGCCTTCGGACGACGGTCGATCACGCTTTTATCCGCGGGTTGGTTACCGCAGTTCCGTAATTCGTCTTGGGGCTTCCATTCGTCGACAGACTTCCTCCTAGCCCGCCATGTCGAAAACCTGCTTGGTCAGGCGGGCGAACTCCTTGGGCATGGAGCCGAGGATCGAAAGCAGCGGCTCGACCATCACCATCACCATCGCCTCGGCGTCGGCCAGCTCGCGCACAAGATCAGCTAAGGCAGTGCGCGAGCGCGTCCGAGCTTGACACCGGCCTCGCGCAGAATGGCGCGTACCTGTTGTCTACAGACGGTATTTCGGAACCGACATTCCACAGAACGCGTAGAATTGAGAGGTCGAGAAATTTCGCAAACTCAATCAGGTCAGCTTTTGATCGGAAGTCCGCCAAACGCCGGACCCTTGGGTGTGCGCAGTCCTCTGACGTGATCGCATTTGCAGCCACCTCATAAGCCGTACGCGTCAGGGCCTGATCAAAAACTCGAGATGGTCGGGGGGCTCGGTTGAGTGGCCCGTTGAGATTCTCTTAAGCCGTCTTGCTAGAGCACGTCCTACCATCGATGCATCGATGAATCGATTGTGAAGTGACGTCCAGCGTTATGTGCTGATTCAACATTCATCTCGACGGAGGTGGATAATGGGAAAAGCACTGAGTGGCGATCTGTGGTGGCGTGTGTTAAAGGCTTCGGACGAAGGTATGTCGGCGCGCCAAGCCGTGGCGCGGTTTGGTGTGGGTATATCAAGTGCGATCCGCTGGATTGCTCGGGCGAAGATCGGCGAGACTGGACGCGCGGCCGCAGGGTCGCCGCCGCGCGTCCAGCCTCGATGCGCATGACGCCTTCATCGTTGGGCTGATCGAGGAGCGCAAGGAGATCACGCTGAACGAGATGGTGGCGCGGCTGGAGGTCGAGCAGTCGGTTCGGATCAGCCGCAGCGCCTTGAGCGCCTGGCTCGGCTGGCACGGCTGGACATTCAAAAAAAGTCCGCGCACGCACTGGAGCAGGACCGCCCCGACATCCTGAAGCGACGCCGGGACTGGTTCGCCGGCCAGCTCGATCTCGATCCGGCGAAGCTGGTGTTCATCGACGAGACGGGCCTCTCCACGAAGATGGCGCGCCTGCGCGGAAGAGCGCCGCGCGGCGAACGCTGCCGGGCTGGCGTGCCGCACGGGCATTGGAAGACCACCACCTTCACCGGAGCGCTGCGGCTGACCGGCATGATCGCCCCCTTCGTCTACGACGGCGCCATGAACGGCACTGTGTTCCTCGCCTATGTCAGCCAAGTGCTGGTTCCGACCCTCGAACGCGGCGACGTCGTCGTGATGGACAACTTGCCCGCCCACAAGGCGGCGGGCGTTCGCGACGCAATAGAAACGGCGGGTGCGAGCCTGCTCTACCTGCCGCCCTTCGGTCCCGACTTCAATCCGATCGAAAACGCCTTCGCCAAGCTGAAGGCGCTGATGCGCGCCAAGGCCGAGAGGACAATCGCCGCGCTCGGATACGGTCGGCGCGATCCTCGAACGCTTCACCCCTGACGAATGCGCCAATTACCTCAAGGCAGCCGGGTATGACCCAGATTGAACAGGACGTGCTCTAGTCTAGTGTCGCGCGTCATGGAAAATTGCCCTCCTCTGCGCCACGGGAATTGCCACCTCACGGGGGACTGAGAAGAGAGCAAATTAACGTACACCGAATCACGGGAAACCCGTCGTGGAGTGATCCGCGGGGGGCAGGTGATGAAGATACCATGCGATGTCGCGGAGATGTGGCGCCTGAAGGCGTGCGGATGGAGCGACTGAAGCGGATCGCGCGGCAGGAGGCTGTGGCCACCACACCGTGAAGGTCTTGCGTGGTGCCGCCGGCTAACATGCAACGCGCTGGCAGCCGGGCTGGGGGCCTGCGCTGGCGACCGGTTCGAGAGGCCACCGGGGCGACAGCTGCAGATCGACTTCGGCGAGCGTCTGGCCGAAATCGGCGGCGCGAAGATCAAGGCGTGTTCGTGGCGACGCTGGGCATTCGCGACGGCTGCATGTGCGAGTCAGAGGTTAGGCGACCACGACGGTTCATTCAAGATCCGACTCACCAGCTTTTTCGCCCGGCCCGATCTGCGAGGCCGACAGTTGGATGGCTGGGCTAGTTGTCAATTACGACCCCTGGCGAAGAAAACGGCGGACAGCCGACACTCCTGTCGGGTTTGTCGTGGGTGTGACGCTTTGCTGCTCAATTTGATTATCTGCCGGACCAGTCTTACTCGTTAAATAGCGCCTAAAAACACCTCGATGAGGCAGTTGGCACGACTTTCGCATCACCTCGTAGGAGAGTTGCCGACCGATATCCATCCTGAGGTGATTACCGTGATTGATGAAATCAAAAAGGAAAGCAGTTCAGATTTACACCAGACCGGCAACGGTGCTGGGTCGCCGACCGGAGACGATCGGCCGAGTTCGAACTCGCGATCAATCGCTTGGACAATGTTGATCTGATCAACCCGCATTAACATATAGCGAAGTGAATACACTCTAGTATATTGCCAGGAGAAGAAAATATGGGTGGCGACTTTATTTACGATAGGGAATGGGCTCTTAATTACGGCAAATTTGCCCGTGTGCACGGCAGAATGGTTGATGTAGTCGAGACTGTTGATTTTCTTGAGGGGTATTGTGGCGAGGGGGGAGCTCTCGAACTTGGTATTGGTGACGGACGCGTAGCGGTACCGTTGAGTGAGCGTGGGGTCAGGGTCGAAGGTATAGACAATTCGGACAGTATGTTAGAAGTGCTCGCCGAGCGCACTGATCTTGTTAAAGCTTGGAAGGGAGACATTGCCGATTTCAGATCGGAGCAACGCTACAACCTGGTATATTGTGTCTATAACACGTTCAAGGCCCTCTTCACGCGCGAAGCTCAATTGGCATGCCTCCGATCTGTTGCGGAGGTGCTAGACGTTCAGGGAATTTTGGTGATCGAGCTCGATGTGCCGACCTTGGAAGGCTTCGTGAACGGCCAAAAAACTACTACGATTTTCGTGGATCATGACAACACGATTCTCAACACGCATGTCCACGATCCACTGAACCAGAACTTGGTTTCGAGCCTTCTCTGGTTTTCTGGTACATCGGTCAGGCGGTTACCACATCGCGCCCGTTACGTCTATCATCAAGAACTTGACACTATGGCCGAGTCCGTAGGACTGGAGCTCGCAGAACGCTGGGCAGACTGGACGAGAAGTGCTTTCGCCGAAGGCAGCAATCGTCATATCTCCGTTTACCGCCGAACCAGCCTGTAGTCCAGGAACTTTCGTCGGCCGATCATTCGATGAATGGTCTTAGAAACTTCCAACCGTATGGGTCTGGCAAAAGAAGAGTTGGTGATCTCAGCCGATCATGGAACAGTTCGATTGCTGAAGTTCGATGGAGATCATGGCCTGTGCCTGTGTCGAAATCGCTCGTTGGACTTATGATCTACTCTGTGTCCGATAGCTAACTTGTTACCGAACAGCTTGTTGCCTCACCTATTGCTCCGCAACGAACAGCTTAATGGCTCAAGCGGCTGTGCCAAATGCCATCAACCTAAAGGAATTGTCAATGAAAACCCCCGACCGAGAGTCGGCACTGGACCAAGCCGCACGAAAACGCGCCGAGATTTCCCACCTCGAATGCGACGCCGATCGCTTGTCACTATTCTATCGAGAATGGGCCGGTTCGTACAATCGGGATGTCGGCGGCGAGAGATACTACGGACCGATAGCCGTGGCTGAACTGGCGGGAGTGGTGCAGACCGCCTATCTGGCGAGCGAGCGAGGAGCCATCGCAGTCCTGGACGCTGGCTGCGGAACAGGTCTGGTCGGCGTGCAACTTGCACGCTTGGGCTTCCAGTTGATCGACGGGTTCGACCTTACGGAAGAGATGGCCCGAAAGGCACGCCGAACCGGCGTCTACCGCAGTATCGAAGTTGGCGCCGATCTTAACGGGACCCTCTCCGAATACCCGAACGCGACCTATGACATTACCGTCTGCTGCGGCGTCTTCGGGCTCGGGCAAGTCCGGCCGGAAGGGTTACGCGAACTAGCTCGCGTCACGCGCCCGAACGGGTTCGTCATTGCAAGCACCAGCAGGCGCTACCTTGAGGCCACATCCTTTGAAGACGAGGTGCGGCGTCTTCAGCATGGGGGCGTCGTTGTGCCGGCCCAATGTCTAAGTGACAGCAGATACATCGCAGACGAGCAGGCGCACTACTGGGTTTTCCGGATTGCGTCATAAGCCAACGCGCCAACGGAACGACAGCTATGATGGCAAATATAGCCTGCGATTGCAAAGAACTGGAACGACTGACATGTCCAAGAACAGAGGTCATCAGATCGACAACAACCGCATACCGAAGGCAGAAAGGGAGTTTCAAAGATGAACATCGGCGTCTTGAAGGAAATCAAAGAAGACGAGCGGCGTGTCGCACTCCAGCCGATCCAAGCGCAGGCTCTTTCGCGCCTCGGCCACAATGTCTATATTGAAATCAGTGCCGGGGAAGGGGCTGGATACTCGGATTCGGATTATCAGGTCCGCGGGGGGAAGGTGGCGATGAAAGACGAGGTCCTCGCCCAGGCGCAGCTCCTCCTCAAGGTGAAGGCACCGCTACGCTCAGAATACTCTAACTATTCTCCGCACCACATTCTGTTTACGTATTTGCACTTCGATGAGAACATCGATCCGCAGGACATCTCTGAACTCGTCAGTAGAGGCTTTCTTGGAATTGCTTATGAGTGGGTGGGAAAAGGCGGCCAGCAACCACTACTTGAGCCGATGAGCCGACTGACTGGTTATCTCTTCGCTCAGCAAGCATTAGAGTTGTGCTCCAAGGAAAAAGGAGTGTTCTGCCCGCGAAATGAGAACTTCCTTCCCGGAGGGCGGGCTCTGATCATCGGATGCGGCAATATCGGTCTGTCCGCATTCAAATATTTGTCGGACCTCGGGGTCGCCTTGACCGTTGTTGTCACTCGAGGCCGTGAGGATTTCAATTGCAAAGCCAATGCGCGCTTCGAAACCGAAGGCGTCGACTACATCGGCGCAACTGGCACCGACCTAATCCTCATGGATAAGAAGGATCCTTCACGCACTCAGGACACGATTGCGGCGGCACTGCCGGAGATCGACATCGTCCTCAACTGTGCGGTGCGTCGCCCCGATCTTCCGAAGCAGAGAATGGAGTACCTGATCGACCGCAGCATGGTTGGAGCCATGCAGAGAGGTAGCATACTGTGCGATTGTACTGCCTGTGATCGTGAATTCATCGAAACCTGTACTTCTTCAGCATCGCTCTACCACTCGTATCGCGAAGAAAATGTCGTGCATTATAACTGCGATCATATTCCATCAATGGTGGCCAACACCGCGACGCGGCTGCTCACAGCGCGAACTTTCCCTTACATTCGTTACATCGCTAGTCTCAAATCCTTGCAGGCCATCACTGAAGATGAAAGCCTGCGTGACGGAGTCTGTTGCTACGGTGGCCACCTGACCCATGCGCTGTCGGCGGAGAAAAAAGGCTTGCCGTATCGCCCCTTGAGCGACGTTCAAGCGATGCCGATTCCAAGGTAGGCGTGGAGACATTCCCAATCTTAGCTCAGCGAGCCCTTTGTCAAAGCGAGTGTCGTAGTCGGTATGAACTAGTTTTTTGGTGGCCTTATCTTTGGGACCGGTAGACCCTGCATCCAAAGGGCTCGTACGAGGCGCGGCGGCGATTAGGAGATCGATCAGTTGACAGTTTTGCAATTAATACAGAGTCGGTGAAATTGTCCACCACTCCGCGTGAGGAACTCGAGCAGCGTTGTCGGGGGACGTCGCCGGCCAGGTAGCGTCGTAGCTCAACTCATCGTCCAGGCTCGTCGCCGGCGACTGGATCGGCCGCCACGAGAACCTCCTGGTCACAGGCGGAATCGGCCTGGGTAAGAGTTGGATCGCCTGCGCCCTCGGCCATTGCCGCGACAATCGATGCGAAAAAAACAACGCCCGCGCCAGCGCTCTTGACCCGCCGCAATCGCCTATCAATGAACAGGTTGGGCGAGGCAGCCGCCCATGATCGCGTGAAAAAACTGCTCACGATCAGGGAAATGCGCACCGATTGGGCCTAACAAACCGTATTCGGCCCCGGAGAAGTTATCGTTCTCTCGATTCTAAGGTGCCAGGGAGACTCCCACGTTCTTCGTCCGGACATAGCTGTAAATCGCCTCCTGCCCTTTCTCCCGCCCATGCCCAGACATCTTGTTCCCACCGAAAGGGGTCTCTATCCCGCCAGCGAACCATTCGTTGACGAAGACCTGCCCTGCATTCAGGCGGGGTGGCGCCTTGAGAGCGATGTCAAGCCGCTGCGTGAAGACCCCCGCGACCAGACCGAACCGCGTGCCATTCGCGATGTCGTAGGCCTCTTCGACGTTCTCGAACTTGATAATGGACAGGACCGGACCGAATACCTCTTCCTGAGCTATTTCCATGCTCGGGTCGACATCTGCAAAGACGGTGGGCTGCATGAACCACCCTCCCTTGCCCGGCAGGCGCTCCCCTCCGGTCACGAGCTTTGCGCCAGCGCTCTTGGCACGAACGCATACGCCCTCGATCTTCCTGAGCTGATGTTCAGACGCCACCGGGCCCATATCCGCGCCTACCAAACCGTCTCCGACCTGCAAGGCTCCGGCCATCGCCGACACCTTCTCGACGACAGCGTCATAGACGGAGGCGTGAACGATCAGGCGGGACAACGCTGAACAGACCTGGCCTGCGTTGTAGAAGCTGCCCGACTTCACGCTCTCGACCACTTGATCGAGGTTGGCATCGGCGAAGACGATCCCAGCGGACTTGCCTCCGAGTTCCATGACGCATGGCACCGATCGCTCAGAGGCCGCCTTCATGATTGACACGCCCGTCTGGACAGAACCCGTGAATACGATCTGATCGATATCGGGATGGCTGACCAGAGCCGCACCTGTGGCCCGCCCAAGGCCGCACAGGAGGTTCACGGCACCTTTCGGTACCCCTGCCCGTTCCATGGCCTCGAAGAGGACGATCATCGCCAACGGAGTCAGCTCTGGCGACTTGACGATGACGGCATTCCCGGCGGCCAGCGCTGGTGCCAGCGAGCGGGCGCAGATGGAAGGCGCGAAGTTCCATGGTACGATCTGTAACGAGATGCCGTAGGGCTCCCGGATCGTATAATCCAGGTAACGGTGCCCCAACGGTATCGCACTGCCTTCGATCTTGTCGGCCATGCCCGCGTAGTACTCGAAATACCTGGCAGCCTCTTCGAACTCGGCCCTTGCCGCCCCGAGTGGCTTTCCGCTCTCCAGGCAACCTATGTAGGCACCATCCTCAACCCGGTTACGAATCTCCGATGCGATTCTCGTCATCATTTCCGCACGGACGGCTGGTCGGCAGCTTGTGAGCGCACCGGTTGCAACGCAGGCTCTCGCCGCAGCGACCGCGCTCGAGACATCATCTTCTCTCGCGGCAGCGACCGAAGCAATGATCTCCCCTGAAGCCGGGTTCTCGATGTCAATGAACTCGGTCGAAGACACCCAGTCGCCGTTGACGAAATTCATCCACCTTTTGTTGCGCACTTCGAGGAGATTCATCAGGTCGCTTCCATCATGGTACGAGTCTCCCCTAGATCGCAGCGCGAGTGTATCTTGATCGCCTGCTTGGCAAGCCGCGGCTGAAACTCGGGTCCGTTCCTGACAGAATGCCCTTGGTAGTTTCAATGGGTTCGGACCGTCTTCCCGCACAGTTTCGTGCGGCACGCCGCGAGCATTAGACGGACGCTCCTTGCGATGATATACGATACCTGTCTAACAGCTATTTGGTATTGGGTGATGCCTTGGTGAGATCGCCGCGGATCAGTCTGCAGCAGCTCCGCGCATTGCTGGCGGTAAACGACGAAGGAGGGTTCCGGCGCGCTGCCGAACGCTTGAACACTTCGCAGTCGGCAATCAGCCGGACAATCCAGACGCTCGAGGCCGAGTTGGGCGTTCCGGTGTTCGAGCGCACCGCGCGAGGCGTGAAGCCGAGTTCGGTCGGAAAAAATCTACTTGGATACGCTCGGACGATCGTCGGTGGCCTGGATGAAATCTCGATCAAGGCGCTTTCCGCGATTCGTGGCGAAGTCGGGCAGTTGAAGATCGGCTACAACGAAATCTCGATCCGAACGTTTTTGCCGAAGGTGCTGGCCAAGTTCCACAGGCAGTATCCGAATGTGGATCTGCGCCTGATCAGCCAGGCGACATCGGAAATGATCCCCGAGAACACCGCGGGGACAATCAGCCGCGGCGAGGTCGACATCGGGTTCGTGGTTGGACCCGTTATAGACGATGAGCTGGAGGCCATACACCTTTTCGAAGACCACGTAGCTCTCGCGGTCGCTAAGACCCATAGATTGGCGCAGCGGGATTCGATCTCGGCGTCCGAACTGAAACACGAACACATTTTGCTGTGGTCGACTGAACCTTGGCAGATTTACACCCGTCGTATCAACAACATCTGCCGCCAGGCTGGTTTCCTCCCGCGGCCCTCCATCATGATGCAGGACAACGAAAGTGCGTTCGCTCTAGTAGAAGAAAACGTTGGGGTCGTCCTGATCGCAAGCTCGGTGGCTGCCACCTACTCAAACCGCGTCGCCACGGTAGCTATTCGGGAAAACCCAGAGCCGTTCCACCTTTACGCGGCTTGGCGAAAGCACAACACGGCACCCACCTTACGAAACTTCATCGATGTTGTCTTGGGACACCCTGCCGGCGATTGATCGACACTCCGCCCGCTCCGTAGCATTCGCTGAACCGCCTAGCCACTCATCACGAGGCTTTCAAAACGAAAGGTTCCCCTCTCCACTCACGATAGCGCATTCCGCACCGCGAATCTCAATCCTTTTCAATGCAACTTGGCGTACATCTCCGCCACTGACCAGCAGATGGCGCTCGCAAGTCTCGACCAGCCCTTTTTGACAACTTACAAAGCGTGAGTGAGATCGCAGAACTCCGTTGGAAAGCATCTGAGAAAGACTAGGTTCGAGATCTTGAATCGCACCCTCGTCGAGCAGCCCTATTTTCATACCGTGACCTTGGGCGAAACCTCGCGCAGTTTCTCTAGCCTGGAACCCCGCTTCGAATCCGTTGGTTTGCCGACGCGGTGTATGATGCCGGGAACTGAGATGAAATCGAGTAGAGGTCGTGTCCCGACAGAGCTTTCCGACTGAGAAATAGCTGGGCTCGTGCCTGACCTGTCGATTTTCTCTAGCGCGTCGCCAAGACAAACCAGAGATTTGGGATCTGCCGCAGAACTAGGGTTCGCGATGGGCAGACAGCTCGTTCGGCGATTCCGGCATTGCCATAAGAAGCACCACCCACTGGACGGCCGGATCCTAAAGCGTGACCTGGTGGCCCTCATTCAGAAAGACTGCAGCGAAACTCCGACGATACCTGCTCAGGGGCTCACCGATCTCCCTTTCTCATCGCGCTATATCAATTTGCTGTTGGACAGGCTCGCCGCCTCCGCGGATTGTACTGTCACCCAATTTCAAAGGCGTGATTGCTATGGACGTGACCCAGTTCAACGTTGACGAACTATTCCAGAAGAGCATCGTCTGGGATGCCCATTGCGGAATGGACCCTCAGGTCCCCATCGACGTCAATTCGCTGGAGCGGATCCGGAAGGCCGGGTTCACGTTCGTCAGTACCAACGTTGGCTATGACGTGTTGCCTTGGCATGATACATTCGCGGTCATAGCCGGCTACCGCAAGTTCCTGAGCGACAACACGGACAAGTACATTCGCGTTTCCAGCGTCGCAGACGTGCTCGCCGCCAAGCGGGCAGGAAAACTCGCGGTATCAATGGACATCGAGGGCGTGTCGGCACTCGACGGCAAGGTCGAACTCGTCGAGACCTACCATCGCCTGGGCGTTCGCCAGATCTCATTCGTTTATAACAAGGACAACGCTGGAGGCGGCGGCTGCCACGGCCCCAACACAGGGATCACTGCGTTCGGCCGGGAAGTCGTCAGGGAGATGAACCGCGTCGGCTTGCTCGTTGACGGGACTCACTGCAGTCCCAGTATGTCGATTGACCTGGCAGAAACCTCGTCGAAGCCGATCATCATCAGCCATTCGAACAGCCGCGTTCTCCACGACCACCCACGCAACATCTGGAATGAGCAGGCTATCGCCTGTGCGCACACCGGAGGCGTGATCGGCGTTACCGGTATTCGTATCTTCCTGACGAAAGCAGGCGACAACACCTCCAATGTCGATCTCCTCGTGCGGAACATCGACCATTACTGTGAATTGGTCGGGCCACAGCACGTGGGCTTCGGAACCGATTTTGCGGAGATCACGAATGCGCTTTCGACGCGCTTCGCGAACGCCACCGATTACTGGCCGCCGGAGCATTACCCGGCCGGAGCCAATCTCGGTTTCGTTGATATCGAACTGTTCCCTCAGATCACGGCCGCCCTGTCGGCAAGGGGTTACAGCAACAAGGACATCAGCGGAATTCTCGGCGGCAACTTCATGCGCGTCGCAGCCGCGAACTGGGAATAGGCATTTAGAACCCCGACATCGGCTCAAACAGAGCGGTCTGGCGGCAGTCGAAAGAGGCCCCGCCCGCCTAGCGCAGGGTTGACGACGTTACTGAGGACCACGCTTTGATGGCGAAGACGGCCACTCCCAAGACTTACGAAGTCGCCATAATCGGGGCGGGTATCGCTGGGTGTTCGACCGCCTATTACCTGGCCCGCCAAAGCATACGCGTTGCGGTTTTCGATCGCGGTCCGGTCGCGGGAGAGCAGTCAAGCCGCGCATGGGGTTTTATTCGAAAGCAAGGCCGCCACCCTGCTGAAATCCCTCTGGCGGCCGAGGCTTCTGTCCTTTGGGACGAGATTACCGATGAGTTCGGGTTCGATTCCACGCAGCGCGTGAAATCAGGTATCCTCATGCCTGCGAAAACGGCCGAAGACGAAGAGGTCGTGGAAACGAGCTATCGCGATGCGCAGACGCATCGCCTGACTTCGGAAATACTGGATGCGAAAGCGCTCAAGGAAAAGCTTCCCGAACTCGCTGGAAGCTGGCGGTGCGCGCTTTTCACGCGAGATGACGGACACGGCGATCCCAAGTTGTCGACCCACACGGTAGCCCGCGCGGCGAAGGCGGCTGGTGCCGAGTTCTTCAACGACGAAGTCATCACTGACTTCACGAGAACCAGAGGTCGCGTGACAGGCGTCCGCACGCTGCGGAACACCTATCAATGTGCGAAGGTGGTTGTCGCCAGTGGTATCGGATCGAGGAGGCTCCTGGCGAAACTCGGCTACAATCTTCCGGTACAGAACATCAGATCATCGGTGGGCCTCACGACGGCAACCACCCCGTTCACCCAAATTGCCATGTGGGCGCCCACCACGGCTTACCGCCCCAGGCCAGATGGGTCCTTCATCATCGGAAACGGGTATCGGAATGCCGGAACTGACTACGACCTGACGCTCCAAGCCTTCACAAACCTTCGGTATTTCTTGCCCGCCCTAAAGCAGAACCAAGGCTTGCTGCGGATCGGGCTCGGACGGGACACCATCAGAAGCTTGACGGATCTACTGCCTGGAAAGGGCAAGCACAGTCCGCTCTCGGAGCCTGCCACGAATATCGCGAAGGTGAAACAGAACCTAGCCGAGTTTCGTGTCATGTTCCCCCACATCAGCGGCCTGACTTTGGCGGACAGCTGGGCAGGGCGGATCGATACCACTCCGGACCTCATTCCCGTCATAGACCTTCTTCATGGCTACGAGAACGTATACGCGCTGTGCGGGTTCAGCGGTCACGGCTTCGCCCTCGGTCCGGTCGTGGGTAAGCAGATGAGCAAGTGGATCGTCGACGGAGCGCCGTCTCTCGATCTGAGCAAGTTCAAGTCCTCCAGGTTCACTGACGGCGACTACGAAATCATCAAGGCGGCGTAGCAACGAACGCTGACGACACCTGACTCAAACGACGTTCGCACGCAAAGGGGTCGTGAAGAACGAACTAGGCCTGCAGACTGCTGATGCTTTGGTGCTAACTAAAGCCAACGATGCGAGGAAGCGGGTGAGATGCGGGACCGTCGGCGGCAAGCGTAAAGGCAGTCGTCGAGTGCAGCAGCGTTTCGCCGTATGCCGAAGATGGCGTGCCTCTTTCTTGGCGGAGAGGGCTGTCGATCTTGGTACTCCGAGGAAGGCGGCAGATTTGCCATCTCGGTCCTCACGGCGCTCCAATGAAGAATGTGGCCATAGCGCGCCCTTTGACCCGGGAGATAAGGATTCCCCATCAAAGCTTGAGATCAGACATTTAAGCGCGTCTTGGATGGGCCGCCGGACAGACCGAACGTGACATCTGGCTTTTTTGACGTCGTTTCACGATTCAATAATTCCAAGGCTTACGGCTTCTATTGCCGCAAGCGTCCTGCTAGAAGCATCCAATTTATGTTTCACGTTTGCAAGTGGAATTTACTGTATTTGGAGCTATCCCTAAAATTCTGCCTATGTCCCGTGATGACTTTCCTCTCTATATCCATCAGATACTCTCTCTCTCTCTCTATCTCTATCTCTCTCTTTCTCTCCTTAATAAAGGAACGGGACTGCCGCGAACTCATTCAACTTGCAAACTTCGCGCCCATTCGATGAAATTAACTGCAGCAAGCTGCAAATAGGTCATTGCTCTATTTTGAAGTGTCCTGTCGCAGCGTTGAGCAAAGCTCATGAATGCAAATCTCCCGTTGGGACCATCCAATGGAACGCTAACGCCGGACCTTATGCCAAACGTTGCAGCCTCATCCAAAACACGACGTTCTTCTTCGGTCGAGCTTGCGTCCTCGTAGACATCGGTCCAGCGATAGGCGCCGGACCGTTTTCGACTCGTTTTTATTATCGGATCTATCCTGTCATAGCCCGTTTCCGAATAGCGCCCTTGTCATTCATCAGGATAATTCAGCAAGACTGTCGGACCGCGCCGGAACGGCTTCGAAAATTTTCGCTCCGGGGCTAGAGAGCCATAGGCGAGCCATGGGCAATCGAAATTTAGAGAAACGCAGATAGCAGTTCGAACAATTGCTCGAATTGAACGATCCGACCAGTCTACTCGACAAATCGGTCGCGTCCCCACAGGTGGTGTAGCTCGGCGGTAGCGAAGCCGCTCGCGAGCGCGCTCTCGATAGCGCTGTAGCGAGCGAGCGG
>NZ_JAMYTM010000059.1:0-18449 GCF_040322475.1 Mesorhizobium sp. M0140 | reverse complement strand
TCGCTTCTTCACGGTGTATGGTCCCTGGGGTCGCCCGGACATGGCGCTGTTCCTGTTCACCAGGAACATCCTGGCCGGTGCGCCGGTCAAGCTGTTCAACAACGGCAATCACACGCGCGACTTCACCTATGTCGATGACATCGCCGAAGGCGTGATCCGCGCCAGCGACAGCCCGGCCACGGGCAATGCCGCCTGGGACTCCAGCCGTCCCGATCCGGCCACAAGCAGCGCCCCCTGGCGCATCTTCAACATCGGCAACAACAACCCGGTGAAGCTGACCGCCTATGTCGAAGCGCTGGAAAACGCGCTGGGCCGCAAAGCCATCGTCGAACTCTTGCCGCTGCAGCCCGGCGACGTGCCCGATACCTTCGCCGACACCTCGGCGCTGGAGCAGGCGGTCGGCTACCGCCCGACGACGACAGTGACCGAAGGGGTGGGGCGGTTCGTCGAGTGGTACCAGGCGTATTTCGGGCGGGGATAAAGCTTCGACATCAAGCTGAGGCGCCGGCCACTCCTCCCAAGCTGGTAGAGTAAACCCGCCGCTCCATTTTCGAAGCGACGGGCTCTCGCCCACCCCATACCAGTCAATGCAATTTAGATGCCAACTTTTTTGACCCGCTATGGGGCAAAGCCGTCGCCAACCTACCCAGCCGTAGGCGGCAGCACTGGCCCAGTAGTGTTCCACCGGATGAACTCGACTTCCTTCCCGGTGACTTCCCGCACCGCCTTTAACAGTACCTCATGCAAGACGCGCGTCTGCCTGTAGTGATCGCAATGCGGAGATATGAACGGCTTGACGATGCTTAGGTGCAGCGCTTCTGCTGCCATCAGAAAGCGCTCGATTTCAGCCTTCGATAATTGCTTTGACGGCTTTGACCTAGCCATTGCTACCCCCTAAACCGCTCTGTGTACCAGGTGATCTTCCCCCCGACCTTTATCGGCTTGTGAACCACTAGGCGCTTTGGCAAATGCTCAGGATGCACCTCTAGAAGAGTGATCTTGATCTGTGGCTTGCATCGGCTGCAATCGAATTTCAGCGAGAGCGGATCGACGCCGCCCCCGTAGACCATCATCAAATCGACCGATCGGCAGTAGCGAACATTGCCGCAACTGCACTCTGCTTTCACAAGCATATTGTGCCGGGTCGCTTTGCCCAGCGTGTCGATCGGATCATGCGCCATAGCCCTAAAAGAGGAACATATTCCTCTTTGGTCAAGGGGCTCTTGACTCTCTTGTTCCTATTTTGTTCACTGACAGGCAGGAAAGTCACAGGAGGCGGGCTATGAAGCTTCGCTTGGAGATAACGGGCGCTTCGCCCGATGAGCAGCAACGCGGCATTGAAGCTGCGCGGGCGGTCTTTGCCGCTGCGGGAATATCAGCCGAGCAGGCAGCCGATGGAATGTTCGCGCTAGAGGGCTGGGACGATGCCAACTTTCAGGACGATGAAGCACCGACGGAAGACGAGGATGCAGCAGCATCAATCTGGATGGATGCCAACAAGGCTGCCGTCGCGGCGTGCTGCGCCAATAGGCCTGCCGATGCGGTGCCTGAGAACTTTCTCTTCCTTGAATTGGTAGAGTGAGCATGTGCGGACGCTACACGAGATATCTGACCTGGTCGGAAATCCACCGGCTATATCGACTGACGGCGCCCGCAGAAACCGGTCGCAATGATGCCCCTCGCTACAACATCGCCCCGACTGAGGAAGTCCCATTCGTCACCGCCGGCGAGAACGGCAACCACAAGCTCCGCGACGGTCGCTGGTGGCTAGTTCCTTTCTGGGCGAAGGAGATGCCCAAGGCGGCGATGTTCAACGCCAGGATCGAAGGCATAGACACTGCGCCGGCCTTCCGCGATGCCTTCAAGTCGAAGCGCTGTCTGATCCCCGCCGACGGCTTCTACGAATGGACCATCTCTCCAGCAGATGGCAAAAAAGACCCTTGGCACATCTACTTGCCCGATCACGCGCCGTTCTCGTTTGCCGGCCTGTGGGCCTACAATTCCAACCTCGAAATCACCAGTTGCACCATCATCACCGAGCCGGCCGGCGAGCCGATGAAGAACTTGCACGATCGGCAGCCGGTCATCCTCGACCAAGCCTACTATGACGCGTGGCTGGATCCGGCGACGCCCAAGGACGACTTGAAAGACATTCTCAGCCACGACATCGACGGTCAACTGCAGTTCAATCGCGTCGGTCGCGACGTCAACTCGACGCTAATCAACAAGCAGCCCAATGACCATCCCTCCTTGGTCGGGCCTATCAATCCTCTCTAACTATGCTGATTTGCGGCCCTTCGCCTTTGGCCGGTCTTGGTTGATGCCTTCGTTGGCGAGGCTCTTTCGAAGAACCGAGGCCAGATCGACCACGTTCTCCTTAGGTTTCGGCGCCGGTTTAGGGGGCTTTTGCCCTTGCGCTTGGCGTCGATCATGGCAATCAACGCATCCTCGTAGGTGTCCTCGAATTTCGAAGGATCGAACTTCGTCACCTTCTTGTCGATAAGGAGCCCCGCGATTTCGAGCAAATCCGCATCGTATTTCGGGCTCTTCACATCGTCGAAGACGGTGTCTTCCGATGTCATCTCATTGTGGGTCCGTAGCTCGGTCAGCAACATCCCTTTTCCAAGGGGCTGTATCAACACTTCCCGCCCGCGCTGATAGAGTACGACGCAGGAGCGTGCCGCGACGCGCTTCTTCGCCATCGCATCGCGCAGGACGGCAAAGGCCTCCAGGGAGGCGCCATCTGCCGGGATCAAGTAGTATGGTTTTTCCAGATAACGTGTGTCGATCTCGGCAACCGGAACGAAGGAATCGACGTCAAGTGTATGCTGTGACGTCAGCTTCAGTTTCTTTAACTCGTCCGGCTCGACGTGGATGAAATCATCCTTGTCCGCCTCATACCCTTTGATCTGATCCTCGGCTTCGACAACGTCGCCAGTCTCTTCATCGACATAGGCGCTTTTGACGGGTAAACCGTCCTTGCGGTTCAAAATCTTGAAGTGGATCTTGGATGCCTCGCTTGTGGCACCCACTATCTTCACCCCGCATGACACGGAACCGACCCTCAGAAAGCCCTTCCAGACCGCGCGTGGCGCCACCATGCCGTTTCTCCTAGACGTGCCGATGTTCCGCACAACGCCAGGCACACGGTTCTGTTCCGCAGGGGGAGCCCTCGTCGCCAGCGTTAGTCATTCCTCCTCTCGGTAATCGAGCAGCTTCGCATGGCGTAGCCTTTCCTCGCCCTTCAGGAACCTGACGCGGCCGACGAGACCAGGCTTCAGCCATTCGGCCTTTTCCTTCTTTAGACCCATCGGAACTGGTCCCCCGACCTTCCCTTGAACACGATCCCATAGTTGCCGACGCTTGTCGGCTTTAAAGGCAACGAACGCGCCGCCGGCATATTGGCCCTTGTCGGCCATGAGCACCATTGCGGGCTTTCCGGCCTCGCGCTGCACGCCAATGATGTCCATTTCCTTTTCGGCATAGCACTTGATCTTGCGCCAGTTCATCGTCGGCCCGCTACGGTAGATGCTGTCCTTGCGCTTCGAGACCATGCCCTCGAGCCCCGCCTTGTCGACCAGGTGATAAACCGCGTCGCCGGTGCCGGGCATGGCTTTGCTGACCTGAATGCGGCCGACGGCTGGAATCAGTGCCTGCAGGATTTCGCGGCGGTCTTCCACCGGCATGTTGCGCAAATCATGTCCGTTCAGGTGCAGGAGATCGAACGCCACCAAATACAAGTCGCGCGACGGCTTACGGCGGGTGACGGCTGATTGCAGGGCGTGGAAGTCGGACAGGCCGGCCTCGTTGACGGTGATTGCCTCGCCGTCGATGATGAAACTTTCCGCCTCGATCGCCTCCGCCTCTCCGGCAAGTTCGATATAGCGGCCGGTCCAATCGTATCCGTTCTTGGTGAACAGCCGGATCCCGTTTTCATCCTTGATAATCTGGGTCCGATACCCGTCGAATTTGATCTCATGAAGCCATTCGTCGCCTTGCGGTGGCCTGTCGACCAGCTCGGGCTCCATTGGCTTGATGAACTTCAGAGGCATGCGCTGACTCGCATAGTGCGATTCAATTAGCGCGCGCTAAAATGGTTCCGGAACATTTTAGACGAATTGAATGTTTGATAGCTGTGACGAAACTATCCGACCTTGGCCCGCCGATTCCCGGCAAGCAGCACGACGGCGAGCCTGCCGACGATCAAGAGAATTTCATGATTTGCCCGGTATGCGGCCAGCGGCTCGACATGCGTGACTTCCGCCAGGTCGCTTGGCACGATCAGCCCCAACATGAGCCGTTGGAACTGGAGCTCTATGTCACGAGCCGGAATGGGTAGCGATTGCGGACGTGGTCGTTGAAATATCGGCCCTTGGCAAAGGCAGCTTTGAACGCGGTGAAGGTCTCAACCGGTACGTCCAAAAACTCATAGTGCTTCCCGCTGGCTACAAACCAGACCGAGAGAATCCTGGTGTTCGGCTCATAGTCGAACTTGCGTATCGAGGTCGACGGCATGCTGCACCAGTTTGCCGGGCCGAATTCAGCGTGACGCGATATGGGCCGCATTCTAACTAGCCCCATCGTTTTCGGTTCCGGGACAACAAGAAACCCCGCCACCTTTCGGGAGCGGCGGGCCTGGGGGCGATTGAGTTTTGGGTATTTTTGGGTATCTTTTTGGGTATGGCTCTGAAGGTAGGTTCCTTGCAAATTACCCCCGAAATCCTTGCCTTGGTCTCGGAGATCGAAGAATTCAAAGGGGCTTGGCGAGCGCTGGGAGCGCTCGCGCCACAGCGCCTATCGG
Organism: Mesorhizobium sp. M0140; assembly: GCF_040322475.1. Classification (NCBI taxonomy): domain Bacteria; kingdom Pseudomonadati; phylum Pseudomonadota; class Alphaproteobacteria; order Hyphomicrobiales; family Phyllobacteriaceae; genus Mesorhizobium; species Mesorhizobium sp. M0140. The sequence goes on along the minus strand of NZ_JAMYTM010000059.1, from coordinate 13,648 downwards.
CTCTGCGCCGCGTTGCGACCATCGAGAGCATTGGCTCTTCTACCCGTATCGAAGGAAGCAGGCTCACTGACGGCGAAGTAGAGCGGCTGCTCGCCAACCTCGACATCAAATTCTTTGAATCCCGAGACGAGCAGGAAGTCGCCGGATATGCACAGGTCATAGAAATGATCTTCGCGCATTTCGATGCGATTGATCTGACCGAAAACCACCTGACACAACTACACCGTGACCTGCTGGCGTTCAGCAACAAGGACGAGCGCCATCGCGGCGCATATAAGACACTCGCCAACAATGTCAGTGCGTTCGATGCCGAGGGGAAAGAGATTGGCGTCATCTTCGAAACGGCGACGCGCTTCGATACACCCAAGCGGATGAAGGAGCTTGTCGAGTGGACTCGCAACACACTCAGCGAGCAAAGCCTGCACCCTCTGCTCGTCGTTGCAATCTTCACGGTGGTGTTTCTGGAGATACACCCATTCCAGGACGGGAACGGACGGCTGTCGCGCGTTCTGACGACGCTCCTGCTGATGCGCAACGGATATGCGTATGTGCCTTACTCTTCCCTCGAAAGCGTGATTGAGAACAGCAAGGGAGGCTACTATCTGGCGCTACGCCAGACTCAGAGGACGATCCGCAGCCCGAACCCCAATTGGCAGCCATGGGCTGTGTATTTCCTGCGCGCTCTTCAACAGCAAAAGCGGCGGCTTGAGAAAAAAATCGAGCGGGAACGCCTTGTGCTCGGCACTTTGCCCGAACTCTCTTTTCAGATTGTTGAAGCCATCAAGGACCGCGGGCGCATAACCATCAGCGAGATCGTCAACCTGACAGGCGCAAACCGAAACACCGTCAAAAAACACCTAGCCGCTCTGGTGGAAGCGAACCATCTGGCTCAACATGGAACCGGCAAGGGAACTTGGTACGGCCGAAATAGCGGTAAAGGCTCTAAGTCTGCGGCACAAATCCATGGCTGAGCGGTGAAACGGGGCTGCGTTTCGTCAGTGTCGGCGTGGGACGTACGATCGAGTGTCTGTTGTACTTCGTGGCGATGGCTGCATTCTTTCTGAGCGTCACCCGCCTGCGCCCAGATCAGGTCTACGGTCTTCTGCCCTTCTTTTTGATGGGTGTCATCTGTAACGGATTGGCTGCGGCGATCCAGTATTCGCTCTCCGACACGGTTGCCATACAGGGTTTGCTGCCGTTCACGATCAATGCGGGACTGTTTGCCAACCAGAACCATTTTTCAGCTTTGCTCTTCGTCTCCATCCCCTTCCTTGTCTACTATGGCCTGTTTCGCGGGCACCTTCTGTCCGGGTCGCTCGGTTTGATAACGCTGCTGCTGCTGCTTCTGGCCGCCGGTTCGCGCGCCGGTATTCTGATAGGGCTGGCGATCACAATAATATCGGTTGTCTTTCTGTCCGCGCGCTCGAGGCTGGGCGGGTATGGAATACCCGCTGTCTTCATCGGGCTTTCGCTTTACACGATCGGGGCGTGGACGAAGATCGATGCGGAAGTGGTTGACCCGGCCTTTGGACGGGCCGAATTTGCCCGCACGACGATCGCGGGAATTGAAGAGAACTGGGCGACGGGCGTCGGCTTTGGCAGTTTTCCGAAGGTCTACCAGATTTACGAAAAGGGAGAGATGATCTTCAAGCCCTACGTCAATCACGCCCACAATGATTATCTGGAATTGGCACTTGAAGGTGGCGCGCCTGTTGTCTTTCTGGTCGCGGCCTACTCTATTGCTTTTTGCGTTTTCCCTTGCGGCACGGCGAGATCCGCTGCAGAAAATGGCATTTCTCTCAGTATCGTTTCTGCTCGTTCATTCCCTGGTCGATTATCCCATGCGAACGGCGGCGCTTGCGATGACTTTCGCCTATATGAATGGCATCATCTTTCACAAGGGATTCGCTGGGCGGTTAAGCCAGAGAGGCGAGTCGACCGAGGCCCATGATGACAATCTGCTTGTTCCCGTCAGGCCGGCCTTGGCAAGACGATAGCAATGCGTCGCCTGGAATTGGCCATGGATTGGCGCTGGACCGTGACCCGGTCGTTTGCCGAACGCCGAGATTGACAAGCCATTGCATGGAACCTAAGCACGGGCGGCTGGGGCCGGGGGGTTCAGGCATGTCAAGGAGAGCTTCTTGAAAGGAATTATCCTTGCTGGAGGCAGTGGAACGCGTCTTTATCCACTAACATTAGCAGTCTCTAAGCAAATTCTGCCGATATACGACAAGCCGATGATCTATTATCCGCTGAGCGTTCTGATGCTCGCGGGTATCCGGGAAATTCTGATCATTTCGACGCCGCGTGACCTGCCGGTTTTTCGCGATCTGCTTGGCGATGGATCGGAGTTCGGCCTCGACCTGTCCTATGCCGAGCAACCGCAGCCCAACGGGCTGGCGGAGGCCTTCATCATCGGCCGCAATTTCATCGGCAAGGACAACGTGTCGATGATCCTCGGCGACAACATCTACTTCGGCGATGGGCTGTCGCAGCTTTGCCGCGATGCTGCCTCGCGCGAAAAGGGCGCTTCGGTGTTCGCCTATCATGTCGAGGATCCCCAGCGTTATGGCGTGGTTTCCTTCGACAAGGCCACAGGAACGGCGCTGACGATCGAGGAAAAGCCGCAGGTGCCGAAATCCAACTGGGCGGTCACCGGTCTCTACTTCTATGACAACGACGTCGTCGACATCGCCCCTGCTATCCGTCCCTCGGCGCGCGGCGAACTCGAGATCACGGCGGTCAACAACGTCTACCTCGAACGCGGCCAGTTGCATGTGCATCGGTTGGGGCGTGGCTATGCCTGGCTCGACACCGGCACGCATGACAGCCTGCATGAGGCCTCGTCATTCGTGCGCACCATCGAGCACCGCCAGGGCATCAAGGTCGCCTGTCCCGAAGAGATCGCCTTTGAACAGGGTTGGCTGACTGTGGACCAGGTTCTGCGTCGCGCCGACCGCCTGGGCAAGAATGAATATGCCGCCTATCTGCGCCGGCGTGTCGTCGACCTGTCGGAGGGCTAGGTGTTGGAGGTCAAGCCCCTTGGCATCGATGGCGTGCTGGAAATCGTGCCGAAGCGACATGGCGACGCGCGCGGCTTCTTCGTGGAAACCTACAATGCCGAGCGCTTTTCGCAGGCCGGCATAGACCTGGCTTTCGTGCAGGACAATCATTCCTATTCCGCCGCGGCGGGCGTCTTGCGAGGGCTTCACTATCAGCTTGCGCCGCGCGCCCAGGACAAGCTGCTGCGCGTCATCCGGGGCAGCATTCTCGATGTCGCGGTCGACATTCGCCGCGGTTCGAAAACCTTCGGAAAATGGGTCGCTCTCGAAGTGTCGGCCGAAAAGGGCAACCAGATTCTGGTGCCGAAAGGCTTCGCGCATGGCTTCGTGACGCTCGTGCCCGACACCGAGGTCCTGTATAAGGTGACCGACACCTATTCGCAGGCGCATGACCGGTCGATCCGTTTCGACGATCCCGACATCGGCATCGAATGGCCGTCATTGACCGGCGGGTTCCAACTCTCGGACAAGGACCTCAAGGCGCCGCTACTGGCTGCCGCCGAGGTGTTCGCCTGATGGGTTACGTGAGGACAGCGGCATGAATTTTCTGGTGACGGGCGGTGCTGGCTTTATCGGTTCGGCGGTGTGCCGGCATCTATGCGCCAACCCGGCCTATCGGGTGACCAATCTCGACAAGCTAACCTATGCGGGAAACCTCGCCTCGCTGCGGCCGATCGAGAATGCACACAATTATCGCTTCGCGCAGGCCGATATCTGCGACGAAAGGGCCGTGCTCGACATCCTCCGGCGCGACGACATCGACATCGTCATGAACCTTGCCGCCGAGAGCCATGTCGACCGCTCGATCGATGGGCCGGGCACCTTTATCGAGACCAACATCGTCGGCACCTACAAGATGCTCAATGCCGCGCTGGAATACTGGCGCGGCCTGCCCGAAGACAGGAAGAGCCATTTCCGCTTCCATCATGTCTCGACCGATGAGGTGTTCGGCGATCTTCCCTTCGACGGCGGCATGTTCGTCGAGGAAACGCCCTACGCGCCATCCTCGCCCTATTCCGCCTCGAAAGCGGCCTCGGACCATCTGGTACGGGCCTGGCACGAAACCTATGGCCTGCCGGTCGTGCTTTCCAATTGCTCGAACAATTACGGACCCTATCACTTTCCCGAAAAGCTGATCCCGCTGGTCATCCTCAATGCGCTCGATGAAAAGCCGCTGCCGGTCTATGGCGCCGGCGCCAATGTGCGCGACTGGCTGTTCGTCGAGGATCACGCGCGCGCGCTGGAACTTGTCGCGACCAGGGGACTGCCGGGCGAAAGCTACAATGTCGGCGGCAATTCCGAGCGGACGAACCTTGGCGTCGTCGAGACGATCTGCGATCTGCTCGACAGCAGGCGGCCGCGGGCAGGGGGCAAGAGCTATCGCGACCTGATTTCCTTCGTCACCGACCGCCCCGGTCACGATCGCCGCTATGCCATCGACGCCTCGAAGATAGGCCGGGACCTGGGCTGGGCGCCCAATGAGAATTTCGACAGCGGCCTCGCCAAGACCGTCGACTGGTTTCTTGACAACACATGGTGGTGGGGACCGATCCGCGAGCAGCGCTATGCCGGTGAACGGCTGGGCGAAGCACGCAAGGGGGCGGCGTGAGGCTGGTTGTCACCGGACGCGACGGACAGGTCGCGGCAAGCCTTGCGGAGGCCGGCCAGGCGGCCGACGGTGTTGAGGTCATAGCCATTGGCCGTCCGCAACTCGACCTTGCAAGACCCGACACGGTGATCGAAGCCATCGCGGCCGCGAAGCCTGATATCGTCGTGTCGGCTGCCGCCTACACGGCGGTGGATCAGGCCGAGGATGAGCCCGATCTGGCATTCGCGGTGAACGCCATCGGCGCCGGCAAGGTGGCGGAAGCGGCGGCGCTGCTTGGCGTTCCCGTCATTCATCTTTCGACCGACTATGTCTTCGACGGCACCAAGGACGCGGCCTATGTCGAGACCGACGCGACCGCATCAGCCAGCGTCTATGGCGCCTCCAAGCTTGCCGGCGAGCAGGCGGTTGCAGCAGCCAATCCGCGCCATCTGATCCTGCGCACGGCATGGGTCTACAGCCCGTTCGGCAAGAATTTCGTGAAAACCATGCTGCGGCTGGCCGCCGACCGTGACGAGATCGCGGTGGTGGCCGATCAATGGGGAAATCCAACATCGGCACTTGATATCGCCGACGCAATCCTGCATGCGGCGGCACAGTTGCACGAGGGCGCCGCCACATCCGGCATCTATCATCTGGCCGGAACCGGCGAGGCCAACTGGAGCGGCTTTGCCCGCCATATCCTCGACACAAGCCGCGTGTTGGGTGGTCCCTGGGCGCGGGTACGGGACATTGCTACGATGGACTACCCAACCAAGGCGCGCCGCCCCGCCAATTCCCGGCTGTCGAGCGCGAAATTCGCCTCCACCTTCGGCTGGAACGCACCGGACTGGCGGCAATCGACGGAGGTGGTGGTGCGGCGGCTTCTTATCGGGGAGACGAAACAGGCATTGACGGCATGAACAAGCACTCGTCACCCGAGACCGTGCGCGATGGGATGCCTGCTGGCAAGGCACGCGCCAAAGCGAAAACGGCACGGCCTGCAAAGCAGGACGTTTCACTTCGTGACCTGTACGACGCGCATCGCGGCAAAGTGTCGGATAAATGGTCGATCTATCTCAGCACCTACGACCATATTTTTTCAGAGTATCGAGACAGGCCGGTTCGAATCCTGGAAATCGGAGTTCAGAATGGCGGATCCTTGGAGATATGGCAGAAATATTTCCCCAATGCTGAAATAATCGTTGGCTGTGACGTCAATCTGGCTTGCGGAAATCTCGTTTTCGACAGCCGGAAGATAAAGATCTCCGTAGGTGACGCCAATACTGATGAAACGGAGCGCGACATCATCTCGATGTCGGAAAAATATGATATTATAATTGATGACGGATCGCACCTATCCTCGGATATAATACGCTCGTTCGCGCGATATTTCCCCCACCTTTCCGAAGGGGGCATGTACATCGCCGAAGATCTGCATTGCAGTTACTGGCAGGAGTTCGAGGGCGGTCTCTACGATCCGCTTTCCTCAATCTCGTTTTTCAAACGCCTCCTTGATGTAGTCAACCATGAGCATTGGGGACTGGATCGTCGTCGGGTCGATGCCTTGGCCACTTTCGCCGACAGGCACAAAGTCACATTCGATGAGGCTTCTCTCGCGTCGGTTCATTCCGTCGAGTTCTTGAACTCGCTTTGCATTGTAACGAAGCTGCCTATTCCGGAAAACGTCCTGGGCGCGCGCAACGTGCACGGGCGGGTCGCGCTCGCCGACGGGAGCGTGGTTCTTCTCGACGAGACGAAGAGCAAGGCGATCGATCAAACCGGAAATCCATGGTCGTTGAAGGCAACAACGATGGAGGAGGAGATCGAAACCAACCGGAAATTGGTGGGGCATCATGGGGCGCGTATCGAGGCTTTCTCCAGCGAGATGGCTGAAATGCGAGAACAAATCCGGACCTACAAAGACGAGATCTCAAGCGCAAGGACACAAGTCAGCGCAAGAGACGACGAGATTGCTCAAGGGCGGACACAGATCATTGCGAGAGACAAGGAGATCGAGCTCCTGCAACAAAATTTGTCGATGGCGCACAGGGCGACGAGTGCGCTGCTTGCGGATCGCGACGAGGCGCGATCCGAGGAAATCCGGTTGCATGAGGTTCTCGATGCCGTTTATGCCAGCACATCCTGGCGAGTGACCAAGCCTCTGCGGGGGATTGGGAGCCGCGTCCGCGCTATCGGCGATGTTCGCATACGGGTCCGCCGCTTGGCGATTCGGGGTGCCTACGGTTGTTGGCACAATCTGCCGCTCTCCATCGACCTCAAGCGAAAATTGAAGAGAGCGGCGTTTTCGACCTTTCCTTCGCTGTTTGGCGTTACGAATGCCTACCGCGCCTGGAGAAGCATGGAGGCACCCCAAGCGCCTGTGGGCAGCAACGAGATGGTCTTGCGCGGGGCGCTGGTCAGTTCCGGCCCGATCTTCTCGCCCGAACCAGTCTATGTGCCGCTTCTCGATGCGCCGCCGTTGCTCCAGAAGCCGGTGCGCGTCATCGCGTTCTACCTGCCGCAATTCCACCCGATCCCCGAAAACGATGAATGGTGGGGACAGGACTTCACCGAATGGTCTAATGTCCGGCCCGCTGAGCCGCAATTTATCGGTCACCACCAGCCGCACGTGCCGGATACGCTCGGCTACTACGACTTGCGCGATACTGCTGTGCAGCATCGCCAGATCGAAATGGCAAGGCTCTATGGAGTGGAAGGCTTCTGCTTCTATTTTTATTGGTTCGGCGGCAAGAGGCTCCTGGAAAAGCCGCTCGAAAACTGGCTCGAGGATAAGCGCCTCGACATGCCATTCTGCGTCTGCTGGGCCAACGAGAATTGGTCGCGCCGCTGGGACGGAATGGACCAGGAGATCCTGATCGCTCAGGATCACTCCCCCCAGGATGATCTCGCGTTCATCGCCGAGGTCGCGCCCTATCTTCGTGACCCTCGCTACATCCGCATCAATGGCAAGCCGCTGTTGCTCGTCTATCGGCCAAGCCTGCTCCCGGCGGCGGCTGAGACAGCGCGGCGCTGGCGGACTTGGTGCCGGGAGAACGGCATCGGCGAGATTTTCCTGGCCTACACCCAGTCCTTCGAATCTGTGCCCCCCCATCGCTACGGGTTCGATGCCGCCGTGGAATTTCCGCCAAACAATTCCGCGCCGCCAAATGTCACGCATACAGTGACGCCGCTGCATGAGGATTTTGCCACGACCGTCTATGACTGGTCGGTATTCCCACAACGCAGCGAAACCTATTCATCCCGCAAATACAAGCTCTTCCGTTCGGTTTGCCCGGGCTGGGACAATACCGCACGCCGCAAGCGCGGCGGCACGGTGTTCATCAACAACACCCCCGAGCTGTATCGCAGATGGCTGGACAATGCCATTGAGGACACCTTGGCCCATATTAGCGAGCCATCCGAGCGGGTGGTTTTCGTCAATGCCTGGAACGAGTGGGCGGAAGGCGCTCACCTGGAGCCCGATAGCGTTAACGGCCACGCCTATCTGCAAGCGACCCGCGACGCTTTGGAGGCGGCGAAGGGGAAGTCCAAGGCCAGGATTGCAATCGTTTCCCACGACGCCCACCCGCATGGGGCGCAATTGCTGGCTCTCAATCTGGCCAAGGGATTCAAGCAGCTTGGTTTTGAGCCCGATCTCATCGTGCTGGGCGACGGGCCGCTGCTCGGCCGTTTCGCCCACGCCGCGACCGTGCACAGGATCGACTTGCCTGAACAAGGCGATGCCGATGTGTTGAAACGTCTGGCCACCATTAGAAACAACGGTGCCGAGGTCGCCGTCGTGAATACCACCGTATCCGGAAAGCTCATCCCGCTGCTGAAGCAGGCAGGGTTCCGCACCGTTTGCCTCGTCCATGAACTGCCCGGAATATTGGCGTCCTACGGTCTTGCTGACGCAGCCGCAGCCATTGTTGAGAACGCTGAAACGGTCGTTTTCCCAGCCGAGATCGTCAAAGCCGGATTCGAAGAGTTTGTTGGCCAACCGGTCAGCCAGTCGGTAGTCAGGCCGCAAGGACTCTATCTGCGTACGCCCTATCTCGCCGATGATCGCCGACAGGTCCGCGAGGCGGTTCGCGCAAGATTAGGGCTTTCGACAAACGCGAGCATCATCCTGTGCGCGGGCTATGCCGACCATCGCAAGGGCCTCGATCTTTTCCTTGATGCTTGCCTCAAGGTTGTGGCATCCAGGCCGGATGCGGTTGCAGTCTGGGTCGGTCATGTCGATACTGTCTTTCACGCCAAGCAAATGCGGCGGGTGAAGGAAGCGGGACTTGAGGGCAGCTTCGTCTTTGTCGGATTGGTGGAAAATCCGCAGGAATACTATTTCGCCGCTGATATCTACGCTTTGACCTCGCGTGAAGATCCATTCCCTTCGGTGGTGCTTGAGGCGCTGGATGCCACAGTGCCGGTCGTTGCCTTTGAGGGCGCTGGTGGCTTCCAGGATCTGCTGAAGCGGGATTGCGGAATCCTCGTGCAGGCATTCGACACCGATGCGATGGCCGAGGTCATTGGCAATCTGCTCGACAATCCAAGTGAAGCCCGGCGTCTCGCCAGCGTTGGCCGCGATATCGTCCGCCAGGAGTTCAGCTTCAGCCAATACCTGCATGATCTGCTGATTTACGCCGAAAGGCCGCTGCCGCGGGTTTCGGTCATCGTGCCGAACTACAACTACGCCCCATACCTGGGCGCACGTCTAGGCTCCATCGTCGATCAGACGATAAAGCCCTACGAGTTGATCGTGCTTGACGATGCTTCGACCGATGAAAGCGTAGAAGTCATCGAGGAATTTCTGGCCGGTTGCGACATCCCATACCGGCTGGTCGTCAATGCGCAGAATTCAGGCTCGGTATTCCGCCAATGGATGCGGGGGGTCGAAATGGCGCGCGGCGATTATGTCTGGATCGCCGAAGCCGACGACCTCGCCGATCCCGATTTTCTGGCCGAGCTTCTGCCCGCCTTCGAACGTGAGGAGGTGGTGATGAGCTACTGCCAGTCGCGCCAGATGGACGGCGCCGGCCGGGTTCTGTCCGAACACTATCTCGACTATGTGTCGGACATCGACCGGTCTCGCTGGACGAAACCCTACGTCGTGGACGGCCGCCAGGAAATCGCCGAGGCGCTTTACCTTAAGAACACCATTCCGAACGTCAGTGGCGTCTTGTTTCGAAGGGAGGCGCTCAGGAATGCACTGGCCAAACACAGCGAAGAGATCATGTCGTTGCGCAACGCCGGGGATTGGGTGACATATTTGCGTCTGCTCGAAAATGGTTCGATCGCTTTCTCCCCGCGTTCGCTCAATTCACACCGGCGGCATCAGTCGAGCGTAACCATAGGAAATTTCGATCTCAGGCATCTACAGGAGATCAGGCAGGTACAGGCCAACACAATCCGCAGCCACGATCTTGGATCTGCCGCGCTTGAACGGGCGAGCGTCTACGCCCGTGAACTCAGTGAACGATTTGGTATCCCAATTCAAGAATGACGACGTTGGTGGCTGTGGAGAATTAGATGTCTACAGAGCGTCGAGGAGATTTTAGTGAGAGTTCTTTTTCTGGGAGCGCCAATAGCTCCGCATCCTGATCCGCAGATTGCTTTTGAAAAGAAATTCGAAATCATTGGATACAACACCGGAAACCTTCTGATAGGGCAGTCTCTATTCGAGGAACTTCGCTTTGAAGAGTTCGGTCAGGGGTTGGGCTATTCCCCGCAAGAAGCAAACGAACGTTTCGACATAATTGCTATCGCCGCAGCGAATTTCATTTTCAAAAATTTTGATTTGTCCTATTTGGCTGACTTTATCGAGCCGACCAAGCTGCCATGCCTGGTTGCCGGCCTCGGGGCGCAAGCTTCTATCATCGGTGACAAAGTCACAGATATCCCAGAGGGCAGTAAACGCTTCCTTCGTATCATATCGGAACGCAGCAAGACCGTGGGCGTGCGTGGCCATTTTACGGCTGAAGTCATGAATGACTTTGCGATAAAGAACGTCAAAGAGGTTGGATGCCCAAGTTTGTTTCGCAAATTGCGTCCGGACTTGAAGATAAAGAGGCCAGGAAGAGACGCCGAGCTGAGAGTTGCAGTGAACGGATCACGCAACGTATTTCTTCATTCGGCCAATCCCGAAGCTGCCCGGCGCGTTGAAGCTGATCTTTTGAAATTATCCGCTCATAAAAAATATCCATATGTTCTTCAGAACGAAGAACCGGAAATGAAAATGCTACTTTCCAGAGATGGGAGAGAAGATGATTTTGAGGTCGCCCAGGCAGTGCTCGGGCAGATGAACATGGAAATGGATCCGTCGCTCTATGTAAAGCACGTCAAAGAGAACGCAAAAATGTTCTTTGATCTGGCAGAGTGGGATGCGTACATCTCGAAGTTTGACTATTCGGTAGGAACGCGCTTCCATGGAAACCTGATCGCATTAACCAACGGTGTTCCTGCAACCATAATTTCCCATGATTCGAGGACGACGGAAATGGCGGAACTTATGAGCATCCCGCACATCCCGGTCGATAAAGTGGGACAATTGGACGTCCACGAGCTTGTGCAGGCTGGTAACTATGATGAGTTTCAGCGCAAGTACACTGTTCTATATGATCGTTTTGCCCAATTCCTTTCGGAAAATGGGGTTGCCCACCGGCTAGAGTAGCACCGTGAAGCTGAGCTCGTACCGAAGCAGCATTCTGTTTACGGCTTCGTTTTTTGAAAATCCTGATGGTGCTCCATGAATTCTGATTCTCATCCAGTTTACCGCCGGGCAGGTTACTGCCCAATCTGTGAAGCCAATGTCGAGTTTTCCGCCAACTATGATTGGTATCGTGATCATCTGCTCTGCTCCAGATGTGGATCGATCCCGCGCGAGCGCGCTTTGGCTCTTACGCTCACGCGACATATCCCTCGTTGGCGCAACCTTGTTATTCATGAATCGTCTCCCACTCCCCGCGGGATTTCTCCGAAGTTGAAGCGGGAATGTGCCGGGTATGTTGAATCGCAGTACTTTCCCGGAGAGCGTTTGGGCTCGTCCGTCAAGGGCTTCCGAAACGAGAACTTGGAGGCGCAGACATTTGGTGATGCGACTTTCGATGTCGTCGTTACACTTGATGTCATGGAGCATGTGAATATGCCGGAGCGGGTGACAAAGGAGATTGTCCGCACCCTGAAACCAGGCGGCGCTTACCTGTTCACCGTTCCCACCTACAAGGGCAAGATCGACAGTGAGCGCCGTGCGCTCTACAGGCCGGACGGAACGATCCAGCACACCGGCGAGCCGGAATATCATGGGAATCCGGTTAGCGATGCTGGTTCGCTGGTAACATTTCACTACGGCTATGACCTTCCAGAACTGATCCACCGGTGGTCAGGAATGGACGTCGAGGTGTGCCGTTTTCACGATCACTGGCACGGAATAGTAGGCGAATTTACAGAAGTATATTTGGCACGGAAACACGCCCGCTAAAGAATTTTTCTGCTTAGTCGGTGTTATGCTCTACAGCTTTGAAGTAGCTCTCGCACTCGGTCGGGAAGGACAGCCCTAATTGGAAGGCCTCGGACACCTACCTCTTGCCAACGATCTTCGGGAGCCCGATTACATGGCGACATGCGGCAGCGACGGCTTTCATGCAAGCTTGCGAAAGGCCGTGAACGTGCCGAGGTAATAAGCCGGCGGCGGTTGAGGCAGCGAGTGTATGGGGATCGGTGAAAGCTTAGGTCGGAGCCGAAGAAAAGCGAATGGTCGCGGGTACCCCAGACAGGCAGTAGGACGAGTTGGTTTGAGGTTACAAGCGAGACGGAATGAATACCGAGATACGCCCCGAAAACAAGACCGCGCGGATTGATCTGCCAGGCCTTCTTGCAATGCGCTGCTACGCGGCGCTATCGATTGTACTCTTTCACATGGTCTGGCTCACGAAGCTGGAGATTCCCCATTATCTAGGATTCGTCCGATCGCACTTTGGCTATGGCGTGCCGCTGTTCTTTATCGTCAGCGCTTTCGGATTGTTTGTCGGTTATAGCAGCAAGATTGGCTCGCGGGATGATCTGCGGGAATACTACTTGCGCCGCTTCCTTCGGATTGCGCCGCTGTTTTATTTCATGATGGCGTTCTATTTCCCACTCTACTGGATGTTTGGCGCCGCGCAGTTTCCCACCTCGCCGTTTGCTCTCGGGTACGTCGTCAGCTCTGCACTGTTCATCTTCAATCTGACGCCCCAGTATGTGACCGGCTACGTCATGGCCTCGTGGACGATCGGCATCGAAATGGCCTTCTATGCCATTCTGCCATTGCTGGTTTTTGCAGTGACCGATCTTACGCGCTCACTGGTCTTCCTAGCCGTCGTCGTGTTCGTCACAGTTAGCTGGGATGCTGCGTTCCAAGGGACAACAGGGCCAATCGCGGCATTTGGTGGATATTCGCTGGTTGGCCACATGGTGAATTTTGCAGCCGGCATAGCCGGATATCACGTTTGGCTTAAGCTTCGTCAAACCTCCCCTCTGGCCGGTCAGGCAGTATTTGGCGTCAGTTTATTGGCGGTCATCGGCCTGATCGACTTTTCTGCCTACATCCCTGGTTTAGGCGGGCGCGTAGCGTGGGCGGTCGCTCTAGCTGGAGCAGTAGTCGGAGTTTCTCTTCATCCGGCAAGATGGTTCGTGAACCGAGTTGCAATGACCCTCGGGAACGCCAGCTTCAGCCTCTATCTCTGGCACCCTGTTGTTCTGGTCGGCTTGGAGAGGTGCGGCCTGTATCGCACGATCTATTCAGCATTCAGCGGCGCATCCGTCCCGTTCTTCGTCTCGACCATCTGCACTCTTGCTGTATTGATTCCTTTGGCGCTGGTGAGCTATCGATACATCGAGCGGCCCGGCATGGGCCTCGCGAAACGCTTGTCCAGGCGATCTCTAGAGCGTTTCATATTTTGACGGAAGCGTAGCCTGCGTTTTCGAAGTAGTTCTTGCATTCGGCTGCCTCGATGGTTTCGACGAG
>NZ_JAMYTM010000058.1:0-18557 GCF_040322475.1 Mesorhizobium sp. M0140 | reverse complement strand
GCTGACGTAGATGTTAGCTACGGAGGCACGTTGGCCGCGTGACAGTGAGCTATGCTGGAGATTGGGGTGACGAGGCTGATCAAGCGTTCCAACAGTACCAGCCTGATCAATTACGGCGAGAGCTACCGGTCCGGAGATCGCATCAGCGCCTCTGTCGTCAAGAGAGCTGTTCTGCTTGACCCCAGCCATGGAGCTCAACGCCCCGCGTCGGAGCGCTCCCTGCTTCTGAAGGAAGCCACTAGGTCCGCTCGGGCTTGATCGGAGGCTTGGCTGATGGACGTCGTGGTTGCTTCGCTCAGTTGCCGCCCCATGGCGCGGCTTTGCGGATTATCAGTCCTCTGCCTCTTCGCCGGTCTCAACAGCGCTGTGTAATGTTCATTGTTTATGATGACGCCCCCGCTGTTCACGAGGTTGCTCCTGTCAAGTGTACTCGTCAGTCCGTCCTGGGCCTCGCGCTTCTTGCCCAAGTGCCGTTCAAACGGCGCTGGCGCGACTTGTTGAGCTCGAGAGATGGGTCCCTGCTCTCCTGCGTGGCCATGAGCTTGTGCCGCGGTCTGCGCAGCGGCGTCCCCAATGGCACGAGCCTCCATGCCGACTGCGTCTTCCGGACGAGCAGCAAGGGCAATTTCGCGCCCGAGTGCGAACTTCCGGACATGAGTTAGTGCACTGATTTCAGCGGTTTTCATATAGCGCTTGGCATCTTCATCCAGCGACCGCTCGTGAAGCCGATCCGCAATCCCCGGCTTTTTGTTTTCAACCAGGCATTGACTGAAACGTCTAAGAGCAGACCCATAGACCTCAACGGTACGGGGTTTCGGCCCGGTCGGCGCTGCCTCGTACGCTTTGATGAGAGCCGCTGTGTACTCTCTGATGAGCACGGCGTCGGCAGGGTGGGGATTCAGGGCAGGGCGGCCCACCACTGGCGCTCCGCCCGCCCACGTCTTGAGACGACCCAGTGACCCAGCCACGGCCGAGGGGCCGCCACCCCAGATCTCGTACTCCTTGCGATCCCGATCCAGCGACGAATCGTGAAGCCGATCCGCAATCCCCGGCTTGTTATTTTCAACGAGCCAATGACCAAAGCCGAAAAGAATATCTACATGGCGCTTGACCGTGATCTCCCCGACCTTACCGGCATAGAGTGCTGACCTCAGCCCTTCGACAAGGGTCGCATCGTTGGAATAAAGAGGACCCTTGTCGGGACCGGAGACCACTTTTGGGCGATCTGGCTGCACCGCCGCCGGCACAGAACGAGCATGGTCACGCAACTCGGACGGTGCGGGGGGATTCAGATCAACCACTGACGAATCCGGCGCATCATGATGGCGCGCCGTTGAGTGACCCGGCTGCAGCACCGAGGCACCCAGCATCGACCCACTGCCTCCGGCGTACGGCGCCGCGGCGTGTTCTTGTCCGCTCCCTTGCATCATGGGCTGCGCCTCCCATGGCAATGCACCCACTTGATGGGTGGGGGCCTGCATCAGCACGCGAGCGCCTGAATTGCCGATCTCGCTCAGCTGCGGCTCAGTGGCAACGTCCTGCAGACGACTGTTCGGGGTCCTTTGCCTCTTCGCTGGTCTCAACTCCGCTGTATCATGCTCACGGTTGATGAGGACCTCCTCGCTTGGTAGCTGGTTGCTCCTGTCCTGTGCAGCGATCCGCTCGTCCGGCGCGCGCTGGTCGCCGTCGCGCCAGTTCAGGGGACGAAAGGACCCTGCGGGATCCGAGGCTTGGTGATGGGGCCCAGTTGGCACGAAAGACGATGCCAGAACAGCGTCGTCTTCATTAGCTCTCCCAGGGGGGAGATACTCTGGCCAACTGTATTCCTTCTGCGGCCCGATGTGCTGCGCAGCGGCGTCCCCCTTGCTCTCAAGACTTTGAGATTTAAATGGGTCCCCGGGAGCAACGTCTGGCGCTGACTGGCCGAGCCGCTTGATCTGCTGGTGAAACGTCCCAACGGGGCTTTCCTTAACCGCGTCTCGGGCCTGTCGGTCCATGAGTTCAAAGTTCGTGAGATTATTTGCCGTTCCGAATGTATTGTCACCCCTGAGGCGGGTTTGTAGTGCCTGCCGATTGACGACGAGGTTGTTGAGGTTCAGGTTATCTGGCTGCGATTGCAATCGCCCAACCAGCGCCCGCGTGCCGTCCACCACGTAGACTCCGCAATCCACCACGTTGCTCTGCTGGGCGATGCGGGATACGCCCACGCGGGTCTCCAGGCTGGCGCCCAGATTTTCTGCGAGCTCTTTTGCAAGCGTGTCATTGCATCCGTTGTAGGAGTCATAATGATAGGCAACCGGCCGCTCCCGGTCGCTGCGATCAACGAACAGCAGCGACCAATGGGTGCCGCGCTCCGCAAGAGTCTTACCGCCATCGCTCACTGGCACGAACAGGAAGTCGGCTGTGTCGTTACCGTTCTGATTATGGACGATGCGCTGGAATGCGCTTAGCTTGTCGCTCTCGGAGCCCAAGCGCAGATGATAATTGGCTACGAGGGGATCCACGAACCGCGTCCGGGCGGCGAGATCTGGATTGTTCCCCTGCAACTCCTGCTCCAGGAGCTGGTAATCCCTCTGGATATGTTCGTCGCCTAGCCATTCCAATGCGCGGAGCACCCGCCCGTCTTTAGCTTTCCCAGGGGGCCTCTCTGGCCGACCCAATGCCTCCTGCGTCCCGCTGCGCTGCGCAGCGGCGTCCCCAATGGCACGAGCCTCCATGCCGACTGCGTCTTCCGGACGAGCAGCAAGGGCAATTTCGCGCCCGGGTGCGAACTTCCGGAGATGAGCTAGTGCACTGATCCTCCGGTTACCACCGGAGTTCACATAGCGCTTGGCATCTTCATCCAGCGACCCCTCGTGAAGCCGATCCGCAATCCCCGGCTTTTTGTTTTCATGCAGGTATTCACTGAAACGTATAAGAGTAGATCCATAGACCTGAATGGTACCGCGATTCGGCCCGGTCGCAGGCGCTTCTTTGTACTCTTTGATGAGAGCCGCTGTGTAATCTCTGATGAGCGCGGCGTCGGCAGGGTAGGGATTCCGGACAGGGCGGTCGACCACTGGCGCTCCGCCCGCCAACGTCTTGAGACGACCCAGTGCTCTAGCCACGATCGAGGGGCCACCCCTGCTCTCGTACTCCGAGGGGCCACCCCTGCTCTCGTACTCCTTGCGATCCTGATCCAGCGACGATTCGTCAAGCCGAGCAGCAAATCCCGGCCTGTTATTGTCAAAGAGCCAACGACCAAAGCCGAGAAGAGAATTTACATGGCGCTTGACCGTGCTCTCCTTGACCTTACCCGCGTAAGCTGACCTCAGCCCTTCGACAACGGTCGCATCGTTGGAATAGAGGGGACCCTTGTCGCGACCGGAGACCCCTATTGGAGGATCTGGCTGCACCGCCGCCGGCACAGAACGAGCATGGTCACGCAACTCGGACGGTGCGGGGGGATTCAGATCAACCACTGACGAATCCGGCGCATGATGATGGCGCGCCGTTGAGTGACCCGGCTGCAGCACCGAGGCACCCAGCATCGACCCACTGCCTCCGGCATACGGCGCCGCGGCGTGTTCTTGTCCGCTCCCTTGCATCATGGGCTGCGCTTCCCATGGCAATGCACCCACTTGATGGGTGGGGGCCTGCATCAGCACGCGAGCGCCTGAATTGCCGATCTCGCTCAGCTGCGGCTCAGTGGCAACGTCCTGCAGACGACTGTTCAGGGGCCTTTGCCTCTTCGCTGGTCTCAACTCCGCTGTATCATGCTCACGGTTGATGAGGACCTCCTCGCTTGATAGCTGGTTGCTCCTGTCCTGTGCAGCGATCCGCTCGTCCGGCGCGCGCTGGTCGCCGTCGCGCCAGATCAGGGGACGAAAGGACCCTGCGGGATCCGAGGCTTGGTGATGGGGCCCAGTTGGCACGAAAGACAATGGCAGAACAGCGTCGTCTTCATTAGCTTTCCCAGGGAGCTCGCGCCCGAGTTCGGACTTCCGGAGATGAGCTAGTGCACTGATCCCACCGGAGTTGTTATAGCGCTTGGCATCTTCATCCAGCGACCCCTCGTGAAGCCGATCCGCAATCCCCGGCTTTTTGTTTTCAACCAGGTATTCACTGAAACGTCTAGGAGCAGATCCATAGGTCTGAATGGTAGCGGGATTCGGCCCGGTCGACGCTGCCTTGTACTCTTTGATGGGAGCCGCTGTGTAATCTCTGATGAGCGCGGCGTCGGCAGGGTCGGGATTATTCAGGACAGCGGCGCGGTCCAGCACTGGCGCTCCGCCCGCCCACGTCTTGAGATGACCCACTGCTCTAGCCACGTCCGAGGAGCCACTCTTGCTCTCGTACTCCTTGAGATCCGGATCCAGCGACTCCTCGTGAAGCCGAGCAGCAAATCCCGGCCTGTTATTATCAAAGAGCCAACGACCAAAGCCGAGAAGAGAATTTACATGGCGCTTGACCGTGCTCTCCAATGCTGACCTCAGCCCTTCGACAATGGTCGCATCGTTGGAATAGAGAGGACCCTTGTCGCGACCGGAGACCCCTATTGGAGGATCTGGCTGCACCGCCGGCGGCACAGAACGAGCATGGTCACGCAACTCGGACGGTGCGGGGGGATTCAGATCAACCACTGACGAATCCGGCGCATCATGATGGCGCGCCGTTGAGTGACCCGGCTGCAGCACCGAGGCACCTAGCATCGACCCACTGTCTCCGGCGTAGGGCGCCGCGGCGTGTTCTTGTCCGCTCCCTTGCACCATGAGTTGCGCCTCCCATGGCGATGTATCCACTTGAGGGCCGGGATCATGCACTGGTTCGTCCATTTGCTTTTGCAACCGAGCCCACCTTTCGGCCACCGCGGCCTCGCCAACCGCGGAGGACGTCTCCTCAGCCCTGGCGAACGCTGGCCCGGCAGGCGCCGCCGGCACAGAACGAGCATGGTCACGCAACTCGAACGGTGCGGGGGGATTCAGATCAACCACTGACGAATCGCGCGCCGTTGAGTGACCCGGCTGCAGCACCGAGGCACCCAGCATCGACCCACTGCCTCCGGCGTAGGGCGCCGCGGCGTGTTCTTGTCCGCTCCCTTGCGTCATGAGTTGCGCCTCCCATGGCGATCGTAGAAGGTCCGCGTGCGGAATCGAGTCGAAATATCCCGACAAATCAGCGTCGACCTTCTGCTTTTGCAACCGAGCCCACCTTTCGGCCACCGCGGCCTCGCCAACCGCGGAGGGCGTCTCCCCAGCCCTGGCGAACGCTGGCCCGGCAGGCGCCGCCGGCACAGAACGAGCAGGGTCACGCAACTCGGACGGTGAGGGGGGATTCAGATCAACCACTGACGAATCCGGCGCATGATGATGGCGCGCCGTTGAGTGATCCGGCTGCAGCACCGAGGCACCCAGCATCGACCCACTGCCTCCGGCGTAGGGCGCCGCGGCGTGTTCTTGTCCGCTCCCTTGCACCATGAGTTGCGCCTCCCATGGCGATGTATCCACTTGAGGGCCGGGATCATGCACTGGTTCGTCCATTTGCTTTTGCAACCGAGCCCACCTTGCGGCCTCCGCGGCCTCGCCAACCGCGGAGGACGTCTCCTCAGCCCTGGCGAACGCTGGCCCGGCAGGCGCCGCCGGCACAGAACGAGCATGGTCACGCAACTCGAACGGTGCGAGGGGATTCAGATCAACCGCTGACGAATCCGGCGCATCATGATGGCGCGCCCTTGAGTGACCCGGCTGCAGCACCGAGGCACCCAGCATCGACCCACTGCCTCCGGTATGCGGTGCCAGGTGCTCGTCCCCCAGCATCATGGGCTGCGCCTCCCATGCCAATGCACCCACTTGATGGGTGGGGGCCTGCATCAGCACGCGAGCGCCTGAATTGCCGATCTCGCTCAGCTGCTTAGCTTTCCCAGGGAGCTTCTCTGGCCGACCCAATGCCTTCTGCGGCCCGCTGTGCTGCGCAGCGGCGTCCCCAATGGCACGAGCCTCCATGCCGACTGCGTCTTCCGGACGAGCAGCAAGGGCAATTTCGCGCCCGAGTGCGGCGTACGGCGGGAACTTCCGGAGATGAGCTAGTGCACTGATCCACCGGTTACCACTGGAGTCCAAATAACGCCTGGCATCTTCATCCAGCGACCCCTCGTAAAGCCGAGCCGCAATCCCCGGCCTGTTGTTTTCATGCAGGTATTGACTGAAACGTCTAAGAGTAGCCGCATAGTCCTGAGTGGTTTTGGGATTCGGCCCGGTCGCAGGCGCTCCCTTGTACTCTTTGATGAGAGCCGCTTTGTACTCTTTGATGAGCACGGCGTCGGCAGGGTCGGGATTCAGGGCAGCGCGGCCCACCATTGGCGCTCCGCCCGCCGACTCTTTGAGACGACCCAGTGCTCTAGCCACGTTCGAGGAGCCACTCTCGCGCTGGTACTCCTTGAGATCCTGATCCAGCAACGGATCGTCAAGCCGAGCAGCAAATCCCGGCTTGTTATTATCAAAGAGCCAACGACCAAAGCCGAGAAGAGAATTTACATGGTCCGTGACCGTGCGCTCCCCGACCTTACCGGCATAGAGTGCTGACCGCAGCCCTTCGACAACGGTCGCATCGTTGGAATAAAGAGGACGCTTGTCGCGACCGGAGACCACTACTGGAGGATCTGGCTGCACCGCCGCCGGCATAGAACGAGCATGGTCACGCAACTCGAACGGTGCGGGGGGATTCAGATCAACCACTGACGAATCCGGCGCATGATGATGGCGTGTTTCCCCGGGAACAACGTCCCGTACGAACACCGAGTCTGGGTTGCCTTGGTCCGGCGCGACTGGAGCCAGGGCTCTGTCGTGCAACGCTCGCGCTGACTGGCCGAGCCGCTTGATCCGCTGGTGAAACGTCCCAACGGGGCTTTCCTTAACCGCGTCTCGCGCCTGTCGGTCCATGAGTTCAAAGTTCGTGAGATAATTTGCCGTTCCAGATGTATCGTCACCCATGAGTCGGGTTTGTAGTGCCTGCCGATTGACGACGAGGTTGTTGAGGTTCAGGTCTGGCAGGTCTGGCTGCCATCTTTGCAATCGCCCAACCAGCGCCCGCGTGCCGTCCACCACGTAGACTCCGCAATCCCACTCGTTGCTCTGCTGGGCGATGCGGGGTAAGTCCACGCGGGTCTCCAGGCTGGCGCCCAGCCTTTCTGCGAGGTGTTTTGCAAGCTTGTCATGCCATCCGCTGACGGAGTCATAATGATAGGCAACCGGCCGTTCCCGGTCGCTGCGATCAACGAACAGCAGCGACCAATGTTTGCCGCGCTCCGCAAGAGTCTTACCGCCATCGCTCACTGGCACGAACAGGAAGTCGGCTGTGTCGTTACCGTTCTGATTATGGACGATGCGCTGGAATGCGCTTAGCTTGTCGCTCTCGGAGCCCAAGCGCAGATGATAATTGGCTACGAGGGGATCCACGAACCGCGTCCGGGCGGCGAGTTCTGGATTGTTCCCCTGCAACTCCTGCTCCAGGAGCTGGTAATCCCTGTGGATATGTTCGTCGCCTAGCAATTGCAATGCGCCGAGCACCCGCCCGCTGGGGTCGCCGAAAACACCAAAAAACCCTTCGACCGCGGGGGACATCCCCTCAGGAAAGAGCTCTGGCGAGGCGGAATTCCCCGCCCGCAAGCTGGGAGGAGCGAATTCCGGTGGCCTCAGTGGCACCTCCTCGCTTGGTAGCAGGTTGCTCCTGTCCTGTGCAGCGATCCGCTCGTCCGGCGCACGCTGGTCGCCGTCGCGCCAGATCAGGGGACGAAAGGACTCTGCGGGATCCGAGGCTTGGTGATGGTGCCCAGTTGGTACGAAAGACGATGGCAGAACAGCGGCGTCTTCATTAGCTTCCCCAGGGAGCTTCTCTGGCCGACCCAATGCCTTCTGCGGCCCGCTGTGCTGCGCAGCGGCGTCCCCAATGGCACGAGCCTCCATGCCGAGTGCGTCTTCCGGACGAGCAGCAAGGGCAATTTCGCGCCCGAGTGCGGCGGACGGCAGGAACTTCCGGAGTTGAGCTAGTGCAATGATCCTCCGGTCACCACTGGAGGCCTTATAGCGCTTGGCATCTTCATCCAGCGACTCCTCGTAAAGCCGAGCCGCAATCCCCGGCTTGTTGTTTTCAACCAGGTATTCACTGAAACGTCTAAGAGTAGCTCCATAGTCGTGAATGGTTTGGCGATTCGGCCCGGTCGCAGGCGCTCCCTTGTACTCTTTGATGAGAGCCGCTTTGTACTCTTTGATGAGCACGGCGTCGGCAGGGTCGGGATTCAGGACAGCGCGGCCCACCATTGGCACTCCGCCCGCCGACTCTCTGAGACGACGCAGTGCCACAGCCACAGTCGAGGAGCCACCACTGCTCTCGTACTCCTTGAGATCTTCATCCAGCGACTCCTCGTGAAGCCGAGCAGCAAATCCCGGCTTGTTATTTTTAAAGAGCCAACGACCAAAGCCGTAAAGAGAATTTACATGGCGCTTGACCGTTTCCTCCTTGGCCTTACCCGCGTAGAGTGACCTCAGCCCTTCGACAACGGTCGCATCGTTGGAATAAAGAGGACGCTTGCAGCCGCGACCGTCGGAGACCACTATTGGAGGATCTGGCTGCACCGCCGCCGGCACGGGGGAACGAGCATGGTCACGCAACTCGAACGGTGCGGAAGGATTCAGATCACCCACTGACGAATCCGGCGCATGATGATGGCGCGCCGTTGAGTGACCCGGCTGCAGCACCGAGGCACCTAGCATCGACCCACTGCCTCCGGCGTACGGCGCCGCGGCGTGTTCTTGTCCGCTCCCTTGCATCATGGGCTGCGCTTCCCATGGGGCCGCGCCTTCGATGAGGCTCAGGTCTCCGTGAGACGGATGAGGATGGAACGGGTCTGGCAGAGCCGGAACGCCGGGGGCGGGAATTTGGGCAGCGGCTTGGCGCGCCTCGCCCGAGCGCTGCTCAAAGCCCTCTTGCCCGGCCTGTGCCGCTTGCTCTTGAGATGCCGGGGGCTGCACCTGCCGCCAACCTGTTACATTGGATAGGTCAAATTTGTGCCGGTTCACGTTAGCCTCACGTCCACAGATCAGCTGAGCAACCTACTCGGGCATACTTACGAGAAGCTGACGAGGTCCGCGGTCCCGGAGCGGGTAGGCCTAATTTTCTGCGCGCCGATTGCGCTGGCGCGACGTAGCCCGGCCTTTTGCCAGCTCGGCAGCTACGGCTCGCAAAGAGCGTCGTAAGGCTTGCGGAGCCGCCCCTCAGCTCCCGTCGAGGAGCAATCCACAATTCACATATTTGGAGATGGCTCGCTGGTTTACCGGTCTGCGAGCCCTGCAAGCCCATGCTTCAGATGCCGCCCGTGCAGAGGTATTTCATTTCGAGGTAGTCCTCGAGGCAATGGCGGGAACCCTCCCGCCCGATGCCGGACTGCTTCACTCGGCCGAAAGGCGCGGCTTCCGACGACATGCGTCCCGTGTTCATACCACTATGCCATATTCCAAGGCCTCGGCGACACGCCAAACACGCTTCCGTTTGAGGCACAAATGTGGGGGAAGGCCGTAGATCGTGTCGTTGGCCTCATGCACGACCTATCCGCATCGTCGAAGCAATCACAGCCGCCAGCCGCCCGAATGTCTCTTTCTTGCGCGATGGTCATCTCGCTGGAGACAGGACCGATAGTTCGACGTGCCATTCGCGCGATGCGTTTGCCCCCGCATCGAATTCTGCGGCCTTTCGCGACGGCATGGGATTCGATTTTGGCCAGAGCCTGCCTGTCGATCAGCGCACCGATCGCCACTCCGGAGCAAAGCCCTCGCCAACGATAAGTGGCGGACTTTCTCCACGAACTCTCGACAAACACCTTCGTGAACGCCTGACTGGACGGGGGTAGCCATGCCGAACAGGTCGCATAACCACGCCATCGTTCGGCGACTGCAGCCGCGAAGCGTCTCGAACACATCGGCTCGATGCGGTTGCGTCCAGAATGCATCAGCGAGCGGCGGGAGTCTTCGCTATATTCGCCCCCGACATCCCGAAGTCCACCAGCTTGCCTGCCAAAAAGGGGTGTTGCATGAATAAACCCGCTTTCGTCGCCGTCAGCCGCGTGCCCAGGAAGGACGACAGTCTCCATAGCAAGAATGCGAGATGATCATCGTATTCAGCGGCAGCGTGCCGGCGAAATTGGGTGTTCGGCAAGCCAAATAGCGCGATGCAGAAGGATGGTGAGGATTTCGCGTCCGCCACTGCGATGCATAGAGCCACCCTTCGCAACCGACCAGCGCAACAAAGCTCGTTATGCGGCGCGTAGGTTCGTAGACGCTTATCCAGTATCGAGATAACAAGGCCGCTGCGCAGGAACGAACTCTGAGAGCGCACCCTGCGAGAGGTTGCGCTTGCTGACGCGGCTGTGGAAGAAGCAGGGGCTCGCGCCGAAGCGCATGATCACCGACTAGCTTCGCTCGTATGGAGCGGCAAAGCGACAGATGATGCCGGACGTCGAGCACCGGTCGCACAAGGGATTGAACAACAGAGCGGAGAAATCCCATGTGCCGCCGCGAAAACGGGAGCGGATGATGCAGGGGTCCGATCGCCGGGAGGCCTGCAACGCTTCGTCTCGACCTTGTCAGCCCTCCGCAACCTCTTCGTCCCCCGCCCCAAACGTTCTGCTCTCGCCATACATGTTCATCGCTTGCAAGCCACCGCCGAATGGAAGGCCGTGACTGGAACGCCCGCAACGATGGATTGCTAACGGCGAACTCATGCTGGTCGGCAAGGCGATACTGGCTGGAGCATCAACTCGGCCGACGAGAGTGGCCACACCATCCTAGACAGGATCGGCCGATATGCCCGGCATCGCCGCTCTGCAAAAAGCACAGCGGGCATCCAGACGTTGCCGGGTTGACTATGGGTGTCCGAACCGCGAAAAGAGGCCGCTCTTTATGAGTGCCGTGCGCTGGCAGTCTAACCCCAAGCCCCCCGCCCGGGCTGCCGGCGCGCTTCTAGGAACATCGAGGTAGATGACGAGACTCCGAACTACATTTCCAAAGCTATCGGTGGATTCACATTTCAAGCCCAATCGATTTCCTACAGCCAGGCGCGAACGTTCGATTGGAACGTTCAGAATTCACATCAAGGTGCACCGCTGTTGCGTCCCGAACAGGTGCGGCTGCTCAATGACGAGTACGAAATCGTTCTCATCAAGGTCTGCCACCATTAAAATTGAGGAAGGTGCGATATTTTTCGGATCGCATTCTGAAACGCATCTTTGAAAGCCAGACAGGCGCCCTCCCGGAGCCGGCGCCCTTGACGGGAGCAGAGGAGGCGCTCTCCGCAGAATCTCAACTCGATGACCCGCTGTGTGAATTGGCGCAGGACTTTGACGATACAGTTTGATGTGAGGCTAGTATGAACCCGCGAAATAGTAATCCATCCCGTGTAACAGCTTTGTCGCAGGTGCAGGACGCCGGCTTGGAAGACGGGCAAGCGGTCCAGGCCCGGCGAGTGGGCTTTGAGCAGCACGTGTCCGAGGCGCTCCGGCCGCTGTTCGATGGTCGAGCTGACGAGCCGCCTACCGGTCCAGAGGAGCTTCTGCGACTGGAACAAGGGTTTCGCGAGGTGCTTCAGC
Organism: Mesorhizobium sp. M0140; assembly: GCF_040322475.1. Taxonomy (NCBI): domain Bacteria; kingdom Pseudomonadati; phylum Pseudomonadota; class Alphaproteobacteria; order Hyphomicrobiales; family Phyllobacteriaceae; genus Mesorhizobium; species Mesorhizobium sp. M0140. The sequence continues at coordinate 6,943 of NZ_JAMYTM010000058.1, read as the reverse complement.
GAGGGCAGGATCATCAAGCCGCCTCGTCTTTTTTCAGCGATCCAAGGATGCCCGCTGGACGGGATGACCCCAAGGGAAGCGTGTCGGACGCTTTCGCAGCAGCCGGCTCTAGGCACGCCGGAGTCGAGGCCGCCGCCCCGCCAGTGTTAGCTGCCAGCCAACAGCAGATCCGGCCCTCGCCAGTTGCGTTTGACCGGCCGGTATCATCCTCGGCTGCTGCAGGCGTGCGCTTGTATGCCCCTTCGATGATCTCTCGGAAGACCAGTTCCGAAAACTGCGATCAGTTGCCCGCCTTGTGCTGCCGCCTCGCCGTCGAGGTCGAAACGCCCGCGAATCAATGGAAGGTCAGCGGGCCATGGGGGCAGAGTGCAACGGCGTCTACACCGCCTATTTGAGGGGAGAGGTACACTTGGCTTTCCTGTTCCAGCAGCATCCGGCCGCACACCGACGCGATGGGGAGCTAGAATTCAAATCGGATCTTCGCAAGGCACGCACCGCGGATCAAACGCCGTTCGTTTGGGAAAAATGGCTCAGTACCGACAAAGCTTCTGTAATGGCCCTAGTGGCCTCGGTCGCGCTCTTGGTCGCGATACAGTGGCAAGACCCCCAGATCAACGAGGCGGTCCTAAGCGAACTGCGGACGATTCAGATCAACTACGCATTGCTCCAGCGAGACGTCGCCCGCGCCGACATGGTATTGGACTTCCGTTCCGTGGCTTCTACCGGGCAAGCATTAAAAAGGAACCTTCAAAACTACCAACGCCTTGTTGAGATTTCGCCCAATGAGAGCTCCGGGGTGCACTCCAGGTTGGTTGCACAGCTCAAAAATTCCCTCGAAAACACAGAAGCTGCAATCTCGGCCTCGGCTGCGCAAAATGAGCTTCTGCAAAGCTCTCTCGTACGCTTTGCTCGCTCGGCTAATCGCCTTCGGGGGGGAGTGTCGAACAGGCCTGAATTTTCCAATCTGATCCTTCAATTTTCGGCCAGACCGGGATTCAGCCTCGCATTACAAATCGATCAGTCTCTCCGCCGACTTCCTCCTAGCCAGGACCAAGTCACGGAGGATGTTGCCCGCGAGGGCCGCGCTATCCTGTCCTCAATGTTGAGGTTGGACCGCGCTGTCAATCGGATCCCATCCTTCGACACGTTCGCCAAGGCTGCCGAATTGGAGCGAGAACATCTGAAAGCCTACAGCTTCGCCAGCGCGCAAGCGCAGCGTACACGACTTTTCTTTGGCTTGGTGTCCATATGCCTCTGCTTGTTTGCGACCATTCGAGCCTCCACGCTGCATGTGCGGACGAACCGGTTGGAAAGGCGGTTAGAGCTTGAAGCGGCGATGAGTGAGATCGAAGCTTGTTTCATCGACAGTCAAGCAACGAAGGCTTCGCGGCGCTTCTCCACCGAAGCAGCGCTTAGACTCATTCAATGCGTTTTCGATGCCGATCAATGCGCGCTTGCTCTGGTGGATCCGAGTATCAGCAGGAATACCGAGTACTTTGTCGCGAACAAGCGCATGCGCGTCTGGAACGCCACGCTAATCCATGAAGTCGTCTCACTTGTACACCCGGAACAGCCAGTGTTTCGCGTCGTTCCGGCGTCGGAAGTGGTTCGGACTGCCGTAGGCACTACCGGTGTTTGTCAAATTGTTGGTTGCAGGGCCTCCGATCAGCAGGCTGCGGTTTGTATCCTTGTTTTTGAAGGAGATCGCTCACCACCCTCCACAGACGACCTCCTGGTTCTGGCGAGCGCTACTGTGCGTTTAGGCAACCATCTTGAAATGCAACGTGTACACACGGAACGTAACCTTTTTGAGAGTCGATGGGAGCATGCGGAAAGGCTGACGGCTGTCGGCACAATCGCAAGCGGCGTTACACATGAATTCAATAATGTTCTAGGAGCAATAGTCGGCTACGCAGAGATGGCTAAAGGTCTTGTGCGTCGCCCCTCGAGAATTCGGGGCCACATCGGCCAAATTATCTTGGCCAGCAACCGAGCCAAACTGATTATTGATCAAATTTTGTCACTAAGCCGAAATCGGAAGCGCGTGACGATGCCTTTCGACGTCTCGGAGAGTGTAATGGATCTCGCGCCATTGCTGCGGGTTACACTTCGTGCGGATGTTCAGTTGAACTTCAAGATCAACGAGTGGCAAACGGTGATCGAGGGCAGCCCGACCGAGATACAGCAGATCCTTATGAATCTATGCAAGAACGCGTCGGAGGCTCTCTTGAATCAGGGCCGTGTCGAGATTAGCGTTTCTCGCGCTCGCGTCTGTCAAACGAAGCCCGTGGCTAAGGGCACCTTGAAACCGGGAGATTACGTTCTCCTCTCCATCAGCGACGATGGCCAAGGAATCGCAAGTTCGGTGCTTCCGCATATCTTTGAGCCCTTTTTTACCACGCGCTCTCGCGTCGGCGGGACCGGACTGGGTCTTGCTGCAGTGGACCGCCATGTGAGCGCGCTCGCAGGATGCCTTGACGTCACCTCGGCTGTTGGCCGAGGTACACGCTTCGATCTCTACTTACCGGCCTGCGCTGAGGAGCAGGTCAGAGCTGATAGCGCTTTCGGCCCATGCGATGGATCACTTGGCAACGGAGAAATCATTGCAGTCGTTGACCCCGATCCAGCAGCGTTGGAGATCTACAAGGATAAGATCGCCGCGCTGGGTTATAAGCCGGTCGGCTTCGCGACCTTCGAGAGTCTTTGCGACTGGATCGAGAGCGGGAAGGCAGCCGACCTCCTAATTTTCGATAAAGCGACTTTCCTCGGGCCAGGACAGCCCGAAGCCGTACGTACCACCCTGATGACGGTGCCCATCATCGTCGTTGGTGGAAGCGACCCCATGCCGATCACATCTGGTAATCAGACCTTCGTCCTTTGGCTAGCCAAACCGGTCTCGTCCAGGACGATGGAGCATGCAATTCGTAGGATGATAATGGCATGATGCCGCCGACGCGCTCAGGATACCGAGCTACCGAGGCAGTCGGAGGCGGAGCCGGCTGGGATCCGGCAAATACAAGAGCGTCGGACGATCTCTGCGCACCCGGCTCATGGCGAGTTCCCCTCGAACACTGTCGTCGGCTTCCGCTCAAGGAAGGCTCCCCGACCAAGGCAAACCTGCCGCCGTGCTCGTGACCGTCAAGGACAAGTCGCCGCGCGATGAGGTCTGCGGGCCTCCATCCTTGACAAGTCACTGCGCGCTGGCGGCCACAGGCGACGGGTAATATAAGGTCGGGACGAGGAGATGGTCGCCAATCGGTCACGCAAGATGGTTGACGAAAATGACTCGAGAGCAAAGCTTGACAATCATCGCCCCATTCACGCCAGACTTCTCCTGTGCGTTCATCATCGGCTACGGCTCCTCGCTGCCCCGACAAGGCTATCGCCGCCCGGCCGGGCAAGCGATATCCAAGGTTCCGACGTGTTCCTTTCATGCTAGATTGACCTAGGCCCCGGCAGGGCGGGAGCATGAGGCTGGGTTCTCGGTCGCGGATCTGTGAGGCAAGCACGGGGTAAGCGACGGCTCGACCCACCATTGGGAAGGCCGGCTTCGGCACGGAGGTGCGGCCTCGGCGTTGAGAGGCATCGGATCGGGTGTAGCAGGACTTTCGAACTAACTGCCGACAACACACTGGATAGGCTGTTCTCGTCGTTCGGTCCAGTTCACCAACGCCTATGTCGACATTTTACGGCGCTTCACTACTAACCGGGCACCGCACGATGGCAGCTCGTTCTCTCCGGCAAAAGATACCCCCTGTGTTAGCTTCCGTGTGTCTGCTTGCCCTCACCTGCGGGATACGTAAGGCCATCCCTAAAAGCATCGAATGCGGCAGCGACAGCGCGAATCCCAAAGCGATGCTCCCGCCGTACGCGGACAAAACCGTTTTCGAAGTCCACTATTCCGTCCTTGGCCAGCATCGCCAAACGCTCCTGTGAACCGCGAAGACGGATCGGATCAGATCCGTGGGCGACACAGATTGCCGGCACGTCAGCCTCGAAATCGCACATTAATCGCTCGATAATTGCGGCTCGCACGCGGTCGTCGTCTGTGAGGCGATGGCCCTTCGATGTAGCCAGTCGGCCAGCTGCGATGTGCTGGATGTAGGAATCCCGTGTAACTTCGTTTTGAACGTATCCCTGGCCGGTGCGGCCGATAGCCGACGCGCCGAAACCGATCAGGGTTCTGCAGGTATCGGCAGAGTAGCCCAACGAGTTACGTCGCAGGCGACCGGTTTCCTGTGCCAGCGCGAGCTCGTCGTGCGGCAAGGCGAAAAGGTCGAGCCCGATCTCCCGGTAGCCGGCGGCAACCAGCGTCACGGCGACAGCCGCATGCTGTTCAGCGCGGGCAGCGCTGGCAAGCCGGTCGGGGCGCATGGCGACCGCTGCCCTCGCCGTCTCGACCCACGACACCACCGTTTGACGCGGCAGGCGTCCCATGGTGATAACAAACCACCTTGCCGCTGAGCTCGCCTGTGTCTTTGCGTTATGCCAGTCCGTTCCGCTTAGATGTCTTGGCTGTTCCCGCCGAGACCTCACGCGCACCGTTTTGTTCCCACCATCCCTCCCCGTCAGCTCCGCCTGGGAAATTCTGCCAGCTTGCCGGATCCGACGAGATAATGCAGCGCTGGGACGGACTTTGCTCGCCAGCTAGCGACCGTGGTGATCTCTGCCAAAAGGACGAGGCCATGAACGCGATCGGCGCTAACGGTGGGCGTTTGTATAAGCCTTGGGGTGGGAACTGGGCCTTCTATGCTGGCGCCACATACAAGCTCAACGAGACAACTTCGTTCTACCTTCGGCTCTCCCGGTGACCAGCTCTCAGTAGCGTCGCGGCAAACGTTGCCTATGGGCTTCTTTTCGATTTCACAGCTACGGCGACTCCAAACTCAGCAGTCGGCAAGATGGAAGCTTCCAACGGGAACTGCCCAATGCGAACAAGAAGAGCAGTGTCGGCAGTAATCCTGCGCTTCGAACGCTCATCCTAACGCCGTGAAGCGTTGAGCTCCGAGGTTGGGCAGACCAAGCCCGCAACACGCTCCAAGAGAACGGCGCATAGAAGCCATACGAGATTGCAGCCTAGCCTTCGGGGCCGGACGTTTTTTCATATCAGACCGGTGGGGATGAAGCCTGCCATCCAGCACCCGGTCAGTTTCAGGTCAAACTTGAACTCCCAGTCGGGTCAGAACGCGATCAACTGGCAGTCCGACGCACTTAAAAATGACAAATGGATCGCCTGCTTTTGGGCCATCCATGGGGAATTCGGGCGCGAGAGAACAAGCTCACACAGCATAAGCGAAGCTCCAGGCGAATCTTGCGCTGGCCGAGGCAGAACCATGTTTAAAGCTGCCTGTTTTCCACCTCGAACCTGTCTGAGTCCGGCCGATCGTCATAGATCGGCCAAAGCATCGGCCAGATGGCTCCCCCAATTACGGTTTGTGCATAGTTGTCAGTACGATAGGCCTGCCGAACATCGGCCATGATCATCATCGGCAGCATCGATTTGTGTCCAAGCCTGGCGACGTCGGCTGTTTTGGGCAAAAGCCTGCACTCGCGTACCGCAGCCAACCTCGCCCATCTCGTGCGCATCATGAACACCTACTACAGCAACCTGATCGAAGGCCACGATACGCGCCCGCGCGACATCGAACGGGCGCTGGTCGGAATTTCGATCGAGACGAGAACCGCCGCAATCTGCAGCTCGAGGCGGCCGCGCACGTTCGCGTGCAAGCCGAGATCGACCGCCTGGCTGCCGATGGGCAGTTGCCGGAACCGGCATCGGTAGGTTTTGTTCGATGGCTGCACGCGGAATTCTATCGCGATGCCGAAGCGCCCATGCTGACCATCAAGGGTGCCGGCCGTGAGTTCGTCATGGCGCCAGGTGAGTGGCGATCGAAGCCAGAGCATGACGTCGCCATCGGCCGGCATGAACCGCCTTCGAGCGATCGCGTCAATGCAATACTTTGCCATGCGTTATCGCTTCGATAAGCTGGGCAAGGCCGGACGCATCCTGACCATTCCTGCCGCGCATCACCGCTTCAACTACATTCATCCGTTTCCGGACGGCAACGGACGCGTCAGCCGATTGATGAGCCACGCCATGGCCCTCAGGCCGGGGTCGCCGCGCACGGGCTGTGGTCGATCTCACGAGGCTTGGCACGTGGCGTGAAAAGCCGAACGGATTACAAGAGCATGATGGATCATGCCGATATGCCCCGCCAGGGTGATCTCGACGGACGTGGCAACCTCTCCGAACGCGCACTCGGCGATTTTACCTTATGGTTCCTGCAGGCGTGTATCGATCAGGTGAGCTTCATGACCGGACTGTTCGATCTCGACACGTTGGCCAAGCGGCTGTATCGGCATGTGGAGCGCAGTGGTCTGAAGCCCGAAGCCGGCCGCCTCGTGGAGGAAGCGCTCACGCGCGGTGAGTTTGACCGCGGCGAGGCATCCCGTATTAGCGGACTACCCGAACGTACGGCGCGTCGAGTGTTCAATGACGTAATCGCGCTCGGACTATTGGCGTCGGAAACGCCAAAGGGCCCAGTGTCCCTACGCTTTCCGGCGGACGCTCTGGACGCGCTGTTTCCGAAGCTTTTTCCGGAAACGTAAGAGCATAGGGCGCTCACGATCTTAGGTCACTTCTCCTCGGAACCGGAAAGATTTTCACCGGATCACCCGCGGGTTCGTCATTCCGCGTTCTGAGACACGGGAAAAGCCGGCGCACTAGAGCCGAGGCCGCCGATGCAGACATATTTGGTGTCGAGGTAATCCTCGATGCCCTGATGTCCGCCTTCCTTGCCAAGGCCGGATTCCTTGACGCCGCCGAACGGCGCCTCCGGCGTGGTGATGAGGCCTTCGTTGACGCCGACCATGCCGTATTTCAGCCCTTCCATGACGCGGAAGGCGCGGCCGAGATCGCCGGTGTAGAAATAGCAGGCGAGGC
>NZ_JAMYTM010000057.1:0-20125 GCF_040322475.1 Mesorhizobium sp. M0140 | reverse complement strand
CGCCAAGCCAAGGTCCGGGCGGCCGCCCGGACCTTGGCTCAATCGCTCTAATCCCACGAAATCTCTCTCGTGTAGATACAAGGTGTCGAGCGAAGCTCGACGGAGTGGGGGTCGACCTTGCTCGCGGGGTTTGTGCCTGTCTTGCAGGCGGCGGCGCGTTTGACGAATGGCTTCCCCCACTCCGTCGCTGCTTTGCAGCGCCACCTCTCCCCCCTCCGGAGGGAGAGGAAAGGCGCCAAGTCAGCTTGCCGTCGCAGCGGCCTCTTCCGGCGGCGCAGCCAGATCGTCGCGCGCCTTGCGGGCCAGTTTGCGTGTCGAGCGTTTGGGACTGTCGCCGAACAGTTCGGCCGCCTCAGCCAGGCAGCTCTTCTTCAGCTGCTTCTCCGACCGTTTCAACAGCTTGCCCAGAAGTTTCGTGTCCTCGGGCAGCCCGAGCGGCTGGTCGTCGGCCTCGAGCAGGGCGCGCATCACCAGCACATCGTGCAGGTCGCCCAGCCGCTCGCCCAGTTCGTCGACCGCCTTGCGCCGGGCCTTGATCGGTGTCGGCCACAGCCTGCCGAGCAGCGACAGATGCATGCCGTGGGTCTTGGCGGCCTTGCGCAAATCGTGGAAATCATCGGCCGCGCCCCGCGATCCGGCCTTGTCGAGCGCCTTCCTGGCACGGCGCAGCGTGACGCGGGCACCTTCGGCAAGCACGTCGGCCGCCTGTTCCGGCTGGTCGGGCAAGGCCAGCGCTTCGATGCGTTTGAGGCCATCCTCGCAAGCGGCGGTCGCCGCGCCGATCGCCGCTTCGAGCCCGCTGCCTTCGTGCAGTTCATGCTGGCGCGCGATCAGCCTGTCGCGCGCAGCAGTAAGCCCATCGTCGGCGCTCTCCTTGGGAAAGCTCGCCGCCAGCCGGTCGATGGTCTCGATCAGCGCAGTCGCCTCGCGCGGACCGGCAAGCAGGCCGGCCACATTGCGATAGCACTGGTTCTCGGTCTCACAGAACGTTTCGTCGCCGGAACGAACAAGCCGCAGCAGGGCGCGGGCGCTCTTCAGCCGTTTGCGGCATTTGTGCAGCGCCTGTTCCGGCCGGCTCCGTGCGGCGTCAAGGTGATGCAGCGCCTTGCCGATTTCCTCGGCAAGGATACGCCTGACCTCGCCGGTCAGCGGCAGGCGCGGATCGATACGAAAGCTCATGCGGCGATCTCCGGTATCCCCCCAAGGGCGAGCGACGCGTTGTAGAACTTTGACTCGCCGGTGACTTCGCGGCCGAGCCAGTCAGGCAGCATATCGTCCGGCACGTCCTCCGGCGTCTCAAGTTCGGCGATCACAAGTCCCGCAAGCGGACCGCCAAAGACATCGATTTCGTAGAGATAGCCACGGTGCCTAACATGGTGACGTGTCTTCTCGATGACACGTCCGATGGCGAAGTCCAGCATCTCCACCGCCTCCGACAGCGGGATCGAATATTCGAATTCGTCGCGTTCGCGCGCCTTGCTGCCGAATTTGAGCGTCAGCCTGGCGGAAGTGCCATCGCTGATGCGAATGCGCACCGTGCGCTCGGGGCCGGCAGCGAGATAGAACTGAAGAATGCGGATATTGGCCTCGGCCAACTCCCGCCATGCGGTGCTGGTGACCAGGAATTTTCGTTCGACTTCCTTGCCCATGGCCGCGCACTAAAGCGGTTGCCGCTGCCCATGGCAAGACGGTGACATACACGGATCGACGTTCGTGAATTGACTTTAATCAATCGATTGATTAAACTCGCGAGATGATCGAGCAGCCCGATGCCAAAAACCTTCGCCGCGAAGCATCTCCCGCCGAGATGACGCGTGCGGCGCTTGTCCGCGCGGCGCTGAAACTGTTCGGGAGTCAGGGGTTTGACGGCACCTCGACGCGCGAGATCGCCGCCGAGGCGCGGGCCAATATCGGCTCGATCGCCTACCATTTCGGTGGCAAGGAGGGTCTTCGCGCCGCTGCCGCCGACTTTATCGTGGAGACCATCCAGGGTGTAGCCGGCCAGGCGCTCGGCAATGTACAGGCGCCTGCGCCGGGACCAGCCAATCCGGAGGCGGCGCAAACGCTGCTCTTCGCGGCGCTGGAGCGGATGGTCGGCTTTGTCGTGGCCAGCCCGCAGGCCGGCGAGATCGTGCAGTTCCTGTTGCGTGAGCTTTCGCATCCGACGGCAGCCCTCGACCGCATCTATGACGGCGTCTTCGAGCCGACGCATCGCCGGCTGTGCCAGCTCTGGGAACAGGCGACCGGCGAGCCCGCCGAAAGCGAGGCCACAAGGCTCACCGTGTTCACGCTGATTGGCCAGGTCATCTATTTCCGCATCGGCCGCGAGGCGGTGATGCGCCGCATGGGCTGGAAAGACATCGGCGCCGCCGAGGCGGCCAAGGTGGTGGCGGTCACATCGGGTAATCTCAAGGCCATATTGGCTTTCAGAAAGAGCAAAGCATGAAGGGGCAAAGACCATGAGCTTTCTGTGTTCGCTGCCGCTCGCCGCGCAGCTCTTCTCGGCCTGTGCCCCGGCTGCCCCGCTGGCCGTCGGCTATGTCGAAGGCGACTATGTGCTGCTGGCGCCGATCGAGGTGGCGCAGGTCGAGACCGTCACGGTGAAGCGCGGCGACCGTGTGGTGCCTGGCACGACCGTGGTGACGCTGGAAAGTGCCGATGCCAAGATCGCGGTTGCGCAGGCGCAGGCCGGCCTTGCCCAGGCCCAGGCGCAGTTGGCCGACCTGCAGATCGGCAAGCGGCCGGAAGAGATCGCCGTGCTGAAGGCCGAGGTCGACATGGCCAGCGCCCAGGCCGCCGACGCCAAGCGCAAATACGACCGCGCCGCCGATCTGTTCAAGCGCGGCGCCGGCACGCAGGCCGATTTCGACACCGCGTCGGCCACGCTCGAGACGGCCAATGCGCAGGTCGGCCAGGCCAATGCCAATCTCGCCGTCGGCGGCCTGCCGGCACGGCCCGAAACGATCAAGGCCGCCGACAATCAGGTCAAGCAGGCGCAGGCCGCGTTGGAGCAGGCGCAGTGGCGGCTGTCGAAACGGGTGCTGGCGGCGCCTTCGCCGGGCCGCGTCAACGATGTCATCCGCAATCCGGGCGACACATCAGGTCCGACCGCGCCGGTCATCTCGATCCTGCCCGACGGCGCGGTGAAGCTCAGCGTCTACATTCCAGAGAGCGCTTTCTCCTCGGTCAAGGTCGGCACCTTGCTCGGCGTCCATTGCGACGGCTGCGGCCCGGATGTGAAGGCGCGCGTCAGCTATGTCTCGCCGGATCCCGAGTTCACCCCGCCGGTGATCTACTCCCTGGAGAACCGGCAAAAGCTGGTCTACCTCGTCGAGGCGCGGCCGGAGGGCGATGCCGGCCCGCTGCAACCGGGCCAGATCGTCGATGTCGATCTGGCGGACAGCGCAAGATGAACGCCATCGACGTCCATGGCTTGGTCAAGCGTTTTGGCGACAAGACCGTCGTCGATCATGTGACGATGTCGGTCGCCGAGGGCGAGATCGTCGGCTTTCTCGGCCCCAACGGCTCGGGCAAGACCACCACCATCCGCATCATGTGCGGTCTGCTGACGCCGGACGAAGGCGAAGGCACGGTGCTCGGCTTCAACATCCGCACCGAGAGCCTGCGCATCAAGCGCGAAGTCGGCTACATGACGCAGAAATTCTCCTTCTACGAGGATCTGACGATCGGCGAGAATCTCGAATTCGTCGCGCGGCTCTACCGGCTGAAGCCGGTCGAAGAGCATGTGGCGCGCACGTTGGAGGACCTCGGCCTGACGTCGCGCCGCAACCAGCTGGCCGGCACCTTGTCGGGCGGCTGGAAGCAGCGGCTGGCGCTGGCCGCCTGCATCATGCACAAGCCGAAATTGCTGCTGCTCGACGAGCCTACGGCCGGTGTCGACCCGAAGGCTCGGCGCGAGTTCTGGGACGAGATCCATCGCCTCGCCAGCGGCGGGCTGACCGTGCTGGTCTCCACCCACTACATGGACGAAGCCGAGCGCTGCCACCGCATCAGCTACATCTCCTATGGCAAGATGCTGGCCACCGGCACTGTCGCCGAAGTGGTGAAAAATGCCGGGTTGACCACTTTCGTCCTCCAGGGCCCGCGGCTCGATCAGATCGCCGAAGCGCTGCAGGGCCGCGCCGGCGTCGACCAGGTGGCGCCGTTCGGCGCGACGCTGCATGTCGTCGGCTCTGACAAGAAGAAGCTCGAAGCCGCGCTCGCCGATGTCGAGAGAGAGCACAAGGGCGTGAAAGTTTCGCCCGGCGAAACCAGCCTCGAGGACGTCTTCATCCAGTTCATGTCCGGCTCGAAGGACAACATGGCATGAACAGCGTCTTTTCCTTCGCCCGGCTTGGCGCGCTGCTGATCAAGGAATTCATCCAGATGCGGCGCGACCGCATCACCTTCGCCATGATGCTGGGCGTCCCGCTGATACAGTTGGTGCTTTTCGGCTACGCCATCAACAACGATCCGAAAAGCCTGCCGGCAGCACTCGTGGCGACGAGCAACGATCCCTACACGCGTGCCATTGTCGCGGCGCTGCAGACCACCGGCTACTACCGTTTCGACCATGTCGCACAAAGTGCCGCCGAGGCCGAGTTCCTGATATCGCGCGGCGACGTCGCCTTCGTCGTCACCATCCCCGCCGATTTTGCCAGGAGGGTGGAGAGCGGCAACAACCCGCAGATACTCATCGAGGCGGACGCCACCGACCCGGCGGTGGCCAGCGGCGCCATCTCGACGCTCGGCACCGTCGCCAGTCAGGCGCTGCTGAGGGCGCAAGGCACGCAGGAAGCCGCCGCCGAGGCCGCCAAGGGTCAGCTCGATGTCGTCGTACACCGGCGCTACAATCCCGAAGGCATCTCGCAATACAACATCGTGCCCGGCCTGCTCGGCGTCATCCTGCAGATGACCATGGTGATGATGACCTCGATCGCGCTGACGCGCGAGACCGAGCGCGGCACGATGGAAAACCTGCTGGCGATGCCGTCCAGCCCGCTCGAGATCATGATGGGCAAGGTGCTGCCCTATCTGGCGGTCGGCGGCGTGCAGATGGTGGTGGTGCTGGCGGCGGCGAAGCTTCTGTTCGCCATCCCCTTCACCGGATCGATGTCGCTGCTCCTGACCGCCGTGCTGATCTTCGTGCTGGCGCTGGTGCTGCTCGGCTATACGATTTCGACCATCGCCCGCACGCAGATGCAGGCCCTGCAACTGACCTTCTTCTTCTTCCTGCCGTCGATCATGCTGTCGGGTTTTATGTTCCCCTATCGCGGCATGCCGGACTGGGCGCAAATCTTCGGCGAGATCTTCCCGCTGACGCATTTCCTGCGCATCACCCGCGCCGTGATGCTGAAGGGCGCCGAACTGCCGGCGGTGGCAGACGAGATCGGCTGGCTGGTGGTGTTCGTGGCCTTGTTTGCCGGCGTGGCACTGGTAAGGTTCAGGCGCACGCTGGATTAGGCGCCGCACGACCTCCACAGTTTTGGTACCAGCCTTTGCGGCGTCGTCATCCTATGGTCTGCGCTGCGTCGCTTCGCTCCTTGCTCCGCCCGTGGATGACGAAGGGAGAAATGCTTCCGCCAATCTCCATGGTTTGTAACTGCCACTAACCGTTGAGCGATTTCGGGCCGCTGACAAACACGCTTCCCTTGACATAGAATCGCAGCAGGCGGTCCGCATCCTTCGAAATGCCGATCCTGACGCTCTGTCCGATTTCGCCGGCCTCGTCACTATCGCGTGCCAGCCATAGCTGGCCTTTGCGGCAAAGATCGAGCCCGTCGAGCGAACGATCGATCCGCAACGCCTGGGCCAGCCTTCCCGGTCCTCGCGCCAGGTCGCGCAGGCGCTCGGTGCCGCGATTGACCCGCATGATCGCAATGCCCTCGAGCGGCTCGAGCGCCCTGATCAGCACGCCGGTTCCGACCCCTGGCATCTCGCTCGAGACATTGAGCATGTAGGAGATGCCGTAGGAGAGATAGACATAGGCATGCCCAGCGTCGAGAAACAGCGAACGGTTGCGCGGGGTCATCCCCCGGTAACCGTGTCCGGCGGCGTCACCGGTCACATAGGCCTCGGTCTCGACGATGCGGCCGCTGGCGATGCCTTCGGGCAGTTCGCGCACCACGATCTTGCCGATGAGGGTGCGGGCAAGGGATGCCGTATCGTCGGGCAGCTCGGAACGCGTGAGCGGGCGGTAGATGATCATGCTCAGCGCGGCGACGATTTGGCGGCGGGCGAGGAGTGATCCAAGGCGGAGCCTGTCGCCAGATACTCCATATCAGATCCCCTTAGACATCGCCGTCTCAAGCAGCCGCCATGATCCCGGCATAAGTGCCGAAATCGACATTGCCGCCGGACAGCACCACGGCAACGCATTTGCCCGACAGTTCGATCTCGCCCGATGACAGTGCTGCCAGCGCCACGCAGCCGCCGGGCTCGACCACCAGCTTGAGATAAGCCATGGCGTCGCGCATCGCCTGAGCCGCCGCCTGGTCCGAGACGGCGATGCCACCGGTGAGGTTCCTGCGGTTGATCTCGAAGGTGATCACGCCAGGCTCGGCGGTTAGCAGCGCGTCGCAGATCGAGGCGTAGCCGGGCTCGTTCGAAACCCTGGCACCGGCGGCCAGCGACCGGCGGGTGTCGTCGAAATGCTCGGGCTCCACAGCCCAGACCGCGGTGTCAGGCGAGGCGTCTTTGACCGCAATCGAAATGCCGCTGGTCAGGCCGCCGCCGCCGCAGGGAACGACCACCGCGTCGAGGTCGACGCCAAGTGTTTTTGCCTGGCGCATCAATTCGAGGCCGATCGTGCCCTGGCCGGCAATGATGGCCGGATCGTCGAAAGGCGGCACCAGCACCATGCCTCTCTCCATGTAAGGACGGATCACGGTCATGCGGTCGTCGCGAAAGCGGTCGAACGGGACCACCTCCGCGCCCATCTTGCGCACGTTGGCGATCTTCATCGCCGGCGCGTCCGAAGGCATGGCGATCACCGCCCTGACGCCGAACATCGCGGCCGAAGCGGCGACGCCTTGCGCATGATTGCCCGACGAGAAAGCGACGACACCTTGGCTGCGTTCCGCCTCGCCGAGCGACGACAGCTTGTTGTAGGCGCCGCGGAATTTGAACGAGCCGGTACGCTGCAGCGTCTCCGGCTTGAACAGGATGCGGCCGCCGAAGCGCTTGTTCAGCTCCTGCGATTCGAGCAACGGGGTTTCGACGATCAGGCCGGAGAGACGCGCGGCGGCGGCGTGGATGTCGGCGATGCCGGGAGGGGTGGTCATGGCGGGTCCTGCGGAAACATGTTGCCCTTCATGATGCCCGCAAAGGGAGGCGGCGCACCAATGAAAAAATGTGACCGTTACAAAGTTTGGCGGGTCATGAACGGCGCTTGCGCCGCCCCTCACCTGCCTGCCGGCATCCTCTCCCCGTATAGTGACGGGGAGAGGGGCCTTCATCAACGGTTTCGCCAATCACTAGCGTTGCAGGAAGAGTGCCGAGGTTGCGGCCGGCGTCTTTCTCCCCGTTCTACGGGGAGAAATGCCCGGCAGGGCAATGAGGGGCGGCGCCGAGATGGGCAGTTAACTCCCTACTTATCCGAGCAAAGTCCTCTGCCTCTTGCCCCCACCCAGCTTGCGCCAGTTGTTGAACCGGTGGCTGGCGGCGGCAAACGAGATCTTCATCTGCTGGGCGACCGAATAGCGCGACTTGCCCTCGTCGAACATGCGGTAGCAGCACTCGACGCCCTCCTCGGTCAGTTTGCCGTCCGGCGCCTTGTTGTGCGGGTTGGCGGGATCGAATTTCTCGACCTGCTGCTCGACCAGCCCCTTCAGGCGTTGCAGGTCGGCCTCGATGCTGGCGATGAGATCGAGAACGGGCTTGGGATCATAGGGGTGCGGAGGCTGTTTTGCCGTCATCTGCCGGTTCCTTGTTCTTGGCTTGAGTCCAGCAATATAGGTGAACATTCACTGATAATGAAGGGTCACCGCGGGCGCGGGGCTTCAACAATTCTTGACCGCGACCCAGCGCGCAATTGACCGAAGGCGTTCAAAACCCTAGTTTAGAACTATTCTAAACTAGGGTGAATTCCTCATGCTTTCCCGTGTTTTCGGCTTCGGCCGCCGCCCCTTCGAATCGCTCTCCGAACAGGAGATCCTGGCGCTGGCCATTTCCTCCGAGGAGGATGACGGACGCATCTACCGCGCCTATGCCGACGGCCTGACGGAAAACTTCCCGCAATCGGCAAAAGTGTTCGAGGAGATGGCCGAGGAAGAGGATGGCCATCGCGATGCGCTGATCGAGCTGTTCCGCAAACGGTTCGGCGAGCGCATACCGCTGATCCGGCGCGAACATGTGAAGGGCTATTACGAGCGCAAGCCCGACTGGCTGGTCCGGCCGCTCGGCATCGAGCACGTCCGCAGCCAGGCCGAGGCGATGGAGCGGCAAGCCTACCTTTTCTATGTCGAGGCGGCCAAGCGCACGGCGGATGCCTCGACGCGAAAACTGCTCGACGATCTGGCGGTGGCCGAACTGGGCCATGAGACCCTGGCGCAGCGTCTGGAGCAGAAACATGTGCCGGGCGAAGTGAAGGATGAAGAGACCGCCGCCGAGCAGCGCCAGTTCATCCTCACCTATGTGCAACCAGGGCTGGCCGGGCTGATGGACGGATCGGTGTCCACTCTGGCGCCGATCTTTGCCGCCGCCTTCGCCACGCATGACACCTGGCAGACGCTGTTGGTTGGGCTTGCCGCCTCGATCGGCGCCGGCATTTCGATGGGCTTCACCGAGGTCGCTTCCGACGACGGCAAGCTGTCGGGCCGCGGCTCGCCGATCAAGCGCGGTTTGACCGTCGGCATCATGACGACGTTGGGCGGTCTCGGACACGCGCTCCCCTATCTCATTCCGAGCTTCTGGACGGCGACGGGTGTCGCTGCAGTGGTGGTGTTCTTCGAACTGTGGGCGATCGCTTTTGTCCAGAACCGCTACATGCAGACGCCCTTCCTGCGTGCCGCCTTCCAGGTGGTGCTGGGCGGCGCCCTGGTGTTCGCGGCCGGCGTGCTGATCGGGAATGCGTAACCGCAAAGCGCCCCCTCACCCAGCCTCCGCTTCGCTCGGCTGACCTCTCCCCGAGGGGAGAGGAGACTACCAGCGCCGGCGCCAACTCTTCTCCCCTGGGGGAGAAGGTGGCCGCGAAGCGGCCGGATGAGGGGGCGACGGCGCGGCGATCGGCTACCACTCACCCATTCACCGCCCGGCTATCCCTAGGCGCCTCGTCCCTCTCCGTCAGCCCATAATCCCTCACCACATGGGCGATGCGCAGTCGGTAGCCGGCAAAGATGCCGCCACGACCGGCCTGCTGCGCCTGCCGGTGTTCTTCGGTGCTGCGCCAGGCCTTGACCGCTTCCTCGTCGCGCCAGAACGACAGCGACAGGACGCGGTTCGGATCGGCCAGGCTCTGGAAGCGCTCGATCGACAGAAAGCCGTCGATGCCGTCGAGCAGCGGCCGCAGATCGGCGGCGATGCTCAGATATGCATCGCGCCTGCCCGCCGCCGGCTCGACCTCGAAGATGACGGCAATCACGGCAGCACCAGTTTCGCGTGCGGGCCCGAGACGTGCTTCAGGAACATGCGGTCCTCCTTGAGGATGAATCTTTCACGCTTGGCAAACTCGTAGTTTGCCTTGCCGGCGGGATGGGCGGCAAGTCGCGCGCGGTAGGCCTCATAGGCCGCCAGGCTGTCGATGTTGTAGGCGGCATAGGCCGTTGTCGCCGAGCCTTCATGAGGCGCGTAATAACCGATCAAATCGGCGCCGCAGCGTGGAATGGCCTGGCCCCAGTTGCGGGCGTACTCCTCGAAGGCCGCCTTGCCGAACGGGTCGATCTCATAGCGGATGAAGCAAGTGATGGTCATTGTGGTCTCCTCGGGATTGCGTCAATAGTTCGAGCCGCATCGAAACGTCCTGCCGCCCGACCTGCTAGGGCTGCCAGAAGGATTTCGCGCATTCGCGGCGCACGTCTTGCCGTGTAAGGCCAAGATCGCGCAGCTGATGATCGTCGATCTCGGCAAGGTCGAGGCGCTGCAGATGACGGTCATACCAGCGGGCCAGCAGCCGCGAACGCAACCAGGTGACGAACGGGAACGATTGTCGGCTGGGGAGCGCCGAGGGGAAAGCGGTTCGTGCGGCCATCGTCGTCTCCTTGATCTCACCTGAGAATAGTGATTATCTGACAAGGATGCTTCGATGAGGAACGAACCATGCGCGAAGGACCAGACATCGCCCGCATCGCCAGCCTGGTCGGCGACCCGGCACGGGCAAACATGCTGAATGCCCTGATGGGCGGCACGGCGCTGACGGCGAGCGAGCTGGCGCTCGAGGCCGGCGTCTCGCTGCCGACCGCCAGCTCGCACCTGGGCAAACTGATGGAAGGTGGGCTGCTCACGGTGGCGAGCCAGGGCCGGCATCGCTATTACGGCCTCGCCGGACCGCAGGTGGCGGGCATGATCGAAGCCATCACAGGTGTCGCGGAAGCCGTCGGTCCAAAGCGTGTGCGCCCGGGTCCGCGCGATGGCGCCATGCGCGTGGCGCGCGTCTGCTACGATCACCTCGCTGGCGAGCAGGCGGTGACGATGCTCGATCGGCTCGTCGCCAAAAACGTGCTGGTCCGCGACGAACAGGAGATCAGGCTCGGTCCTTCGGCCGCATCGCATTTCGCAGCGATAGGCATCGACGTCTACACCAAGCCGCGACGGCCGGTGTGCCGCGCTTGCCTCGACTGGAGCGTGCGGCGCTCACACCTCGCCGGCACACTGGGCGCCGCCATCCTCGACAAGATCCTTGCCGAGAAATGGGCGCGCCGCGAGAAGGACAGCCGCGCGGTGATCTTCTCGCCGCCGGGTAGGCAGGCGTTTGAGAGGGTGTTTTTGACGTGAGACGTCGGCGGGACAACGCCCCCCTCTGCCCTGCCGGGCATCTCCCCCTCTTGGGGGAGATTGGCAGTTTCATCGTTTCGCTCACCTTACAGCGTTGATAGTTGGCGAAAGCGGTGGAGCGCATAATCTCCCCCTTGAGGAGGAGATGGCCGGCAGGCCAGAGGGGGGTACGCGAAGGATCGCTGCGTTGGCAAATTGCGGCGAACTCTACCCCCGCTTCAACACCTTCCCCTGCTTGAAAAACTCCTTCCACGGATCGGCTTTCGCCAATTGCTTCAGCGTCGTCTTGTCGCCGATCGGGAAAGCGTTCGGCGCCAAGCCGGCCTCGATCTCTGGCCAGGTCACCGGCATCGACACGGTGGCGCCCTTCTTGGCGCGCGACGAATAGGGCGCGACCGTCGTCGAGCCCCTGCCGTTGCGCAGATAGTCGACGAAGATCTTTCCGGTGCGCGCTTTTTTCGACAGCGTCGCCGTGTAGCGGTCGGGGGCACCCTGCTCCAGCGCCCTGGCGAAATCATGGGCGAAGGTTTTGACCTCCTCCCAATCCGCCGCTGGTCTCAGCGGCACCATGACGTGAAAGCCCTTGCCGCCCGACGTCTTGACGAAGTTCGGCAGCGACAGCTCGTCGAGCTTGCCCCTGATATCGAGTGCCGCCTCGCGGACCGCCTTCACGTCGACACCTTCATCGGGATCGAGATCGAAGATGATCTGGTCGGGCTTTTCGATCTCATCGATCGTGCACCCCCAAATGTGGATCTCGACCACGCCATACTGGACCAGTGCGGCAACACCATCGAAATCCCGGATGTACAGGATCTCCTCGCCGTCACTAGGGTCCTTCATGCGGGCGATCTTGTCGCTCATGCCGGCCGAGGCATGTTTCTGGAAGAAACGTTGGCCACCGACACCGTCCGGCGCCCGCACCAAGCTGAGCGGCCGGTTGACGACAAACTGTTCCATGCGCGGCCAAACCTGCGCGTAATGGTCCAGCAGGCCCCGCTTGGAGATGTTTTCGTCCGGCCACAGCAGCTTGTCGGGATGCGAGAGTTTTACCGTGGTCGTCATCGATCTAGCGGCTTTGCCACCCGGTGCCGGCTTGGCCGTGCTCTCGCCTGTCGATGGCTTGCCTGTCGACGCTTTGGGCTTTTCCTGCACGACTTCCTCCGCCGCCTTGTCCTCGCGCAATCCCTGGAACGAGGCGTGGCGTATTATACGGTCCGAGGTCCAGCTGCGAAACTCCACTTCGCCGACAAGCTCGGGCTTGACCCAGACCAGGCCCTTTCCCTTCGGCACGGCGGCGGAGAAGGGCGATGTTTTTGCCGTCAATGCATCGAGTTTTGCCTTCAGCTCATTGGCGCCCTTGCCCGAAAAACCGGTGCCGACGCGGCCGGCATAATGCAGCTTGCCGCCCTCATGGAAGCCGACGAGGATCGAGCGCAATCCGCGCCCGGTCTTGTCCGACGGCAGATAGCCGCCGATGACGAATTCCTGCCGCGCCGTGCATTTCGACTTCACCCAGGTCGGGCCTCGGCCGCTGCGATAGGGGGCATCGGCACGCTTTGAGACGACGCCTTCCAGGCCCATGCGGCAGGCATGCTCCAGCATGATCTTGCCAGGTTCGGAGAAATGGTCGCTGAAGCGGGCCGCGGGATTGTCGGACTGTTCGCCGAGCAGCTCCTGCAAGGCCTGCTTGCGCTCGACCAGCGGCTCGCGGCGCAAATCCCTTCCGTCGAGGCGCATCAGGTCGAACACGTAATAGACGAACCGATGCGTCCGCTTCGCCGACAGGTCCTGCTGCAGCAGCGCGAAAGACGAGACGCCGCTGTCGGCGAGCACGACCACCTCGCCATCGATGATGGCGTCGCTGCACTTCAGCCCGGCCAGCTCCGCGACGATCTCGCTGCCGAATTTCTTTGTCCAGTCGAGGCCGGTCCGGGTCAGCAGCCGCACATCGGTGCCGGCGATCTGCGCCTGCATGCGGTAGCCGTCGAACTTCACCTCATGCAGCCAGTCCTTGCCCGGCGGTGCATCGCGCTCCAGCGTGGCCAGCTGCGGCTCGATGAAGTCGAGGCGTTTGCCGGGTTTCGCTTTGCCGGCGGCCGGCTTGTTGGAATGCCATACTTTCGGCTTCTCACCCTTTGCGGACTTGCCCTCGCCGACCTCCTCGATGGTCAGGCCGGACTTCACCGATTCTGGCGCTTCCTTGAGGATGTCCTCGCCAGGACGCGCTGCGGCATCGTCCGACTTGATCAGCAGCCAGTTGTCGCGTTTTTCACCCGCACGCGGCTTCAGCCGCACCAGATGCCATGCCCCATGCAGCTTGTGGCCCTCAAGCTCAAAGCTGATATGGCCCTTCTTCATCGCCTTGGCCGGGTCGATCTCGGGGGTCCAGGTGCCCTCGTCCCAAACGATGACCGAACCGCCGCCATATTCGCCCTTGGGAATGGTGCCCTCGAACGGCGCATAGTCGATCGGGTGGTCCTCGACATGCACGGCGAGCCGCTTCTCATGCGGGTCGAGGCTCGGGCCGCGCGTCACCGCCCAGCTCCACAGCACGCCGTCATGCTCAAGCCGCAGGTCGTAATGCAGCCGCGTCGCGGCATGCTTGTGGATGACGAAGATGCCGCCGGCCTCGCCCTTCTTGGCCAGGGCAACCTTGCCGGCCGGTTCGGCGGTCTTCTTGAAATCGCGCTTGGAATGATATTGTTCGAGGCTGGCCATCCGTTGGGTTCCTCAGGCCGATTTGCGTTTGGGCGCGCTGCCTTTCGGCTTGGCGCGTTTGGCCGCCGGCTTGGCTTTCGCCGACGAAGGCTTTTTCGATGACCCGGAGTCCGACAGGCTCTTCTTCAGCGCGTCGAACAGATTGACGACATTGGAAGGTTTGGGCGCCGCTTTGGCCTTCGGCGCCCTGTGGCCGGCCTTCTTGGCGCGGATCAGCTCCAGCAGCGCCTCCTCGTATTTGTCGTCGAATTTCGAGGGGTCGAACTTCGTCTTCTTCTTGTCGATGATCAACTCGGCGAGGTCGGTCATCTCCTGATCGGTCTTCACGGACTCGATGTCGCCGAACACGGTTTCCGGTTGGCGCACCGTGTTGTCGTAGCGCAAGGTCGTCAGCACCATCCCTTTGCCGAGCGGCTCGATAACCACCGGCCGTTCGCGTCGGTAGAGCACGATACGCGCCAACCCGGCCATCTTCTTGCCCGCCATCGCATCCCGGATGACGGCGAACGCCTCTTCCGACACCTTGTCGGCCGGGGCGACATAATAGGGAGTATCGAGATAGATCTGCTGGATCGAAGCTTTGTCGACGAAACCGTCCAGCGCCATCGTGTGCGAGGATTCGATCTGTACCGCCTCGATCTCGTCCTCCTCGATATGGATGAAATCGCCATCGTCGAGTTCATAGCCCTTGACCTCCTCATCCTCCTCCAGCGGCTTGCCGGTTTCGGCATCGACATAGAGCCGCTTCACCGTGTTGCCGGTCTTGCGGTTGAGAATGCGAAACGAGACCCGCTCCGTGTGGGTGACGACATTGGTCAGTTCGACGGCACAGGTGACCAGCGATAGCTTCAGATAGCCCTTCCAGGCCGGACGCGGCGCCATGAGCTCTTCCCTTCCAGAACGAGATGAAGGTGAGAACGGACAGACCGCGCTCCAGTTCCGCGCTCACGCGCCGATCTGGATGCCGAGGGCCACCCGTGGCGTTCTGGCCGCCAGCACGGAAATTTCGCGAGCGCGGCAAAAGTTGAAACAGAACCGCGCACGGGCGACATTCAAACGAAACATATGTGATGCAAAAGTCACATTGACCGGAATGCCGACCAACTGCACCGAAAGACCCCGAATCAGCCGCATTCCAGCCACGAAGCGAGGCATTTTCGACCAGATATTAACATCACGTTCACCGACTATTCACGCCTCGACGCTATGATGACCGCAATTCGGAAGGGACATCCGAAAATCGGGACAGGGACCAGGGTAATGAACTTCCTCGCGCACCTCATCGGCTATGCCGCCGCAATCCGCGAATTCATCGCGCCGACTTATCGGCCCGAGCGCTATTACATGCGCGGCCCCGGCCCGGCCTGCGCCCGTCGCGGCAACTCGCTGGGCGCGCACTGATCATGGCTTTCGAAAATCGCCACGACAGCCGGATCTGCAGGCCCGCCGCCTCTACCCGCGCCACCACCTATCGCGCCGAGCGTCCCGCTCTCGCCGACAGGCGCCGTGCGACATCGCCACGGCTTTGATACCGACGCTGGCCGGCTTAGTGTCGTAGGACACGAGCAGCCGAGGCCAGCTTGACCGACCATTCCCAACCCAGTCGACCCAAGTCAAACCGTCCCTCCGGAACAACTCTCGACGCACGCTATCCATTGATCGTTTTCGATGGCGTCTGCGTGCTCTGTTCCGGCTTCGTGCGCATGGTGGTCAGGCTCGACCGCCAAGGCCGTTTCCGCTTCGCCACGGCGCAGTCGCCCTTCGGTGAAACGCTGTTCCGGAGGCATGGACTGCGCACGGACTCTTACGAAACCAATCTCGTCCTGATCGACGGCGTCGCCTTCACGCGGCTTGACAGCTTCGTCGCCGTCATGGCGGAACTCGGCTGGCCCTGGCGGGCGGCAAAAGCGCTGTTGCTGCTGCCGCGCCCGCTGCGTGATTGGCTCTACGATCGCATCGCCAAGAACCGCTACGCCCTGTTCGGCAGGAAGGACAGCTGCGAGATCCCCGCACCCGAGCTGCGGGAACGGTTCCTTGGCTAGAAAACGTGGGGAGCAGCGCGTGAAGCGTCTCATCTAACACCGACGGCTTCTGGCGGCTGCATTGTCCATTTGCGTTGCCAAGGTGGCTGTGATCGCTGCCCACATTGTTCGAAGCTGCCGAGGGTAGCCGCTTCCACGTTCCCGGCGAGATTTCTCATCTGCTCAGAAGGCCGATCACGCGTTATCGTGGTTGGCCGGTGCCATCCGGCCCGCATGGCTCAAGCACGATCGGTCTGCCTGCAGTCTTGCCGAGCTCCCTGCAGCCCTGAGCCGTGCACAGCGTCCACCCGTCACCGGTCGCGCCGGAGGCGGCCAGCACGACGCGCCGCTGCGGGCCGACATCAGGCGCATAGATCCACCAGCCGTCGCGCAGCACCGCGCCTTCCGGGGGCTCCATGCCGGCACCCGAACCCTCGATCCGGGCTTCGACCACCTGCAGGCCGGAAGGCGTGATCTTCCAGTCCTCCTCCCACCGCGTCCGTTCCACCGAATGCGTCCAGGACAGCGTGAAGGCGGCAACGGAGAGCGTCACCGTCTTGCCGGCGGCCAGGATGCACAGGCTCATGCTTTGGCGGCCTGCCGTGAGCGAAAATAGTGCCAGCCGATCCAGGCCAGCGCCAGCACCCAGCCGGCCTCGTCGGTGAGCGGCACCGCAGCGACCAGAAGCACGCCGGCCGCGAAGGCGATGAGCCGTTCCCACAACGCCATGCGGCGGGCGAGAAAGCCGACGGCGGCGGCACCCCACAACACGATGCCCATGCACGCCTTGGCGACGATGTATGCGACCTCGACGGGATAGCCGAACTGGGCGGCGATTGGCCCGGCGTCCTGCAGCATCAGCGCCGGCGTATAGACCGCCATGAACGGCACGACGAAGCCGGCAATGGCGAGCTTGGTCGCCTGGATGCCGATCTTGAGGCCGCTTTCCCTAGCCATCGGTGCGGCGGCAAACGCGGCCAGCGCCACCGGCGGCGTCAGATCGGCCATGATGCCGAAATAGAACACGAACATGTGGCTGACCAGCAGCGGCACGCCGAGTTCCAGCAGCGCCGGCCCGGCCAGCGACGAGGTGATGATGTAGTTGGGGATGGTCGGGATGCCCATGCCGAGCACCAGGCAGGTGACCATGGTCAACACCAGCGACAGGAACAGATTGTCCTGGCCGATCGAGATGATCCAGCCGATGAAGGTCGAGGCGATGCCGGTGAGCGTCAGCGTGCCGATGACGATGCCGACGATGGCGCAGGCAATGCCGACCGGCAGCGCGTTCTTGGCGCCTTCGGCAAGCGAGTCGACGCAGATTTGCAACGTCTCGCGGCCGCCCTTGAACGTGAAGCAGGCGACGACCAGTGCGGCGATCACCAGGCCGAGGAGGTTGACGCCGAACTTCATGAACGAAGCGGCGGCAAGCCCGAGCGCGATCCAGAAGACGATGCGGAAGGCGAGCGGTCCGATCGCCGCCGCCAGCGGCGTGCCGAGGATGAGCACGATGGTCAGCGCCAGGCCCATCGTGCCGGCGAAGATCGGCGTGTAGCCGGCCAACAGCAGATAGATCAGCGCTGCCAGCGGCAGCACCAGCGGCCAGTGTTGCCGCACCGCGTCCCACGGGTTGGGCAGCTCGGCCTTGGCCATGCCGTGCAGGCCGGCCTTGCCGGCTTCCAGATGCACCTGCCAGAAGCAGGCGCCGAAATAGAGCAGCGCCGGGATGATCGCCGCCTTGACCACTTCGGCATAAGGCACGTTCAGCGTCTCGGCCATGATGAAGGCGACCGCGCCCATCACCGGCGGCATGATCTGGCCGCCCATCGAGGAGGTCGCCTCGACGGCGCCGGCAAAGGCCGAGCGGAAGCCGAAGCGCTTCATCAGCGGGATGGTGAACTGGCCGCTGGCCACCACATTGGCGACGCCCGAGCCGGAAATGGTGCCCATCAGCGCCGACGACAGCACGCAGACCTGCGCCGGGCCGCCGCGCCATGTGCCGACAAGGCCCAGCGCGAAATCGTTGAACAGCGCGATCATGCCGGCACGTTCGAGGAAGGCGGCAAAGACGACGAAGATGAAGATGTAGGCGGCCGAGACATAGATCGGCGTGCCGTAGATGCCTTCGGTGCCGTAGGCGAAGGTGTCGACCAGCTGGGCGAAATCATAGCCGCGATGGATGAGCGGCGGCGGCAGATGGTTGCCGAAAAAGCAGTAAGCGAGAAAGATGAAGGCGATGACCGCCAGCGGCAGGCCCATCAGCCGCCGCGCCGCCTCGAAGACCAGCACCACCAGCACAGCGCCGACGATCAGGTCCGGCGTGGTCAGGAAGCCGGAGCGCCGGATGAGGTCGGTGTAGAACACCCAATTGTAGAGGCCGGTGCCGAAACCGAGCACGCCGAGCGTCCAGAACGCGGCTTTGGCCGGCATGCTTTTGGCGCGCAGATTGGCGATCAGGCCGAAGCCGAGCAGCAGCAGGAAGCCGACATGCATGGCCCGCACCACCTGGCTCGGAATGCTGCCATAGGCGGCGACATAGATCTGGAACACGGAAAAGGCGACAGCGATGAGAAAAGCGGCCTTGCCTGCAAGGCCGTCGCCGAAGCCCGGCGGCAGCCCTTCAACCTGCTCTTCGACGGCAGGGAGATGGAAGGTGGCGGATTTGCCGTCGGTTATTTCGCTCATCCGACGCACTTCAAAACAAGCGAATTGTGGCCTGGCGAGTACATCTCAGATAGCCGAGCCACCCACTCTACTTCAGCAACCCCTTCTCCTTGTAATAACGCTCGGCACCGGGGTGCAGCGGCACCGGCATGCCGTCGAGCGCCTTGGCCGGGTCGATCGCCTTGGCAGCGGCATGCGCCGCGGCAAGCTGGTCGAGATGGTCGAATATCAGCTTGGTCAACTGGTAGGCGGTCTCGTCGGAGACATCGGCGCGGGTGATGAGGAAATTGCCGACGGCGGCGGTCGCGACATCCTCGCTCTGGCCCTCATAGGTGCCCTTGGGAATGACCACCGAAAGATAGGGCGAGCCGATTTTGGCGACATCCTCGGCCGGCACCGCCACGACATTGATCGGCACCGAGGTGGCGAGGTCGCGGATCGAGGCGACGCCGAGCCCGGCCGATTGCAGCGTGGCGTCGAGCTGCCGGTTCTTGATCAGCTCGACCGATTCGGCGAAGGGCAGATACTCGACCCGGCCGAGATCCTCATATTTCAGCCCGGCGGCGGCGAAGATGGCGCGGGCGTTGAGCTCGGTGCCGGACGCAGGCGCGCCGACCGACAGGCTCTTGCCCTTGAGGTCGGCCAGCGTCTTGATGCCGGACTCCTGGCTGGCGACGATCTGGATATAATTGGGATAGATGGCGGCGATGCCGCGCAATTTATCGAGCTTGCCAGGGAAACCGGCCTCGGCATTGCCTTCGGCGGCCAGCTTGACGGAATCGCCCAGCGCAAAGGCGATCTCGCCCTTGCCTTGCTGCAACAGATTGAGGTTTTCGACCGAAGCCTTTGTCGCCTGTACCTGGGTGCGGGCGCCTTCGATGCCCTTGCCGTAGATTTCCGACAGCGCCACGCCGAGCGGATAATAGACGCCGGATGTGCCGCCGGTCAGCACATTGATGAATTCCTGCGCCCTGGCTGAGATGGTGCCCAAGCCAAGCGAGAGCGCCACGGCGCCGGCTGCAACGAATTTCGTTCTGAAATTGAACATCGGATCTCCTCCCTGAAAATATCGACGACCGCACCGCCTCCTAGATGCGAACCGGGGCGAGTTTAGACAGCGAGCCGCAAATGCCAACCCGCAATTGTGCTCGTTAGACGAACGGTTGAGGGATCAGGAAACAGATGGCGGCTTGCACAAAAAGCCATCGGGGCCGAAAGTTTTTTGAGCAGCCTGTCGAAATCGGCCACTGCCGCGCGACATACGTCCGGCCTCGCAAGGACGCGGCCTTCGCAAAACGGGAGAAGACCATGCGATACATGATTTTGATCAATAGCGACGAAGCCGCATTGGCGAACACGCCGATCGAGAAGGCCCAGCAGATGAGCGCGGCCTATGGCGCCTATACCGAAGCGTTGAAGAAATCCGGTGCGTGGCTGGCTGGCGAAAGGCTGCGCCCGACCCAGGCCACCACCTCGGTGCGGATCGCTGACGGCAAGACCAACGTGATCGACGGCCCCTATGCCGACACCAAGGAGCAGCTTGCCGGCTTCTACATGATCGAGGCGGCTGACATCGATACAGCCATCGAATGGGCGGCACGCTGTCCGGCAGCCAGCACCGGCACGGTCGAATTGCGGCCGATCTGGGAAATGGCCGACTACATGCCCAAGAAATGACGGTGATGGACAGTCGCCCGGACATCGCCCGGGGGGGGCCCCCGGGCGGGCCGCGGCCCAGCGACCGCGCGGCGGGGGGCCGGGGACCGGGCCCCCCCCCGGCCGGGCGGGCC
>NZ_JAMYTM010000056.1:0-21512 GCF_040322475.1 Mesorhizobium sp. M0140 | reverse complement strand
TCGACCTCAACCTCTGCAGACGATAAGTGACAAAACTGTTCGCGATGTCCTCGCACACCTGTTCGCGATGTCTCCGGTCCAAACACCCCCTTGCGGGGGAGATGTCCGGCAGGACAGAGGGGGGTGTGACGGAACGGGCCTTCGCTATCTGCGCGCCTAAATCATCTCCAGCCCGCGTTTGCGCGTCGGTGGCGGAAAGCCACGGTCGAGATCGGCGATGTCCTGAGGCGTAAGCTTGATGTCGAGCGCGGCGACATTCTGGCGGACGTGCTCCTGGCTGCTGGCCTTCGGAATGGCGATGACGCCGGCCTGATGCATCACCCAGGCCAAGGCGATCTGGGCGGCCGTGGCGTTGTGGCGGGCGGCGACGGCGTCGAGCCTGGCATTGCGCGCCAGCGCGCCCTGCTCGACCGGCGAATAGGCCATCAAGGGAATGTTGCGCTGCCGGCTCCAACGCGCCAGGTCGAATTCGAGGCCACGCCGGACCAGATTGTAGAGCACCTGGTTGGCCTGGACACTGCCGCCATCGGGCAAGGAGGTCAGCTCTTCCATCTCGTCGGTGTCGAAATTGCTGACGCCCCAGTGGCGGATCTTGCCGGCCTTTTTCAGGGCCTCGAAGGCCGCGACGGTTTCCGTCAATGGCACGCTGCCGGGCCAATGCAGCAGATAGAGATCGATGCGGTCGGTGCGCAGGCGTTTCAGGCTGTTTTCGCAGGCGCGCTGCACGCCCGCGCGCGAAGCATTTGATGGCAGAACTTTCGAAACCAGGAAGGTCTCGTCGCGGCGCCCGGCAATGGCTTCGGCCACCACCTCCTCGGCGCCGCCGCTGGCATACATTTCGGCGGTGTCGATCAGTGTGATGCCGAGGTCGAGGCCGAGCTTGAGGGCGTTGACCTCAGAGGTGCGGCGATTGTTATTCTCGCCCATCTTCCATGTGCCCTGGCCAAGCACCTGAACTGCTTCGCCAGAGGGCAGTTTGGTGGTTCTGATGGTCGATGGCATGGCGGGCTCCAGTTGGGGCTGGATCGCATCATAGGCTGGACGAGAAATCCAGAGGCGTTCTCGCCGCGCTGGCTATGGCTGAAGACTTACTTCACCGGATGGGCGGCGAGCCAGGCCTGCATCTGCTTGATCTCGGCTTCCTGCGCGGCGATGACGCCTTCGGCGAGCTTGCGGATTTCCGGGTCCTTGCCATTGGCAAGTTCGACCTTGGCCATGTCGATCGCACCCTGATGGTGCGGGATCATGCCTCTGACGAAATCGACGTCGGCATTGCCGGTATAGTCGGACGCCATCATGTCGGCATGCATCTTGTCCATCGCCGCCTTGTAGCCTTCGGTCGAAGGGCTGGTCGCATCCGCCGCCATAGCGCCCATGTCGTGTTTCATTTCCTCACTCTGCGCCGGAACGCTTTCGAGGAAGACGGCAACCAGCATTCCGGCCGCCATCAGCAGCAGCACGAGTTTTTTGGCCAAGGTCATTCATGGTCTCCTGTTGAGTGGTTTCGTATTTGGGGGCTTGGATCAGAGTTTCAATGTTCTCAGCCGCAATGCGTTTGCGATCACCGACACCGAAGACAGACTCATCGCCGCGGCCGCCAGCATCGGCGACAGAAGCGTGCCGGTGAGCGGATAGAGCACGCCGGCGGCGACCGGCACGCCCAGCACATTGTAGAGGAAGGCGAAGAACAGATTCTGACGGATGTTGCGGATCGTCGCCTGCGCCAGCGTGCGGGCGCGCACGATACCGTTGAGGTCGCCCTTGACCAGAGTGATACCGGCGCTTTCGACGGCGACATCGGCGCCGGTGCCCATGGCGATGCCGACATCGGCGGCGGCAAGGGCCGGTGCGTCGTTGACGCCGTCCCCGGCCATGGCAACGCCGGCGCCTTTTGCGCGCAGTTCCTCGACAAGGGCTGCCTTCTGTTCCGGCAGCAGGCCGGCGCGGACCTCGTCGATGCCGAGGCTTCTGGCGATCGCGTTGGCCGTGCGTTCATTGTCGCCGGTTGCCATGATGATCCGCAAGCCGCTTTCATGCAGCGCCTTGATCGCCTCGGCCGTCGTTGCCTTGATAGGGTCGGCGACGGCGACGATGCCGGCCAGTTTTTTGTCGACAGCGACGAACATCGCCGTCTTGCCTTCGAGTTGCAACGCCTCGGCCTTGGCCGAGATGGATGCGATGTCGACGCCAAGGTCGGCCATCATCGCGGCATTGCCGAGCGCGACCGTCTTTCCCGAGACCGAACCGGACACGCCCTTGCCGGTGACCGCCTCGAAGGCGCTGGCCTCGGCAACTGTCACGCCGCGCGTAGCGGCGCCGTCGACGATGGCTTCAGCCAGCGGATGCTCCGACCCCTTCTCCAGACCGGCGGCAAGCGCCAGCAATTCCTCCTCGGAAAAACCGTTTGCCGCAACGACATCGGTCAGCTTCGGCCGGCCTTCGGTCAGCGTCCCCGTCTTGTCGACGATCAGCGTGTCGACGGAAGCGAAGCGTTCGAGTGCTGCGGCCTCCTTGATCAGCACACCGGCATGCGCTCCGCGCCCGGTGGCGGTCATGATCGACATCGGCGTGGCAAGGCCGAGCGCACAGGGGCAAGCGATAATCAGCACCGACACCGCCGAGACGATGGCAAAGATCAGGCTGGGCTCGGGTCCAAACACGGCCCAGGCGGTGAAAGCGACAATCGCGACAAGGACGACGGCCGGGACAAAGTAGAAAGAAACGCGATCGGCCAACCCTTGAATCGGGGCGCGCGAGCGCTGCGCCTTGGCGACGAGCTCGACGATGCGCGCCAGCGTCGTCTCGGCGCCAACCTTCTCAGCGCGCATGATCAGCGCACCATTCTTGTTGAGCGTGCCGCCGGTCAGCGCATCGCCCTCGACCTTCTCGACCGGCAACGGCTCGCCCGTGATCATCGATTCGTCGATCGAGGACCGCCCTTCCAGCACCGTGCCATCGACCGGCACGGCGTCACCGGGGCGTATGCGCAGGCGATCGCCGGCCTTGACGGCGTCGAGGGGCACGTCGTTTTCGGAACCATCGGCGGCAATCAGCCGCGCGGTCTTCGGCGCCAGATCGAGCAAGGCGCGGATCGCCGAACCGGTCTTTTCACGGGCGCGCAGCTCCAGCACCTGACCAAGGA
Source organism: Mesorhizobium sp. M0140 (assembly GCF_040322475.1). Classification (NCBI taxonomy): domain Bacteria; kingdom Pseudomonadati; phylum Pseudomonadota; class Alphaproteobacteria; order Hyphomicrobiales; family Phyllobacteriaceae; genus Mesorhizobium; species Mesorhizobium sp. M0140. Next base: position 18,370 of record NZ_JAMYTM010000056.1, on the reverse strand, counting down.
AGACCAGCGCAACGATGACGGCGGCAGCCTCGAAATAGACGGGCACCGCACCGCCATGGCCGCGGAACTGATGCGGGAAAATGTCCGGAAACAGCGTGGCGACGACGCTGTAGAGATAGGCAGCGCCAACGCCGAGCGAGATCAGCGTCCACATGTTGGGGCTGCGGTTGACCAGCGAGTCCCAGCCGCGGTGGAAGAAGGGAAAGGCGGCCCAAAGCACCACCGGACTTGCCAGGACCAGTTCGATCCAGACCTTTGTCCGGTCCTCGACCAGGCCTTCAAACATCAAGCCGATCATGGGCGCCATTGCGATGATCAGAAGGGGGACCGAAAGGACAGCGCTCACCCAAAACCGCCTGGTGAAATCGACCAGCTCGGGATTTGGCCCTTCATCGCCCGTCGGCACGCCCATCGGCTCCAGCGCCATGCCACAGATCGGGCAGGATCCTGGCTTGTCGCGGATGATTTCGGGATGCATCGGGCAGGTGTATTGCGTGCCTTTGGGCATCGGCTGCGGTGCCGGCCTGTCGCCGAGATATTTTTGCGGCTCCGCCTCGAATTTCGCCTGGCAGGCGGCCGAGCAGAAGTAAAAGCCCTGGCCTTCGTGGCGGGCAAAGTGCCTGGCTGTCGCGCGATCGACGCTCATACCGCAGACCGGATCGGTGGCCGTCAGGAATTTTTCCGGCTCGGCGACGAATTTCGTGCGGCAGCCCTGGCTGCAGAAATGATAGGGATGGCCATCATGCTCGGTCGTCGGCTTGCCGGCGACCGGATCGACAGTCATGCCGCAGACCGGATCGCGGACGACGCTCTTCGTGGTGGGCACGGCGCCTTGTGTCGAGCAGCAGCTACTATGCGCGTGATGATCGTGATCGGAATGCGTCATTCGAAAATGCCTTGATTTATCGGCGTGTGACGTGGAGATAGGGCTTCCAGTAACTGGAAGGTCAAGGGCTGTTTCGACTTTTCTTCTCCGGTCCACGGCGCGTCCATCCTCCCCCAGAAAAAGTCTCACGCGGCAACACCACGCCTGCTAGAGAGCGAGCGTCCCGGGGGTGAGATTTTCTTTGGCAATGAAGCGTCTGGTCATCAATCTCGATCGGTCTCCCGATCGCCTTGCCCGTGTGACGGCGGAGTTTGCCCGCATCGGCGTCCCGTTCGAACGCGTTCAGGCCATCGACGCACGGGATCGGCCGGACCTGGACCAGCTGCCGCAAAATGTCGGATATCGGAACAGGCTGCCATTGACTGACGGCGAGATCGCCTGCCTGCTCAGTCACCGGGCCTGCTGGGCCGCCATAGCGCAAGGCGACGCTCGCTACGGGGCAATCTTCGAGGACGACATCGTCTTTGCCGCGAAAGCCGGCGCATTGCTTCGCGACAGCAACTGGATTCCAGCCGATGCCGAAGTCGTCAAGCTCGAAAGCTATTTTTGCAAGACCGTGATCCGACGCAAGCGCATTGACATCGGTCACGGCTTTTCCACATCCAAACTCGACGCTGGACATATAGGAACCGCCGGCTACATCATCTCCAGGCAAACCGCGCTCGACCTGATCAAGGCCACCGAGGAGATCGGCATCGCTGTCGACGACCTTGTCTTCAACCCCGAGTTTTCGGTTTTGCGAGGCGAGACAATCTATCAGCTTGTTCCTGCGCTCTGCGCGCAAGATCAGTTCCTTGGCGACAGGGCGCTCCAATTGCCAAGCCTGCTCAGGGAAAAGCGGGATATCCAGTGCGCCGCCGGGACCGGGAAACGCAGAAAGACAGCCATAGCGAAGGTCAAAGCCGAGGCTCGGCGGATAGGCAAGCGCATTGTCGATTTCTGTCGACTGAAGCGGAGAATGGTTATTCCATTTACTTATCCGAGCCAAAGCTCAACCGGGTCTTGAACCGGCTTTCAACGCCCCATACCCAGCGCCACGAAAACGCGCTATAGACGCCGCCGAACGGCAAGGCCGACTGGATATATGGCAAGAATCTCCCTGAAGCTCGACGAATTGATCGACGGCGAAGCCTTGCGCCGCGAGATGACCGCGCTGACCTCGGCCACGGCGGATGATGGCTCAGGGCAGGCCGCGCGCAATGGCGTGCTCCAACTGCTCAAGGGACGACTGGCGGAAGGGCGCGCCATTGCCGAACGAATGCTGATGGACGATGGCGGCGGCAGCGCCTGCGCGGCGCGGCTGTCGCATCTCATGGACGAGATCATCCGGGCGCTTTACGATTTCGCCGTCACCCATGTCTACCGGGTCAAGAACCCGTCCTCGGCGGAGCGCATGGCCGTCGTCGCTGTCGGCGGCTACGGCCGTGGAACGCTGGCGCCCGGATCCGACATCGACCTTCTGTTCCTGCTGCCCTACAAGCAGACGCCGTGGGGCGAACAGACAGTCGAATACATGCTCTACATGCTGTGGGACCTGGGGCTGAAGGTCGGCCACGCCACCCGTAACATCGACGAATGCCTGCGCCTGTCGCGCACCGATGTCACCATTCGCACCTCGATCCTCGAAGCACGTTTCCTGTGGGGCGAGGAAAAGCTCTATGATGAACTGATGCTGCGGTTCGATCATGAGGTGGTGCGCACGACCGGCCCCGAATATGTCCAGGCCAAGCTTGCCGAACGCGATGACCGCCATGCCAAGGCCGGCGAAAGCCGCTATCTGGTCGAGCCCAACGTCAAGGACGGCAAGGGCGGCCTGCGCGACCTGCAGACGCTGTTCTGGATCGGCAAATATTTCTATCGGGTGCGTACCGGCGAGGAACTGGTCGACAAGGGCGTCTTCACCGAGGGCGAATACCGCGAGTTCCAGAAGGCGGAGGATTTCCTGTGGGCGGTACGCTGCCACATGCATTTCCTCACCGGCAAGGCCGAAGAGCGGTTGCATTTCGACATCCAGCGCGAGATCGCCGAACGGCTCGGCTACACCACACACCCCGGCCTGTCGGCGGTCGAGCGCTTCATGAAGCACTACTTCCTCGTTGCCAAGGACGTCGGCGACCTGACCCGCATCTTCTGCGCGGCGCTCGAGGAGGAGCAGGCCAAGCACGTTCCTGGCTTCAACCGCATCTTCCTGACTTTCTCCAGGCGCAAACGCAAGCTGGCCGGCACCTCCGATTTCATTGTCGACAACCACCGCATCAACATCGCCGACGACCAGGTGTTCGAGCGCGATCCGGTCAATCTGCTCAGGCTGTTCTGGTTCGCCGACAAGCACGGTCTGGAATTCCACCCTGACGCGCTCAAGCTGCTGACCCGTTCGCTCGGCCTGGTCAACAAGTCGCTGCGGCGCGACGAGGAGGCCAACCGGCTGTTCCTCGACATATTGACCTCGGATCGCAATGCCGAACTCAATCTGCGTCGCATGAACGAAGCCGGACTGCTCGGCAAGCTGATCCCGGATTTCGGCAAGATCGTCGCCATGATGCAGTTCTCGATGTACCACCACTACACGGTGGACGAGCATCTGATCCGCTGCATCGGCGTGCTGGCCGAGATCGAGCGCGGCGACGGCGAAAAGGTCCACCCCCTCTCGCACACGCTGATGCCGAGCCTGAAGAAGAGCCGCGAAGCGCTCTATGTCGCCGTACTGCTGCACGACATCGCCAAGGGCAGGCCGGAGGACCATTCCGAGGCGGGGGCCAGGATCGCCCGTCGGATCTGCCCGCATATGGGGCTGTCGCCTGCCGATACCGAAACCGTGGCCTGGCTGGTCGAGAACCACCTCGTGATGTCGATGACGGCGCAGACCCGCGACCTCAACGACCGCAAGACCATCGAGGATTTTGCCGCGATCGTGCAGTCGGTCGAGCGGCTGAAGCTGCTTTTGATCCTCACCGTCTGCGACATCAGGGGCGTCGGACCCGGTGTCTGGAACGGCTGGAAGGGCCAGCTGCTGCGCACGCTCTACTACGAGACCGAATTGCTGCTGACCGGCGGGTTTTCGGAAGTGTCGCGCGCGCAGCGCACGGCGGCGGCGCGCGAGCGCCTGGCCGAGGCGCTTGCCGACTGGCCGGACAAGGCCCGCAAGCGCTATGTCGGCCAACACTACGAGAATTACCTTTTGACCGTCGATCTCGCAGACCAGTTGCGCCATGCCGAGTTCATCCGCGAAGCGGACGTGTCAGGCAACAAGCTTGCCACCATGGTCAAGACCCACCAGTTCGAGGCGGTGACCGAAATCACCGTGCTGGCGCAGGACCACCCCCGCCTGCTCTCTGTCATCGCCGGGGCTTGCGCCGGAGCCGGCGGCAACATTGTCGACGCGCAGATCTTCACGACGTCGGATGGCCGCGCGCTCGACACGATCCTGATCAGCAGAGAATTCGATCGCGACGAGGACGAGCGCCGGCGCGCCGAACGTGTCGGCCGGCTGATCGAGGACGTGCTGTCGGGCAAGAGCTGGCTGCCGGAAATGATCGAGAAGCGCACCAAGCCGCGGCGCGGCTCCAAGGTGTTCAAGATCCCACCGCGTGCCGAAATCCGCAACACGCTGTCGAACCGTTTTTCGGTCATCGAGGTCGAGGGCCTCGACCGGCCGGGACTGCTGTCGGAGATCACCGGAACGCTTTCCGACCTGTCGCTCGACATCGCATCGGCCCACATCACCACCTTCGGCGAAAAGGTCATCGACACTTTCTATGTCACCGATCTCACTGGCCAGAAGATAGATAGCCCGGCCCGCATCGCCACCATCCGCAATCGGCTGATGGCAACGCTCGAAGGCATCGTGCCCGAACGCGGCGGCAAGCCCAGGGCGGCGGCCGAGTGACAACGACCATCACTTTGTCCCAATTGCGCAGGCAGTTCCCAAAAGCATGAGCCTCGTCAAGAAATTCGCAACGGTCGCTTCCGGCACGCTGATGAGCCGCGCGCTCGGTTTCGGCCGCGAGATGCTGATGGCTGCTGCACTCGGTACCGGACCGGTTGCCGATGCCTTCAACGCCGCTTTCCAGTTTCCCAACACCTTTCGCCGGCTGTTTGCCGAGGGGGCCTTCAACGCCGCCTTCGTGCCGCTGTTCGCCAAGGAGATCGAGACCCACGGTACCGAAGGCGCCAAGCGCTTTTCCGAGGAAGTGTTCGGCGTGCTGTTCACGGCGCTGCTGGCGCTGACGATCATCATGGAACTGTCGATGCCGCTGATCGTGCGCTATCTGGTGGCGCCGGGTTTTGCCGGCACGCCGGGGAAGTTCGACACCACGGTGACGCTGGCAACGATCATGTTTCCCTATCTGATCTGCATGTCGCTGGGCGCGATGATGGCGGGCATGCTGAATTCGCTGCGCCGCTATTTCGCCGCCGCGGTGGCCCCGGTGTTCCTCAACATCATCCTGATCGGCGTGCTCGCCTATGCCTGGTACAAGGGCTCGGATGCCCTCACCGTCGGCTACGGGCTGTCCTGGGGCGTGCTTGCCGCCGGACTGGTGCAACTGGCGATCGTCTGGGTGGCGGTGCGCCACGCCGGCATCTCGATCGGCTTCCGCCGGCCGAAAATGACGCCCGCGGTCAAGCGGCTGCTGATCCTGGCGCTGCCGGCGGCCATCACCGGCGGCATCACCCAGATCAACCAGCTGATCGGCACGGCGATCGCCTCGGCACAGAACAGCGCGGTGTCCTCGCTCGCCTATGCCGACCGCATCTACCAGTTGCCGCTCGGCGTGGTCGGTGTTGCGGTGGCGATCGTGCTGTTGCCCGAACTGTCGCGGGCGCTGAAGTCGGGCAATCTGATCGAGGCGGCCAATCTGCAGAACCGCTCGGTCGAGTTCACGCTGTTCCTGACCTTGCCGGCAGCCGCGGCACTCTGGGTGATGTCTGAGCCGATCGTGCGGCTGGTCTATGAGCGCGGCGCGTTCGCCGCCAACGGATCGACGCCGACGGTGGCGGCGATCCTGGCGATCTTCGGCCTCGGCCTGCCGGCCTTCGTGCTGATCAAGGCGTTCACCCCAGGCTATTTCGCCCGCGAGGACACGCGCACGCCGATGATCTTTGCCGCCATCTCGGTGGCGGTGAACGTCACCACGGCGCTGACGCTGTTTCCACGGATGGGGGCGCCCGGCATTGCGGTGGCCTCGGCCGTCGCCGGCTGGGTCAACGCGGTGATGCTGCTCGGCGTCTTGATCCGGCGCGGCCATTGGGGCCGCGACGTACCGCTGATGAAGCGCATTCCACGTCTGGTGCTGTCCGCCGTGGTGATGGGCGCTGCGCTCTATTTTGCCGAACACTGGTTCGCCATCAGGCTTGGGCCGGGCTCGCCGCTGGTGGTCAAGGCGGCGACGCTGCTGTCGCTGGTTGCCGGTGGGGCGCTGCTTTATTTCATCACCGCGTTTGCCACCGGCGGCGCCGATTTCGGGATGATCCGGCGCAATGTCGGACGGAAAGGATCGCCGCCGACTAGGGAACAGTCTCCAGATCCGTGAGCCGGAATTTATTGCAATGTCCCACCCCTCATTGCGACGATAGCGGCTGCTTCGACAAACATTAGTCTTCTCCAGACAATTCGTCGTAGACGGAGGGTGGCAAGGTGTTGCGCGCCTGCCCCCTCAGTTCAATTCCGAGTTCGGCCCGAAGCCGTGCCGCGGTCTCCAGCGGCGTCTCGCGGCTGCGCCTGCGCTGCAGTGCCTCTTGCATACCGACCACGCCGGCGGGGCGCTTCTGACCTTCAGATCCGGTGGGCATTCAAGGCGTCTCCTCCAAGGTCGCTATGTAATGCACCCGGCTGCCGCTCGCGTACATGATGAAGTGCTTGTTGCCAAAGCGGTCGTTTTTGACAGTGAGCGACGTAGCGAAGCGCGGAGCGTTTCGTGGCAATGGGGTCGTGGCGACGGGTGGCAGATGGCTCGCGGCTAGCCGCGATAGAAGCACGACTAATTGCCCTTCGGCCAGCGACTTCTCTGGGATGGAATCCTCCCATTGATCGGGCGCCCCGTGGCGTACAATCTTCCAAACTCGCGCCAAGTCTCCGGCCCCTGCTTTCCGCGAAGCATATAGGTGCTTTTGCATATTTCAAATTTCAAACTGAGACACTCCCGGTTTCTTGTCTCTGTTCCTTGTAGTCTGCTCCAAGGCCCAATGGCCTCTTGATCCTCTCACCGCTCTCGTCCATAAGCGCGCCGTCGCAACACTTTCGCCGCGCGCGGTTTCCAGCCGCGTGATTGGCTCCGAAAAGTCTGCAACTTTTCGGAATCACACTTATACGGCCCTCCACAAGCCATGAGGACAATCATGACCGCCTTCAAGCCACTCGTCTTTTCCGGTGTCCAGCCGACCGGCAATCTGCACCTCGGCAACTATCTCGGCGCCATCAAGAAATTCGTCGCCCTGCAGGACACCTCCGATTGCATCTATTGCGTCGTCGACCTGCATTCGCTGACAGCTCAACTCGTTCATGAAGACCTAGCCGACCAGACGCGGTCGATCACCGCTGCGTTCCTGGCCTCGGGCATCGACCCGAAGAAGCACATCGTCTTCAATCAGTCGCGGGTCATGCAGCATGCGGAGCTCGCCTGGATCTTCAATTGCGTGGCGCGCATCGGCTGGATGAACCGCATGACGCAGTTCAAGGACAAGGCCGGCAAGGACCGCGAGAACGCGTCGCTCGGCCTGCTAGCCTATCCTTCGCTGATGGCTGCCGACATCCTGCTCTACCGTGCCACCCACGTGCCGGTGGGCGAGGACCAAAAGCAGCATCTGGAACTCACACGCGACATCGCGCAGAAATTCAACAACGACTTCTCCGACCGCATCGCGGCCCTTGGCATCGGCGTCGAGATGCAGGTCGGCGAAGAGACCGTGAACGGCTATTTCCCGCTGACCGAGCCGGTCATCGGTGGACCGGCGGCGCGCATCATGTCGCTGCGCGACGGCTCCAAGAAAATGTCCAAATCGGACCCGTCGGATTTGTCGCGCATCAACCTGACCGACGATGCCGATGACATCTCGAAGAAGATTCGCAAGGCCAAAACCGACCCGGAAGCGTTGCCGAGCGAGCTGGACGGCCTGGCCGGCCGGCCCGAGGCGGAGAACCTGGTCGGCATCTATGCGGGTCTCGCCGAGATGTCGAAGGCGGATGTACTCAAGGAATTCGCCGGCCAGCAGTTTTCCGTGTTCAAGCCGGCCTTGGCCGATCTTGCAGTGGAAAAACTGGCGCCGATCGCCAGCGAGATGCGCCGCATTTCGGATGACCGCGCCTATGTCGACGCGGTGCTCAAGGATGGCGGCGAGCGCGCCGGCGTGCTGGCCGAAGCGACGATGAAGACGGTGCGCGACATTATCGGCCTGCTGCAGGGCTGATCGCGACATCGGGTGCACTGGCACAAGGCCGGCGGCTTGCCGCCGGTCCCCCGCAGTGGCAGATTGCGGCCGCACGACACCGAGTAGATAGACATGGTCTCCAAACGCCTCAGCCGCGAAGCCGGCCATCGCAGGAAATTCCTGACGATCATCGACGACACGCCGGAATGCGAGCGCGCCGTCGCCTATGCCTCGAAACGGGCGCAGAGCACCAGCGGCACGCTGGTGCTGCTCTATGTCATCGTGCCGGACGATTTCCAGCATTGGCTGGGTGTCGAGAAGATCATGCGCGAGGAAGCCAACGCCACGGCGCGCGCCGCACTCGACAGCTATGCCAACAAGGTGCGCCAGAAGCTCGGCATCGAGCCCGAGATGGTGGTGCGCGAAGGCAAGCCGACGGAAGAGATCCACAAATTGATCGAGGAAGACCAGGACATCGCCATCCTGGTGCTGGCCGCCGGTGCGGGCAAGGAAGGCCCGGGGCCGCTGGTCGGCGCCGTGGCCGGCAAGGGTGCCGCCTTCCCGATCCCGGTGACTGTCGTGCCGCAGAACCTGTCGGACGAGGAAATAGACAGCCTGGCCTGAGATTTTGCTCTTCAGGTGATGCCGCTCCGATTTTGGGCGCGAAAAAACATTCCGCCAGCCAGCCGTTCCGGCGATGCGTTTCGCTTGAATGTCCATCCAATTGAGCCTATTTAGAATTGTTCCAAACTAGATGCCCAAACGGGCACGGAGACGGCCATGTTCATCCAGACCGAATCGACGCCAAACCCGGCGACGCTGAAATTCCTGCCCGGCAAGGAAGTGCTTCTGGAAGGCACCGCCGATTTCCGCGATGCCGACAGCGCCGCCGTCGCCTCGCCGCTGGCCGGCCGGCTGTTCGAAATTCCTGGCGTCACCGGCGTTTTCTTCGGCTATGACTTCATCACCGTGACCAAGGATGGCCCCGACTGGCAGCATCTGAAGCCGGCGATCCTCGGCGCCATCATGGAGCATTTCATGTCCGGCGCGCCTGTCATGGCCAAGGCTGGCCCGGCCGCAGAGACCAGCCAGACCGGTGAGTTCTACGACAAGGCCGACGAGGAGCTGGTCATCACCATCAAGGAACTGCTCGATACACGGGTGCGCCCGGCGGTCGCCCAGGATGGAGGCGACATCACCTTCCGCGGCTTCGAGAACGGCACGGTGTTCCTGCACATGAAGGGCGCCTGCGCCGGCTGCCCGTCCTCGACGGCGACGCTGAAGCACGGCATCCAGAACCTTCTGCGCCATTTCGTGCCGGAAGTGCAGCAGGTCGAGCAGGTCTCGTAGAGACCTCCTTCTCGAGGCATTAGAGGCAAACAACAAAAAACCGGGCCGAATTGCCCGGTTTTCTGCTTGGGACGTCCGTTGTTGCCTAGACGGTCCGCGTACGAAAACTGCCTCTAGAGAACGATGACCTTGGCGCCGACCGAGGCGCGGTCATAGAGGTCGATAATGTCCTGATTCATTAGGCGGATGCAGCCAGACGACATAGCCTTGCCGATCGAATTCCATTCCGGGCTGCCATGCAGGCGATAGCCCGAATCGCCGCCCTTGTTGAACAGGTACATGGCGCGCGCGCCGAGCGGGTTCTTCAGGCCCGGCTCCATGCCGCCGGCAAACTTTTCCAATTCCGGCTGGCGCTGGATCATCTGCCTCGGCGGTGTCCAGGTCGGCCATTCGCGCTTGAGCGCAATGTGGGCGGTGCCATGCCACTCGAAGCCCTCGCGGCCGACGCCGATGCCGTAGCGAATGGCCCTGCCGTCGCCCTCGATGAAGTAGAGGAACTTGTTCTGCGTATCGACTATGATCGTGCCCGGCTTTTCCGGGCTGTCGTAGTTCACTTCCTGCCGATGGTACTTCATCGGCACTTTCTCGATCGGGATCCGCGGCAGCTGATAACCGGCGTCGGTGACCGCGCCGTAGTCGTTGGAGAAGATCTGCGAGCCGATGGTGCTGCAACCGGCGATAGCAGTGGAGAGCGCCAGTGCGGCGATGATTGCAAACGACTTCATGCGCATCAGGTGATCCGGTGCCCCGCCCAACTTCGGCGGCACGAGTCGGCCGCTCTCTCATCGTCATTCATGCTGGCATTTGCTTTGCTTGCCAAGCGCGCGATGCCTATATGCCTGCCTTGACGTACCGGTAAGCGTATCACTATGGCATTTTGGCAACAGGACTCACAGGATTGTGAAGCAAATTCAAGGGGCCTGCTCCATGGGCTCCTGGAAATCGAGGAGAACCGTCATGAATGTCGGTGACGCCGCCCACCGCTCCGGCCTGCCGGCCAAGACTATCCGCTACTATGAAGAGATCGGCCTGATCGCCCCGGCGCGGGCCGCCAACGGCTACCGCGATTATTCCGGAGACGACATCCATCGGCTGGCCTTCCTGCGCCGCGCGCGCAATCTGGGCTTTTCCATCGACGATTGCCGCCAGTTGATGGCGCTTTACCAGGATCGCAGCCGCGCCAGCCACAACGTGCGCGAAATCGCCGCCGCCCATGTCACGGCGATCGAGGAGAAAGTGCGCGAGTTGCAGTCGATGCGCTCGACGCTGCAGAAACTGATCCATGCCTGCCACGGCGACGAAAGGCCGGATTGTCCGATCCTTGATGACATGGCGGGAGCGGCGTTGCTCAGCGACAGGGGCACCTCTGCGGCTGCATAATGACCCTACGTCGACGAGGCCCGACGCCTGGTCGACTCCTGCCGGGAGGACGTCCACAAATGGTCTCGATGAGCGTCGAACTGCGCAATATGGGGGGCACGCAGGCGGCCATGGGCTGGGCCGGCGGCCACACGATCATCGTCGACCGGCCCGAAGGCAAGGCCGGCGGCATGGGCCTGGGCTTCAATGGCGGCCAGCTGCTCGCCCTGGCGATCGGCGGCTACTTCTGCAACGACCTTCGCTACGTTGCCGAGAAAATGGGCATAACGCTCAACAAGATCGCCGTGACCGTGACGCTGAACCTCGAAGGCAAGCCTTTGCTCGCGACTTCGTCAACCATGACGGTTTCCTGCACGACGCTGGACGGCTCCGACCCGGCGGAGATCATCACAAGGGCCGCGGCGATTTCCACGGTCAGCAACTCCCTGCGCCAGGGCGTGCCGGTGAGCATCGAAACGGACGCAACGGCGACCGGCTTGTCGGAGGAATGATCCCCGGGAACAGGCGCATTTGGCCGCGTGGATTGTCAGAGATCGCTAAATAGGCCCACCGCCGGCACAGCAGAGCGATTGATCCAATTTTCTTCGGCATCTGGGCGCGTCAATCTGACGCGCTATGTCTTCCCTTGTTGCAATGATCAACGATGGAGATTGGCATGGATCGGCGATTGTTTCTGACTAGAATGCTTGGGCTGGCAGGGGCTGCGACCGTCGTCGCAATCGCGCGTCCTGCCACCGCCTTGGCCGGCATCCCCAATACGGGGCCGGGCATTCTCGATGAGCTCGACAAACCGTCCGACGACATTCTCGACCCGGATGGTCCCGATGTCCAGGACGGCGTCGAGTTCGTGCGGCACCGCAGGTGGCACCGCCGCCGTCGTCGACGCGGGTGGAGGCGGGTTTGCCGTCGCTATTGGCGCCACGGTTCCTGGCGCCGCAGGTGTTTCCGCAGATCCTTCTGGATCCACTTCTGACGAGACCTGCAACGCGAAGGTCCCGGAGTCCGCCGGCGCCTTCGCTATCGCTGCAGGCTTGAACCCAATCGGTAAAAAAGGCCCGCCGCCCCTCGGCAGCGGGCAGGTCCTGGAGTGCCGGGGGATCAACCCGGCATGGGTCAACGAGCGGGTCACCGGTTGGTTGCAGGGATCGGCCCGGTAGCCTTCCTTTGGGTGGACCGCCACCGGGCCTGACCGGAGCGGGGTATATTGGGGGAGCCCCGGCTGCTTCGAAAATATCACCTTTCACTTATATTCGCTCTAGCTAATTAACAGGAGCGACGCAGCCCGGAGTGTAGCTGGATGGGCCTCATCGGACAGGCGCGCGCCCTTGCAATCGACGAGACTCTGCGCCGCTCGCGGCGAGGCACGATCACGGGAAAGTGAACGTGACGCCATCGTAGCGTTCTGATCATTAGATGCCTCCCGCCACTGGAGGTTCATCGAATGCCAGCTTATGCCATTCTTGCCCTGGCTATTGTCGGTGAGGTCATCGCGACCAGCGCGATGAGGCCTCGGAAGGCTTCACCAGGCTTGGCCCGTCGATGTTGGTGCTGCTCGGTTACGCCACGGCGTTTTTCTTTCTGTCCCAGGTGCTGGACCGCATACCGGTCGGCGTTGCCTATGCAGTATGGGCGGGCGGCGGCATTGTTCTGGTCGCGCTGGTCGCTTGGATTGTCTACGGGCAACGGCCCGACGTGGCAGGTTTTGTCGGCATGGGCCTGATCTTGGCTGGAGTGCTGGTTTTAAACCTGCTGTCCAAAACGGGCGTTCATTGAGGTCCGACAACTACACGATCGCCTACATAAAGGCGGTTATATATTTGACAGGCCTAACGCCAAAATGGCCGGCGCAGGTTGCCGGATGAATGATGATCCGCGCCGGCCACTGCGGCTTCTTTGAGGGGTTGCCGCCTGCCGGGAGCTAGAGCGCGCGAATTGGCCGGCAATTGAGGCCCAGCCGCTTGGTTAAAAATGTACAGTGAATCCTTATTGAAGCCACCTCACAGCGTATTAAAATCCCAAGGTCACCGGCTACGGGTTAACGGCGCACCGGTGATTGAGAGTAACGCTAAGCTCCCGCCCTTATGGATGGGAGGTTGGCCATGTCTCAGTTCGATAGCTCGGTATCGGCTTTTGACTGCGATATTTTGCGCAGCGCGTTCATAAAAATCGTCATCCAGAAGAACATTCCAGAGGACAAATGGCGGGCCGAGGCCGAGCTTTTGATCCGGGAGTATACGGATAGCGACGACATTGAGCCCGGTTTAGCGGAATGGATCGCGCGGAAGTAGCCCGCGATGAAAGAGTGGAAGCCCGACGATTACCTGAAAGCGCCCACATAAAACAGGTTCAAACCGTGAACAGAATCTGGCATGGTGCCTGGCATGCCGATCATCTCCCCCATCCCCATCAATCCTCTCATCGACGGCCGCCAGTCCGAACGCGCCATGCTGGTGCGGCGCGGCGTACAGCGGCTGCTCATGGATATGGGCGCACATGTGTTGCCCGAGCTGTCGCTGGCCACGGGCCGCCGCGCCGACCTCGTCGCGCTGACCCGGCAGGGCGATATCTGGATAATCGAGATCAAATCCTCGATCGAGGATTTCAGGGTCGACCGCAAATGGCCCGACTACCGGCTGCATTCCGACCGCTTCTTCTTCGCCACCCATCCCGGCGTGCCCTCGGAAATCTTTCCGCAGGAATGCGGCTTCATCCTTTCCGACGGCTATGGCGCCGAGATCCTGCGCGATGCGCCCGAGCACCGCATGGCAGCGGCAACGCGCAAGGCGCTGATGCTGCGGGTCGCGCGGGCCGGCGCTTCGCGGCTGCTGGCGGCAGAGCTTGCCGGCGTGTCGGTGCCGGCGCTGGAGGGTGAGAGCGAGTAACGGCCCGTCCTTCAGTCTATGACCGGCTCTGCTCTTCATCGTCCTCCACGCCACCCTTGGCGGGCGCCATGAGCAGCACGGCAGCACCCAGAATGGCGGCGATGAAGGAGCCGGCGAGGATGCCGACCTTGACCGCGTCCTGCAGCGCCACGTCGCCGGCGAAGGCGAGCAGGCCGATGAACAGGCTCATGGTGAAGCCGATGCCGCACAGCAGCGATATGCCGATCATGTGCGTCCAGCCGGCATTGGCGGGCAGGTCGGCAAGACCGAGCCGGATCGCAAGTGCCGAGGAGCCGAACACGCCGACCAGCTTGCCAACCACCAGGCCGGCGGCGACACCCAGCGTCAACGGCTCGATCAGCGCACTGACGCTGAGGCCGGCCAGCGAAACGCCGGCATTGGCAAAGCCGAAGATCGGGATGACGACGAAGGCCACAATCTTGTGCAGGCCGTGCTCGAGCCGGTGCAGCGGCGAATGGTCGAGATCGTGGCCGATGCCGGCGGAGCGCTCAAGCGGGATGGTCAGCGCCAGCGCCACGCCGGCGAGCGTGGCATGGACGCCGGATTTCAGCACCAGCATCCACAAGATGACGCCGAGCACGAGATAGGGAACCAGCGTCATCACCCGCATGCGGTTGAGCACGACAAGCGCGGCAATGACGGCGAAGGCAGCACCCAGATAAGCCAGCGACAGGCCGCTGGTGTAGAAGATGGCGATGATGATGACGGCACCGAGGTCGTCGATGATCGCCAGTGCTGTGAGGAACACCTTCAGCGAAGCCGGCACGCGGCTGCCGAGCAGCGACAGCACGCCGAGCGCGAAAGCGATGTCGGTGGCGGTCGGGATCGCCCAGCCGGACAGGGCGGCCGCATTGTCGCGGTTGACGGCCACATAGACGAGTGCGGGAACCACCATGCCGCCGGCGGCTGCAATGCCGGGCAGCACGCGCCGGGGCCAGGTGGAGAGCTGGCCGTCCAGCATCTCGCGCTTGATCTCCAGTCCGACGAGCAGGAAGAACACCGCCATCAGCCCGTCATTGACCCAATGCGAGACGCTGAGCGGGCCGAGATAGGCGTGGAGCGCGGAGAAATAGGTTTCGGCGAGCGGCGAATTGGCGACGATCAGGGCCAGTGCCGCCGCCACCATCAGGATGATGCCGCCAGCCGCTTCACTATCGAGGAATTCGCGGAAGACGGAAACCGGCCGATGCTTCAAGTCCTGCATGTCGCCTCCGTCATGCCGTCTGTTTTGGCGGGCTTCGATCCCGCAAGATGGGAAACGGCGGCCTTAACGCGGCGCCCGCTTGGCCAGTATGCGCTGCAAGGTGCGTCGGTGCATGTTGAGCCGGCGCGCTGTCTCGGAGACGTTGCGCTCGCACATCTCATAGACGCGCTGGATATGCTCCCATCGAACGCGGTCGGCTGACATCGGGTTTTCCGGCGGCGCCGCGCGCTCGCCGGCGGTGCGGGTGAGTGCCGCGAAGATATCATCGGCGTCGGCGGGCTTGGAGAGATAATCGACCGCACCGAGCTTCACCGCGGTCACCGCGGTGGCGATGTTGCCGTAGCCGGTCAGGATGATGGTGCGGGAATCCTCGCGCTTTTCGCGGATGGCCGCGACCACGTCGAGGCCGTTGCCGTCGCCGAGCCGCATGTCGACCACGGCGTAGGCGGGTGGATTGGCGCGCGCCTTGGCAACCGCCTCCTCGACGCTCTCGGCCGTCTCGACCACGAAGCCCCTGGCTTCCATGGCGCGGGCCAGACGCGTGAGGAACGGCTTGTCGTCATCGACGACAAGCAGCGAGGTGTCCTCGCCTTCAACCATTGCGCCAATATTCTCGTCGCCTGTCATAGTCTCAAAATTCCTGCTGCCTTAATTTTACGCAAATATAGTTCCTGAGCCTCCTTGTCCAATTTTTAGAGGTCCTTCAAGGCTCTCAGGCGGTGTCGAACATGCTGGCCGAAGTGATTTCCGGATTGAGGAACACACCACGCGGCCACGATATCTGGACCATGGCGCCCTCGCCCAGGCCGCTCGAATTGCGGAAATCGAGCACGGCACCAGAGCGTTCGAGCAGGGTCTTGGCGATGAACAGGCCGAGGCCCAGACCGCCGCCTGTTTCATTGCCTTGGCGCGTCGACATATAGGGCTCGCCGATGCGGTCGATGATCTCGGCTGGAAAGCCGGGGCCGTCATCGATGATCGAGAAGGTGACGATGGCCTCGTCCCAACTCCAGCGCACGGTTACGCTTTTGCGGGCAAAATCGACGGCGTTCTCGACCAGGTTGCCGAGGCCGTAGATGACGCCCGGATTGCGTCGCCCGACCGGCTCGGGGCCGATGCGTTCGCCGGGCCGAAGCTTGATCGAGATGCCGAAGTCCCGGTGCGGCGCGGTGACCTCCTCGACCAGCGAAGTCAGTGGCAATCGCGAAAGATGCGCCTCGCCCTCGGAGGACAGGCTGGTCAGCCGCTTGAGAATCTCGCGGCAACGCTCGCTCTGCGAACGCAACAGCGTCACATCTTCCCCGTATTTCGGATCCTTGCCGAGCGCCTTTTCCATCTCCTTGGCGACAAGCGCGATGGTGGCGAGCGGCGTGCCGAGCTCGTGCGCGGCCGCGGCGGCCAGCCCGTCGAGTGCCGAAAGGTGCTGCTCGCGCTGCAGCACGAGCTCGGTTGCGGCGAGCGCATTGGCCAGAAGCCGGGCTTCGGCGGCCACCCGGAAGGCGTATATGGCGGTGAAGGCGATCGAGGACAGCACCGCCATCCACATGCCGGCGACATAGAGAAAAGGCATCGCCAGCGGCGCGTCCTCATGCCAGGGCAGCGGCAGATGGACAAAGACCAGAAAGGTCGCCGCCGACATGACCAGCCCGCCGAGGATGGCGGTCAGGCGCAGGGGCAGCGATGTCGCCGAAATGACGACAGGCACGGTCATCAGCAGCGAGAACGGGTTGGTGAGGCCGCCGGTCATGTAGAGCAGGCCGGCAAGCTGCAGGCTGTCGAAGATGAGGATGCCGAAGGCCGCAAGCGGCGTGAGCCGGTGCGCTGCCGGAAAGCGAAAGGCGAGAAACAGGTTCATCCAGGCCGAACAGGCGATTAGGGCAAAGCAGAGGCTGACCGGCAGTGGAAACTTCAGCCCATAGGCGACGACGAGCACCGTCAGGCTCTGACCGACAATGGCAAGCCAGCGCAACCGGATCAGCGTGTTGAGGCGCAGTCTCTGGCTCTGCTGGAAATCGGGCGAACGCAAAACGTTGATCATGGCCATGAATTACAGCCGCGAAGCGCTGAAGGCTAGGTCCCGCCCCAATCCGAGGAGTCGGATGGGGCTCTACTTCTTGTTTGAGCATGACCTTTCCAAAAACCGGTTTCCACTTTTTGGGATCATGCTCTGGGTTTTGCGCGGGCGGTGGCGGTCGCGAGCAGCGGGTTTTCCGGCCAGACGTGCTTGGGATAACGGCCGCGCATATCGGCGCGCACATCGGCCCAGGAGCCGCGCCAGAAGCCGGGCAGGTCGCGCGTCGTCTGGATTGGCCGGTGCGCCGGCGACAGGAGTTCGAGCGTCAGCGGCACACTGCCATTGGCGATGGCGGGATGGCGGTCGAGGCCGAACAGCTCCTGCACGCGAATCGCCAGCACCGGCCATTCGCCGTCATAGCGGATCGGCACATGGCTGCCCGACGGGGCATCGAAATGGGTCGGCGCCAGCGTATCGATCCTGCGCTGCAGATCATGCGGCACGAGGCTGGCCAGCCCGGCCGAGACAACGCCCGCATCTATGGCGGCAAACGATGCCGCGCCGGACAGGTAAGGCAGCAGCCAGTCATTGAGGCGCGCGATGAGAGCAGCATCCTCCATATCGGGCCAAGGCGCGCCAAGGCCGCGATGCAGCCAGCCAAGCCGCTGGCGCAGCGTTTGCGCCTCCTTGCTCCAATTCAGCAGCGACAGCCCGTGCTGGCGCACCGCATCGAGGACGGCGCGGTCGGCGTCGGGCCCCGTTGGCGGCGGCAGCATGCGTTCGGCGAGCGTGATGGCGCCAAGGCGCACGGTTTCACGCACACGCACGGCGCGCTTGTCGCGGTCGAAGCTCGTTTCGCGGCGGACCTCGATCCTGTCCGCCAGCGCAGCGCGGACATCGTCCTCGCCGATCGCCGCCGCCGCCGTGATGCGCGCATTCTGTGCCTTGCCCTGCAGGTCGGCGACGACCAGAAACGGCTCGCCCGCCAGCGGATCGCCGGCGTCGAGCATGGCGCCGGAGCCGTTGGCCAGCACGAAACGACCACGCTCGCCACGCGCCTTCGCCACCCGATCCGGCCAGGCGTGGACGAGCAGGGGACCGGCTGACTTACCCTCCCCCTTGTGGGGAGGGTCGGCGAGCGCGCCTTGCGCCGCAAGGCGCGGGAGCCGGGGTGGGGGTGCCGCGCTCGGGCGGGGGGGGCGCCCCCCCGCCGGGGGGGGGGGGGGGGGCCGCCCCCCCGGGGGGGGGGGGGGGGGGGGGGGGGGGGG
>NZ_JAMYTM010000055.1:0-22236 GCF_040322475.1 Mesorhizobium sp. M0140 | reverse complement strand
GCGCGAGCACAAGAAGCTCGCTCTACGCCAAGCCGCATGACCAGCTTCATGATCGCCCATTTTGCAGAACTTGACGCACACAACCCCGCTTTACTCTCGGCTGTCCGTTCGGGGCATGGCGGGGTGCCTCCCCGATCACGAAGCAGCACCCAACACAGCGCGAATCCCCCGCTTCCGAGACTATCTGAAGACTAGGCTCCCGCCGCCACGGGCGCGCGACGGCGGCAATCAACCGGCGGGCAGATGCGCCGAGGGCAACAAGCGGGCCTGACGCAACGCCGCCAGATCAGCCGAGCCGGTGCAGAAGCAGGCGACGGCCAACTGGCGGATGACGATCTCGAAATGCGCGACAACCGCCTCGGTGGATACCGTAGCCGCGCGCAGCACGCCGGCTGCCTGCCCGGCGATGTCCGCGCCCAGGCGGATAGCCTTGGCCGCGTCGACGCCGTCGCTGATCCCGCCCGACGCGATCAGCTTCACCGCTGGCAGCGCCCGACGTACCGCCTGCACGCTGGCCGGGGTCGCAATCCCCCAATCCGCGAATGCCATTGCCACTGCGCGGTCGGCGGCATCGGGGGCGCGCTCGCCCTCCACCGCGGCCCAGCTGGTGCCGCCGGCGCCGGCGACATCGATCACCGCCACGCCCGCCTCGACGAGCGCACAGGCCACCGAGGCGGACAGGCCCGACCCCACTTCCTTGGCCACGATCGGCACGCCGACGCTGCGCGCGGCGCGAGCGATCTGCGCCAGGACGCCGCGCCAGTCGCGGTCGCCCTCCGGCTGTACTGCTTCCTGCAGCGGATTGAGATGGACGATGAGTCCATCGGCCTCCAGTGCATCCACCGCCCCGCGCGCGAGGTCCAGGCCGTCGGCCTCGCGCAGTTGCGCAGCGCCGATATTGGCCAGCAAGGGAACGTCTGGGGCCAGGCGGCGCAGCGCGCGCGTCAGCCCCTGGGAGTTGCGGGATTGCAGGCTCACGCGCTGCGAACCGACGCACATGGCGATCCCCAAGACTTGCGCTGCCTCGCTCAGATGCCGGTTAATGGCCTCAGCGCGTGGCATGCCGCCGGTCATGGAGCTGATCAGCAGAGGCGCGCGCATGGTCTTGCCCAGCAGCGAGGCGCTGAGGTCGATCCGCGTCAGGTCCAACTCGGGCAATGCGCAGTGTTCGAAACGAATGTACTCCCAGCCAGCGGCCTTGGCCCGTGCCGTTCGCCGATCCAGCACGATGTCCAGGTGGTCGTCCTTGCGCCGGCTCAGGTTGGTGTCGCTGATGCTCGCTCCTTCCGCCGCATCGGGCGACGGCGTTGCGTCGGGCCGGACCGACGGCAGCGCGCTCACGCCGCCGTTTCCTCCGCGTTCAGGCCGGCGCACGCTGGCCTGCGCCCGCAGCGTCGCTGCGGTAGCGGCTGGTCGAGGTCTCGTAGTACTGCGCGCGGACTGCCGCCATGGCCTCGATCAACGGTCCCCACGGCGCGGGAAAACGTTCTTCCGCCATCACCCGGTGCAGCATGCGTGTGTGGCCAGCCAACTCGTCCTTGAGGAACTCCACCACAGGCATGCTTGGATACCGCTGCAGCAGCAGGATCGCCGCGTTGTCGGCCTCGCCGGCCGATCTATCCTTTTCGCGTCCATGCAGATCGTTCTGCAAGCGCCCTATTGCGGATATGAGCCGCAGGGCTTGGCGAAACGCCGGATGCGCGCGCAAGGTCGCCATGTCCAGCCCCCACAGCAAGGACAGGCAACAGAACACGTTCGTGTACGCGATCGAATCCACGCCGTTCTGCAAGTACTCGGCGTAGGACCAGCGCTCCGCCCCTGCCGCCTGCGCGTGTCCGGCGCGCAGCGCCGCGCAGTAGCACCGGGTATCGTGGAGAAGCTGAGCATAGTCGCGACGATCGTAGGCGAGCGCGGCGAGCGAAGCGCGCAGCACAGCACAGCCCTCGAATCCGGGAAGCGCGCACGGCACACCTTGCCCCAGCGCCTGCTCCACCGCGGCGAGCTGCTCCGGCGCGATCAGGCCAAGGTCGTTGCAATCGTCGAGCCAGAAGAGCAGCGCCAGTTCGCGATAGAACGCCACGATCAGCGTTTCGTCGAGCGGATCGCGGCCGGTGCGGGCGCTGGCGTCGCGCAGGCTCGGATGGATGCGCTGCAGGATGTACTGGCCGCCCCGGACTGCTTCCACAGCATGCTCGTCGGCGAACCCAGTCAGGGAACGCCCCCACTCCAGCACGTGCTGCAGGGCGCGATCGGTCGGGATCATGGCCCCGCTCCTGCTCCCTCGGCCGAGACGCGCCGCCCCCAACGAAGCGCCAGCCACAACCCGGCGAGTTCGGCCACGCGCACCACCCGAGTGGGGCAATACAGTTCCTTTCCGATCCACAGCGGCGTCTGGGGCAATTCATGCGCCGCGTGGCGGGCGAGCATCCACTTCAGCGCACGCCCTACCGCCTGCGCGATGCGCCGGCGCCCTGCCGGCTCTTCGCTCCCGTCCATCACGTGCAACGCGAACAGCGCATAGGCGGTTTCCTCGAATGTGGACGGGCAACCGGCGCCCCAGCCGCCGTCGTCGCGCTGCGTCCGCAGCAGCCCCGCCAGCGCGCGCTCGTCGCGCCACTGAGGCTTGCCTTGCGCGAGCGCAGCGACCGCATGCGCGGTGGGATAAAGCCACGAAACGTGCCATTTTTCGTTGTCCCATAGACCGTGCGGGTTGCGATTGGCTTCGACGTAGGCGCTGGTGCCGGCGGCGGGTTTTCCCAAGATTCGCAACGCATGCAGGGCATGGATGTTGGTCGACACCGAGGCATTGCGCTCGCCCGGGAAGGTGACGAAGAGCTCGCCGGTTTCGAACTGGCGCAACGCGTCGGCCGCCGGGTCGCGGCCTGCAAGGCGAAGGACGCACAACGCAACGGCGGTGTCGTCCGCATCGGCCGCGAAGTGCAAGGCAGGGCCCAGACCGCGGACTCCGAGGCGGGCGTCGAGTTGCGCGATGATCACTTGCAGCGCCTCGGCGAGCGCGGGATGCGCGAACAGACCGGCCAGATGCAGGGTGTACAGCGACCAGCATGGCTCGAACACATTGATCGGCCAGACATTGGGAACGACACCTTCAATGCCGGTGCGCGTTGCCCGCGATGCAGCCTGCAGATACCCGTCGGTGCGCCCGACGTGCGGCGTTCTTCCCTGTGTCACGGCGTGCGCACGCCACGCGGCGGTGGCCGCTGGACTGATGCCAATGCTGCCGTCGTCGTCCGGGCATGCAGTGGCCGGCGACGTCCCCCAGGCTTCCCAGGAGTGCAGCAATGGATGGCCGCTCGGCAACGTCGCAACTGCCCCCAGCTTGGCCAGGCGTGCTTGCCGCAACGGCAACAGCGCCGGGTGGCGCGGAAACGCCACGCCACCCAGCAAGGATGCGGCCTCGTCGCACAACTGCGGCAGGATCAGCTCCGCGCCGATGGGCGCGTCTTCCGGCACCGCATGCGCGTAGGGATCGGGCTGGCGCTCGAGGAACCGGGTTGCAGCGTGGACTGCGTCGGCAGCGCCAGGAAGAGGATCGGCACGCTGCAATGCCAGCAACGCCGCCCAGGTAGGCCCATGGCGAAACAGCGGGAAGTCCGCACTTCCCCATCCGCCATCGGCCTGTTGCTGCGCGATGAGCCACGCGTATGCGTCCTGCCGACCGGTGACGTTGCCGTGGAACTGCAGAGCTCGCGCCGTGTCGTAGACGGACGGACCGACACTGCCGCCGTCGCTCATATCGCTCAGCAGGTGGCGCATTTCGGAAAGGATCTGTTCGGACAAGTTCACGCGGGATGTTCCTTCTGCAGAAGGCTAACGAGAACAGAAACGGGCAGACGCCGCGCACGTCGCCGCCGACACGGACACAGTGCAGCATGCAGCGCCCGCCGGCCGATCGCAGCAGCACAGGGGCGAGTCCTTACGGATGCGCACGCTCATGCGTATGGCGCGGACAGATAGAGGTTGGCCCGCTGCAGCATCTGCGCCAACCCTTCCGCACGCGGCCCCAGAGGGGCGATGGCCTCCCCGGCGTCGTGCAACAAGTACAGCGCGAACTGGCGCGCAGCCTGCAGCCCCATGATCGACGCGCAGGTCGGCTTCTGCGCCCCCGCGTCCTTGCCGGGGGTCTTGCCAAGAGTCGCGGTATCCGCCGTCGCGTCGAGAATGTCGTCGGCCACCTGCAAAGCCAGGCCGAAACAGGCGGTGTAGCGATCGAGCGCAGCATACAGCGCAGCGTGCGCGGCATCCTCCGCGATGGAGTATAGCGCGCCCATGCGAACCGACGCGCGCACTAGCGCTCCGGTTTTCATCCCGTGCATCGCCAGGATCCTGTCCAGCCCGGCATGCTTTCCGACCAACGACAGATCGATGGCCTGCCCGCCTGCGGCACCCTCGGCGGACACCGCCTGCGCCAGTTGGCGCACGAGCGCGATACGGTTGTCGCCCGGCGCATCCAGGCTCGCCAGGGTGAGGAAGGCGTGGGCCTGCAGCGCATCGCCGACCAGGATCGCAGTGGCTTCGCCAAACTTTACGTGCACGGTCGGAAGGCCGCGGCGAAGCACGTCGTCGTCCATCGCGGGCAGGTCGTCGTGGACCAGGGTACAGGCGTGCATCATCTCGATGGCGGCGCAGACGTCGTCGAGCATGTGCGCCGGCGTGCCCGCCAGTGCGCCGGCAGCCAGACAGAGCAAGGCGCGGGTGCGCTTCCCGCCATGCAAGGTGGCGTAGCGCATGGCCGCCATCAGCTCTGTCTTACCGTCGTCTTTGGCGCAGAGCAGACGCCCCAGAGCCTGTTCGACCCGCTTTGCGCCGTCCTGCATCCAGATCTCGGGGAGCAGCCCGCCAGATGCGCCGCGCGCCTGCGCGCCCAATCCGCCGGCGGAAACGCCGATTCGGTCGCGTGGAGTGGAACCGGTCTGCATGTTGTTGATGTCCTTGTAGCTGAGACGGCCACGGCGAGCGCAAGCCGTCACGGTGTTGCCGCGTCACACCAATGCGTGCGCTGAGTGCAGCAATGCCGCGCCCCGCCGGCGCCGCTGCCTTGCCACACAGGGCGTGCCCAGCTCATGAGAAGCCTATGCGGATTGCCATGGACGGATGTGCGGTCGGGTAGTAGCGCCGGCCTTTTTCGACATCGCTGAGCAACTGCGGCCGCACCCCGGCCTTGTGCATGGTCAGCGCCAAGGCGATGCAGAACTGCACCATTTCCAGCCATACCAGATGGTAGCCGATGCAGACGTGTGGTCCGGTACCGAACTGCAGCATGTCAACCGGCCGGATCGGCTCCGTGCGTTGCAGCCACCGCGCCAGGCGGAACTGATCAGGCGCGTCGTGCAGCAGCGCCGAGGTCGAGAAATGCAGCAGCGGGATGCATAGATGGGTGCCCGCGGGAATGCGCCGCTGGCCGAGTTCCAATTCCTGCAGCGCGCGACGCGGTAGGAGCGTGGTCGCCGGATGCAGGCGCAGTGTCTCGCGGAACAGCGCCTCGGCGACCGGACACTGCGCCAGGTCCGCGTGCCGGGTCGGCACCGCGCCCACGCGTTGCGCCTCCTCAACCAGGGCGTCCCACAGCACAGGCTGCCGCGCCAGCTCGATTACAATCCAGGCCATCGTCGAGGCAGTGGTGTCGTGACCGGCAAGCAGCAGCAAGCGAATATTCGCGACCAGGACGTCATCGGAGAGCGGACCGTCGCTGCGGTCGAAGGCGCTCACCATGTCGTTGATCAACCCGGTGCGCGCGGCATGCGCGCGTGCGTCGCGGACGAACTGGCGCAACTGCGCGTCGATCCAGTCGCGGGCGGCACGGCCGCGCCGCAAAGGCAGTCCGGGCAGGTCGACCGGTGGCGCGACGATCAACTGCAGCAATTGCCGGTACTTGCGATGCCATCCCGGCAGGTCCTGCGCGGGGATTCCCATGAGGCTGAAGATGAGCTTCAGCATCAGGTCGCCGGTTTCGCGCAGGATGAGTACCTCGCCGCGGGCGCGCCATGCCTGCACCCGCGCCTGGATGACGGGCGCGAACAGGTCGCCGATCCCGGCCTGGGTCAACCCCCTGGGCAGGAACGCTGCCTTGATGGCATCGCGCGCCTGCCGGTGCGCGCCGCCGTCCAGCGCAACCAACGTTCCGCCAAGCAATTCGGGCGCGATCTCTTCGATCAGCGCCGAGGACACGTCCTTGTGCCTGAGCAGTGAGAATGCGTCCGGATCCACACAGGTCATGAGATGTCCGGCAGGGCCGAAATCCAGCCAGAAGTGGCTGCCCAGCGTGCGTTGCGCGCGCCGCAGCAGGCGCGGCAGGTCGCAGACAATGGCGGGAAGATGCCCGACCAGGGGGAAAGCGCCAGGCATGACCGGGATGTCGCATCGCAGCCGGTGCCGACGGTTGAGTGGATTGAGCAGCATGTCCATCAGCAGCGCGCCGCCGCCGCCGATTCGGTGTCGCCTGCAGGGCGCGCGGCGCAGCTGTTGCCACCCTCGGCATATGTCGGCACATGCGCCAGCATGCCGCCGTCGATGCACACGAGCTGGCCGGTGATGAACGCAGCATCGTCGGAGAGCAGGAACGCCACCAGCGCGGCCACATCCTCGGGGCGGCCGACGCGCTGCAGGAGCTGGTGCCGGCGCAGATGCCGTTGCATGCACTCGTCCAGCTTGGCGAGGAGACGCTCGGTCATGATAAGACCCGGCGCAACCGCGTTGCAGCGTATCTGAGAGTGACCGTACTGGGTGGCGAGCGAAGCCGAGAGCATGTTCATCGCCGCCTTCGACGCGGCGTAGGACGTCTGCGCCGTGTCACCGCTGAGCCCTTGGCACGACGACATGTTGACGATCGCGCCACCGCCGCGGGCGATCATCCGTGGGATGGCCTGCCGGCAGCAGAGCAGCGTGCCGCGCAGATTGGTCGCCATTGTCTGGTCCCAGACTGCCAGGTCCAGGTCGAGGATGGCGCGGTCGCGCGGGGTCAGATGCATGGCGCTCGCATTGTTCACCAGCAGGTCGACCCCCCCGAAGTGCCGCTCCGCCGTCTCGAACAGCGCTGCCACCGCCTGCTCATCGGCGATATCCATGGCTATGGCCAGCGCGTGGCCTGCTTCGGCCGCGATCTGCGCGGTGCAGGCGATGGCCGCCGGGCCATCAATGTCGGCCACCACCACTCTGCCGCCTCCGCGCGCGATGGCGAGAGCGCATGCCTTGCCGATGCCGGCGCCAGCGCCGGTCACCACGGCCACCTTGCCTTCAAACCGTCCCATCGTGTCTCCTGAATTGCATTGGTCTTTCGCGGCATGCCGCTGGGCCTGCGTCGGAGAAGGCGCCGGGTAGGCGCTGGCGCACTCGTCATGGCCAGCGTCGCTTTCGATGACCCGAATGGCGGCGACCGGGCACTGGTTCGCCGCAAGCCGCACCGCGGCGTGCAGCGCCTGCGGGACCGTCGCAACGCACACTTCGGCCACGCCGTCCGGTTCGCGCTGGCGAAAGGTGCCCGGCAGCGTCAGCACGCACTGCCCGGTCGTTCCGCACAGATCCTGATCGACCAGGACGCGCATCTCAGCCCTCCTGCCCATGCAGCCGTACCGGCAGCGCGCGGAACGTCCTAAGGAACGCGGAGGGCTCCCGGGTCGGCTGCTCGGCCAATGCCAGCGTGGGGAAGCGCGCCTGGATCCGCGGCAGGCTCTCGGCCAACTGCACCCGGGCCAGTTGCGCACCAAGGCAGAAGTGGATGCCGTGGCCGAAGGTCAGCATGATCTTCCCGTCGATCGACATGCCAGGACTGGTGCCGTAGAACCGCACGGCATCGAAGCGATCGGGATCGGCGAAGGCGTCCGGGTCGCGATTGCCGGCCGCGATCAGCACGCGCACGTCCGCGTTCTTCGGGATCACCACGCCGCCCAGTTCGATGTCGCGCTGGGCGATACGCGGAATGGAGCTGAACATGGCGGGCGCGTCATAGCGCAGGGCTTCTTCGACGAAAGCCTTCACCCCCACGGCATCTCCCTTCAGCCAGTGCCGCTGTTCGGGATACTCCAGCATCGCCAGGACCGCATGGCCGATGGCCGCGGCAGTGGTGGCGAAGCCGCCCAGCAGCATGCCCCAAAGCATGCTGATCAATTCCGCATCCGACAGCGTCTCGGCATCGTCGTCGTGTGCGCCGACCAGCATTGACACGATGTCGTGGCGGGAATCGGTGCGCTTGCGCTGTATGAGGTCGCCGAAGTAGGCCTGCACCCTGGCGCTGGCCGCGTCCCCCGCGGCGAGCTGGGGATCGCTGGCGTGCGGGCTCAGGCCTTCCAGAATGGCGCTGATGCCGGTGATGAGCCCGAGAATGTCATCCGGGGGCATGCCGAACAGTTCGCCGAAAACCAGCATGGGCAAGGCCAGCGCGAATTCCTGATGCAGGTCCACCGCCTCACCGCGCTCCAGCGCGGGCGCCATGCCGTCCAGGCGCGCTGCGACGATGCGAGCGATGGTCGGCCTCAGCTTGTCGATCTGGCCGATGGTGAAATCGCGCGAGATCAGCCGGCGCAGACGCGTATGCGTTGGAGGTTCCTTCATCGCTAAAGTGGACGCCAGCAGACTTAGAGACAGGCTGGTCGCCGCACGCGGGAAATAGCGCGCCAGTTCGCCTGGCGCCGGCCCCCGAAAAGCATCGCCCGTGGCCTTGAGCGCCCAGTAGATGTCGGCGTGGCGGCTCAACAGAAAGAGGCCCGACGCCGCGCGATGTACCGGATCGTGCTCGCGCAACCATCGCATGAATGGGTACGGGTCCTGAATGCACGCTGGCGACGCCAGTTCGGCGAAGGCGTCCCGGCATGCTGCCGTGGTTTCTTGCACGTCCATCTTGGTCACCTGTTGGCTGGCTGATCTGATCGGCGCGCGGCAGGCGCGCCGGCAATTCGAGAACATCGCGATTCCTGGTGGCATCCGAGCATCACCAGAGCACCGGGAACTCCTCGAACCCGCCAGTGATGATTTCCTTGCGCAACTTCAGTTCTTCGGGCGCCACGGCCAGGCGCAGCGCGGGAAAGCGCTGGAAGATCGAACCGAACACCGCCTTGAGTTCCAGCCTGGCCAGCGCCAAGCCGACGCAGTTGTGCGGCCCGTAGGAGAACGCCAGGTGCGGGTTTTCGTCACGTCCTATGTCGAAGATTTCCGGGTCGTCGAAATGGCGCTGATCGAAGGACGTCGCCGGCAGGCCGACCAGCACCTTGCTCTCCGCGGGAACATGCACGCCCGCGATGGTCACGTCGGTCCTCGGATAGCGCATGATGCCGTCCCAGCCGGCGCCGGGCGGGTACATGCGCAGGATTTCCTCTACCGCCTTGTCCACCAGGGATGGATCGCCAACCAGGCGTTCGCGCTGTTGCGGATGGCGGAACATGGCCAGCAGGCCGAATTCGATCTGCGCCACGGTGCTCTCGTGCCCCGCCACCAGCATGCCCGCCGCCAGGCCGATCGCCTCTTCCTCGGTCGCCTTGCCCTGGTCGACCGCCGCGAGCAGATCCGTCAGCACGTTGTCGCCCGGATCCTGGCGCTTGTCCCGCATCTTGCCGCGAATGTAGGCGCGGAGTTCTTCCCAGGCCAAGCGCGACGCGCTTCGCGGGCCGCTTTCATGCTGGTGCGTCATCACCTCGTCGGACAGCCCGGCGAAAAAGGCGTGATCCTCGTAGAGCACGCCCATCAGCGCGCCAATGACCATGGCGGGAAGCGGAAAGGAGAGGTGGCGCCGCAGATCGGCGGGCTGGGGCTGGGCCGCCAGCGTCTCGAACAACTGCGCGGCGATCGCCTCGACCTGCTGCGCGAGCAGCTTCACCCTGCCGTTGCTGAAGGCCGGCGCCACGATCGTGCGTAACCGCGTATGCTCGCCCCCCTCGTGCGAGACCAGCCATCCTGGCGAACCGAGAATCACCGAATCCGGGGTGAATGCCGCCGGCGGCATTCCCGCGGGCCGGAACGCCGCGTCGGACAACACCGCCTTGGCCTCGTCATAGCCTATCACCCACCAGCCTTCGTGCCCGGACGGGAAGCGCACGCGGTGGATCGGACCGTTGGCCCGTAGCGCCAACATCTCAGGCGAGGGCTCAATGTGATCGACGCGCCACATCGGCAGCGTCGGCAAAGGTTGTTCGGACATGCTGGCACTTCACTCTATAGCGATGGAAGGGCGGAAGGTGACCGGCGGGCGCTGCGGCAGCGAAGACCTAAGACCGCATAGAGACGACGTCGTCGGAAGGCAGACCGATTATCAGGATCGGCTAACGCTTAACTGTCTAGGCAAACGCTCGGCGAGATGCAGAACGTTATCCTGTACCTTCGAGGTCAGGATAAAGTCGGCGTGGTGGGCCTTTGACTCGCCGCCGGCCAAGAGTTCCTGCGCAAGGGTCGACAAGGGCGGCGAGCTGTTGGGTAACGGCGGTTTCGCCGAGGACCCCCTGCCCATAGACGCTATCCGACGCGGATTTGACATTTTGCTTTTCTTTCTTCGTTCCATTCGTGTCATCCACGAAATGAAAGTCGGTCGGCGGCTCCCGGCCCGCAACGAAGGTGCTTCAAATCTCGTGCCAATTTGGCCGCAGCAGAAAAAAGATTGTGGCAGCTTCTCGACGGCTTAGCCTGAGGCCAGAGAAGAGCTAGGCGAAATAAGCCGGTGTCGCGGGCCAACAAAGGCGACGGAACAGTGTCGGACAGAACGCCTCGGGCGACCTTTAGGTCGGGCCTGCGACATTCTGGTCCAGTTTCGAACATAAGAGGGTGGCAAACAGACACGATTGGGGAATTCGATCCTCACGGCGCCAAGGCGCTTGCCCAAGAGCGCGCGCTCATGTTGCTGCGACAGGCGCATATTCGCGATAGCCGTGCCTGCGCACCCATGAACGCTAGCGGCACACGCTACGCAATCCTGCGGTGCCCGCCGGTGTGAGGTGGTGCATCGGCTCGGCTTCCGGTTCGTCTTTGCCCAGCCGGGGCTGAGCGCCGAATATCAGCACCATACAGCATCGTTGTTGCCTGTGTGACGAGGCAGTTATAGGGCGCGCCCGATCTTCCAAGACACGGCCTCCGAGACGAAAGGGGCGGTCCAACGGCACCTCTATTTGAAATGGCACGCCGCTTGCTGCTCCTGGTTAGAGCCTCTCAAAAACGATGAAAGCGACTTGCACCATGCCCGAGACGCGAAGCTCTAGACCGTGGCCTGAGGAGACGGTGCCCGTTCCCGTTGAACATCGGGACATCGTCTCCTCCGGAGGTCCTTGCTGGGTAGCCGCTTTGCGCATGGCTGGTCCGATGCCGGCACGCCAACACGGGGCGCTGGCGCAATTGCCGTTTCCCGGTTCTGTTCAGCATGTGAGTGCCGAAGAGTCCTCAAAGGGTCACCCAAGCCAAGGTCGGCGGGTCACTGCCACATATCGACAACACGCTGAACCAGTCCAGTAACGCGGGTCTGTTGCGTAATACATTCGAGGCCTGCACATGCTTGCGATATTGGCTACTTCCGGCCGCTATCCCTTTTCCCCGGGCACGATCGCGGGTGACCGATCCCGCTTCCGGCGCCATAGCCGTGGAAAGCAAGCGGCTCGACGGTCTCCAGCTCGCTCAGATCGATTGCGTTCGCGGGGCCAAGACCAGCCGCCAAGACGTTCCCATACGTCGGGATGGAAAAAGGAGGTTGCGAGCCGCGAGGCCCTCATTCCGTGCCGGGCATACGAGCCTTTGCCCGGTATTGCGCCAGGCTCTGCCAGAATCCAGCGCGCCAGTTTCTACTTTTGCAGGAGCAAATTAATGACAGTTCAAAAGAAGGTTCCCTTCGTCACCTTTCTCACGCGTGTTCACGATAAGTCAGTCCAGGGGCCAAATCCATATCGCTGGGAAGAAAAGACATCTGACGACTACTTTGCCGGCAAGCGGGTCATCCTGTTCTCGCTGCCTGGCGCCTTCACCCCGACCTGCTCGACCTACCAATTGCCCAAGTTCGAAGAGCTCTATGATGAGTTTGCGAAGCAGGGAGTTGACGCGATTTACTGCCTCTCAGTCAACGACGCCTTCGTCATGAATGCGTGGGGGAAGTCCTTGCGCCTGAAGCAGGTCGAGCTCATTCCCGATGGCTCAGGCGAGTTCACACGCAAAATGGGCATGCTGGTCGCCAAGGACAATCTCGGCTTCGGAATGCGCTCCTGGCGCTACGCCGCCCTGATCAACAATGGCGTGGTGGAGCACTGGTTCGAGGAGGAAGGTTTCTCCGACAACTGCGAGGCCGACCCTTATGGCGTCTCGTCCCCGCAAAACGTTCTCGAAACGCTGAAAGCCGCCGCTTGACCTAGAAAACGTCTCACTGGTGCCATTGCCGGCCCCAAGAGGCTCCTCGACAGGATTATCGCGCTCACCATGCAATCCTCAGCAAGCCTGCTTCAACGCCAGAAGCAATCCATGGTGGCATCGCCTCAACTCATTGAGTCGATTCGCTTGCTGCAACTGGCGCATACTGAACTGCATCAGTTCGTGGAGCGGGAAATTGAGAAGAATCCGCTGTTGGAATCTGCATCAAGCGATGGCGGGCCTTTTGACGACGTTTCGATTTCGGGAGCGGATCAGCCTGTCGGCCCTGGCGCAAACGCCGTTGAAGGACCGACCGGGGCAGGTTCGCCTGAACGGCTCGGGCAATGGAAATCACTTCGCAACACGACCAACAACCCGTCCGGCAATGGCCCTTCCCTCGACGAGTTTGCCACCCTCGCCGAAACATTGCACGACCATGTGGCTCGTCAGATCGCCCTCACTGCATTCACACCACAGGAGCGGCTGATCGCTGGCCAGCTTGCCGCCGATCTGGAAGACACTGGCTATCTTCGAGCAAACCTTTTGGAGCTGGCCGAGAGCCTGAATGTCCGTGAGGCTGTTGTGGAACGGGTTCTCGGAACGTTGCAGCAATTTGATCCACCGGGAGTTTTTGCGCGAAATCTCAGAGAATGCCTCGAGATCCAGTTGCGCCAGCGAAACCGGCTCGACCCCGCAATGGCAGCTTTGGTTGCCAACCTTGAAATGCTTGCACGACGCGATTTTGAGGCACTGAAGCAGCATTGCGGCGTCGATGAAGAAGACCTTCTCGACATGATGCATGAGATTCGGGCGCTCGATCCCAAGCCTGGGAACCGATTCCAGTCCGGTGCGTCTGAATCAATCATACCCGACGTCTGGGTCACGCCCTCGCCGCAAGGCGGGTGGCAGATCGAACTTGATCCCGCCACGCTGCCAAAGCTGCTGATCAACCAAAGCTACTATGCCGAAGTCACACGTCAAACTGCCCACAATTCGAAAGATCAAGCATTTCTCGACGAATGCTTGCAAAACGCGAACTGGCTAATCCGCAGCCTCGATCAGCGCGCCAAGACGATTGTTAAGGTTGCGGCTGAAATCGTGCGTCAGCAGGATGCCTTTTTGGAACATGGCGTCGCCCACCTGCGGCCTCTCAATCTTAGAACCGTCGCTGACGCGATTGGAGTGCACGAGTCGACGGTAAGCCGGGTGACCTCGAACAAGTACATGCTTACCCCGCGCGGAGTCTTTGAACTGAAGTATTTTTTCACCGTCGCGATCGCGTCCTGCCAAGGCGGCGACGCGCACTCCGCCGAAGCTGTCCGGCATCGGATCAAAGCGATGATTGCCGCAGAATCTCCCGGCGACGTGCTTTCCGATGAGGACATCGCTGTCCGGCTGAAGGAAACCGGCATCGATGTTGCGCGCCGCACCGTCACAAAATATCGCGAAGCAATGAACATCCCCTCCTCCGTGCAACGCCGCCGGGAAATGCGCTTGTGTTTTTGAATTTGGGTCAGGGCAGCCAACATCACGTTGCATTGCATCAAAGTGGAGACTTCGTTCATGACCCAATCCGCGGCATGCGTCATGGACGCTGTCCTGCACGACCCAGAAAAACCCGTCCCACCGTCTGGTCCCGCATGGGGTGCGGTGATTTCGCTTTCCTTGGGCACCTTCGGGCTGGTCACGGCAGAGTTTCTGCCTGTCAGCCTGCTCACGCCCCTCGCTCATGATCTCGGTATCAGCGAGGGAGCCGCTGGACAGGCGATGACGGCGACCGCTATCGTCGGGGCGATCTCGGCGCCGACGGTGGCCATCATCACAAAGCGCCTGGACCGCAGGACCGTCATGTGGACGATGACGCTGCTGCTGATCCTGTCCGACCTTCTGGCGGCCGGCGCGTGGTCGCTGGCGGTTCTCCTGACTGCACGCGTCGTGCTCGGCATAGCGCTCGGAGGCTTCTGGTCGATGTCGGCAGCACTGGCGATGCGGCTCGTTCCAAGCCACCTCCTGGCGCGCGCTATGTCGATCATCCTCACCGGCGTTTCGGTGGCTACCGTTTGCGCAGCTCCAATCGGTGCTTATGTCGGCGATATCTGGGGATGGCGAAGCGCCTTCATACTCGCCGCAGTCGGCGGCGCGGCTACACTGCTGGTGCAACTCATAACCATTCCGAAACTGCCTCCGATTGGAGTGGCTAGCTTCCGCAGCCTGCTGGATGTGGCTAAGATTCCGATGGTCAAGGTTGCGCTTTTGGTCGTCCTGCTGGTCGCTTCCGGCCACTTCGCCGGAATCACTTACATCCGCGCCTTCCTAGAGAAGATTCCCGCGCTTGACGTCGAGACGATCTCGCTTGTGTTGCTTGCTTTTGGCATCGGCGGATTCTTCGGCAATTTGGCCGGCGGGCTTCTGGCCGAGTACAGTCTCAAGGCAGTCGCGGCCCTTGCACCGCTGCTCATAGCGATAGCCGCTGTTTCGCTGCTGACGGCGGGAGCATCGGCCTTGGCCTCGGCGATTGCTGTTGCCGCGTGGGGGTTTGCCTTCGGCGCGGTGCCAGTGGGATTGCAGACGTGGATGGTACGGAGGGCCGTTCCCGAGCAGGCCCAAAGCGCCGGTGTGCTGCTGGTCACAGTATTCCAAGTGGCAATCGCTGCCGGCGCGATCTTCGGCGGACTTTTGGTGGACAATGCCGGGGTTACCAGTGCCATTGCCTACAGTGCTGTTGCCACGTTCGTCGCTGCCCTCATAGTATTCCTGCTCGGCCCGAAGCGCGAAACCTAGACCGCCTGACAGCAGAGATCTCGGCAGCGCAGCGGACGAGAGGTCCAATCGCATGCACGGCGCGGCGCGATCCTCTGCTTGCAGGACCCGCGGAAGCGTTTCGCCGGCTTCACCTCCGGGCCATGGCGACCGACACCGCCAGACAAGCGAACCTCGCCGGCACCGGTTTCCATTTGGCTACGGTGAGCGCTGCCGGCGCGATGGAACGCTTGCTGGCGGTCATATCCTTCACGACAAGCCGGCATTCTGGGCAAGCGACAGCTACGCGCCGGCTACGCCCGTCAGAACGCCGGTGACGATGCCGCTCGATAGCGCAGACAGGTCGCGAATTGCCCGTCGTGTCAACGGCGACCGGATTATCGTCGACCGCGCGTACCTTGTTTCGGCCGATGAGGGGACTAGCGTTTCGGCAGCTTGATGATGTTGACCACATAGCCTCGGAGCTATATATGACTTGGGGAGTCGTTTTTGGCGATGAGTTCGATGGGAGTTCGAGGCGTTGCCCCAGACAGTCCAAGATGAGCTATTGGCCTCGGCTAAGCTGCTCGGTGTTCGGGCCCCAGCTGGGGCGACCGCATGCGGATACCTTGAATGACTCGTCGTTCGCGAACATGAAAGAACTTCGCTTCGACGCTGATGATGGTGTCTGGCGGGTTGCGTTCGCATCGACTGGAAGCGGAAGGCGATCCTGCTCGTCGCCGGCGATAAGTCGGGCGTGAGTGAGAAGCGCTTCTATAAAAGTCTGATCGCCAAGGCGGACAAGCGCTATCAAAGGCATCTCGACCGTTTGGCGGCGGCGAAGAAGGAGAAGAAGTGATGGGACGCAAGCTTGACGACCTAATCGCTGCGCTCCCCGAGGACCGTCGGGAGCGGGTCGACGCGCGTTTCGAAGAGTTGAGGGGAGAAGTCGAGAGTCTCGGCGAGTTGCGGCGTGCCGCTGGAAAGGCCCAGGCTGAAATCGCTTCGGTCCTCAAGATCAAGCAGCCTTCGGTCTCGAAGATCGAGAAACAAGCCGACATGTACTTGTCTACCCTTAAAAGCTACGTCGAGGCGATCGGGGGGCAACTCGAACTCGTCGTTCGCCTTCCGTCGCGCGCGCCCCTCCGTATAGAGCGGCTCGGCGACGTCGTGGCTCCCAAAGCCGTCTCCATGCGTAGCGTTAAAAGAGCGGCAGGTGGACGTAATCGCACAAAGGCCGCACGCGCCGGCTGACCTCACTCTGTTTCGGCTAAAGACTAACGATGGGGCGAGATGGTCTCCTCGATGCAGGGAGTAGGTGTGAGCAACGTCCCAGTTAAGCCAAAGACCGATCTGCCCGCCGTCACACTGCCCGACGTGACCCCTCTCTCCTCGCCCATGCTAGCCCAACTTACCGCCGCGTAGGAGTCCCCCGCAATGTGCTCGCCGAGGACGACCAGATCGCCCATGCTTGGTCCCAGCTCCCACGCCTGATCAAGAGATCCCTCCGCACGTGCGCGATGACCGGATCGTCAAAATGTGTGTCGCCGTCGCCAGCGGTCTGTTCGACGCAGCCATCAACTATGTTTGGAACGCGGCCGTGGTGGAACTGCGTGACAAGGTTCGACGGTTCGGCATTAACGTCGTCCCTCAGATCCTCGACGACAAGTCCTTCGACGAGGACGCGCTCCTCGACCTCAAGGACGCCGAGCTGCTCGACCTCTGCCGTAAGCTCAACCTGATCGGTGACGACAACTTCTTCTTCCTCGACCAGTGCAGGGCCACACGCAACAGTTTCTCTATCGCACACCCAGCTGCGGGGACGGTTGACGAAGACGAGTTCCTGAGCTTCCTAAGCCGCTGCCAGAAGCATGCGCTTTCGAGCGCCCACAACCCTAAGGGGGTGGACACAAAGTCCCTGCTTGCCGCGCTGAAAGCAACGAAGTTCAAGAAGGATCAACGACAAGAATGGGAACGCCGTATCCAGGAAACATTCGAGGCCCAGCGCGAGCTGATGTTCGCCACTGGCGAGGTCATAACAGGGTCGGCCGGCTCGTTAGGGGCGGCCGGCTTTGGTCGAATCAACAGACGTCATGACGCCGGGTGAAATATGCGATCCCGCATCCCATATTATGGCGCAAGTTCAACCAAAGGGCGGGACGACCATGACAGGTTCGGGGAAATCACTCAGCCATCTGGCGGGCCGCTCGCTCGGCCTCGGCACTTCTAGTGCGCTCGAGCGCGCGCTCGAGACTCAGAGCTCGTTAGACAAGCTGACGGCTTTCGGCATCTTCCGCGACGATCCCGTGAGTCGCGCAGCGCGAGGGCTACAGTCGCCCGAAGTCGAGAAAGCGATGGCGAGCGCGAGCGGCAAAATCGTAGCGCTCGACCCGCTGTTCGAGACGGGTTCGGTCTTCGACCAGCTCAAGCGCAACGCGCTCATGCTCGATGACCCGTTCAAGAACTTCGGGGCGACGCGCAGCGCGATCGAAGAGGCGATGGGCAAGATCGGGCGTATCGACACCACTGCGTTTGGTTTGGCGCACAGCACGGCGACGAAGCTCTCGCTGCTCGATGGGCTGAAGCTCGCCAATCCACTCGAC
Organism: Mesorhizobium sp. M0140; assembly: GCF_040322475.1. Lineage (NCBI taxonomy): Bacteria > Pseudomonadati > Pseudomonadota > Alphaproteobacteria > Hyphomicrobiales > Phyllobacteriaceae > Mesorhizobium > Mesorhizobium sp. M0140. The sequence continues at coordinate 4,570 of NZ_JAMYTM010000055.1, read as the reverse complement.
GACCGCCTCAGTCAGGTCATGAAGCAATTGACTGAGCCTTATGGGGCGCTCCCCGCCAGCGTGCGCGCCGCGCTGGGCATCGGACGAGAAGCGCTCAGCGCCATGTCGCGTGCCCGGCATTGGGCCGACACGCTCACCGTATCGACCGCGCGCGACTACGCCGCGCTGCTCGGCACCGGCGAGAAATATCGCAAGCAGTTCGAGGCACTGAACCTCGCAGCCGACAGCATCGCCGAGGTAACTGCCGGCTTTACGGCCATTGCCGCGCTCGCTGATGCGGCGCTCGGCAGCCGCTTCGCTGGGCTCGATGTCACCAGCACCAAGATGTCGCTGTTCGCCGGAGCGATCGACGTGTTGGGGCCGGGCGCGGGCGGAGCCCAGGCGGCCTATGCCGCGCTGCTCGGCGGCTACAGCTCGACCGACATGCTAGATCGCCCCTATTGGCGCGATCCGCGCGAACGCGCGCGCTATTATCGCGATCAGGACGTCGATGACGGGCTGATCGAGGCCGACAATGCTGCGACCGTGGCGGTTCTGATCGACAGCGGCGTGGTCGAGGGACGACGCACCCGCGCGGGAACGATGACCGCCGTGGTCGAGGCGGGACCGGTCAAGCTCCGCATCATGGCGAGCCGCCCGAAGATGGGTGCGTTCGGCGCGATCGACGCATTCGAGAATGCGTTGCGGACCTTCATCTCGGCCAAGCTCGAAACTCTCGCCGGGCCCAACTGGTTCAAGCAGCGCGTGCCCGGCGATGTCATGTCCCGAGCCAAGGAGCGCCGCCGCGAGGCGATGCGGACGGGCGAAGCGCAGCTTCCGCTAATCCACTATACTGACCTTGGCGATCTGATCGGCGTGATCCTGCGCAAGGACAATTGGGGTGAGCTGTTCGAAGCGGTGTTCGACCGCGCCGAATGGCTGAAGGTCGATCTCGAGCGCCTCAACGCCAATCGTCGCCCGACGATGCACAGCCGCCCGGTCGAGCCGGTGCAATTGTGCGAGATCGTCTTCACGATCCGCCGGCTCCTTGGCTGGATGGAGTGTGACGGGGTGTGGGATCGCGGCTGGGACGATGATGTCTGAGCGCCTCTCTATGGTCAGGAAGGGGGGCCGAAAGCAGTCAGGCGGCTTAAAGCTACCGATTCGCGAAGACCAGACGTTCGCTGGCGCGAGAAGCGTCGTAGCCGTTACGCTCGAAGGGCTACTTGCCCGAAGGCACTGACACATCCATTTCTGGCACGTAGCTGGAAATGAAGTTCGAGCATCGCCACATTAGCATTCGGACCGGCAGTCTAATGGCACTATTGTCATTGATAACAATCTTTGGGACCGACGAAGCGTCTCGCGACTGCCGTTGATGTTTGAGGAGTGTGAATGACGGTACGCTTTGCATTTGACAACAGCTATGCTCGGCTGCCGAGCTCGTTTTATGCGCGTGTTTCCCCGACCCTCCGCACCGCACCTCCTCAAGCTTAACCAGGCATCGGACCGATCAATGCACTGACGATCATCGCTGAAGCCGGAGATCTTCGCCGCTTCCACCATCATCGCCAGTTTCTCAAGTTCTGCGGACTGGATCTCTCGACACAGCAGTCCGGTCAATATCGCGGCCAGACCCGCCTTTCCAAGTTCGGCAATGCGCGGCTGCGCCGCACTCTGTGGATCGCCGGGCAAGTCGCCATCCGTCAGCGTGAGAATGGCTTTCGACACAAGTTCGAACGCTACATCGCAAGAGATCGCGACAATCCAGATCTGCGCCGCAAGGCGATGACCGCTATTACCGCCAAGATGGCGCGCGTCGTACACGCCGTCGTCAAAGGCGGTTCCGATTACCGGCCCTTCGTTGAGGGGCGGGTGCCAGGAGGAAGAACCTCTGTCAGCTAGGGCCGTGAGGGCATCGCTGCGATGACCCTGTAGATAATGTTTGGGTCTTCCACCTGGATCAGAAGCTCGTGTTGAGGACGGTGAGGGCCGCTATCAACGTACCCTGTGTTTGCTATGGACGAGACCTTTTCCCTTGCGGTGGAAGTCGCCTGGTTCGACCACCCAACTTGACGAGCGTCATGCGGCGAGAGCATGCTGACGAACAGAGAGACTTTGACTGTCTCCTCCATTTTCTTCCGCTCTTAGGACGTTGTCGGTGAGCACGGTGTGGATCTTGTAGGGAACGGCTGCGATCAGCCGGAGCAGAAAGTCTCTCGAGACGGCGGTGGTGGCCTTCTCGTGCAACTCGACGAAGGCGAACTTCGAGGTGCGGTCATGGCGACGAACATATGCAGCTTGCCCTGTTCGGTGCGCACCTCGGCAACGTCGATGTGGAAATAGCCGATCGGGTAGCTTTTGAACTTCTTCCTTGCCGGCTTGTCGCCCTCGACATCCGCTAGCCGGCCGATGCCATGACGCTGCAGGCAGCGATGCAAGGAAGAGCGCGTCAGATGCGGGATCGTCGGCTGCAACGCGTAGAGGCAGTCGTCGAGCGGCAGCAGAGTGTAGCGGCGGAAGGCGACGATGACCGCTTCTTCCTCGACGGAGAGCACCGTCGACCGCGGCTCCTTCGGTCCGGTCGGCAGGTCCGCGACCGCGGTCCGTCCCTTCCACTTGGCAACGGTCTTCTGGTTGATCCCGTAACGCTTGGCCAGCGCTCTCAGGCTCTCTTGACTATGTTGTATCGCTCGACGGATCGCCTCTGTCGTCGTGGCGCTCCCATGCAGAACCTGGCCCATAGCGCATCCCTTGATTCGGAAGACAAGGATGCCCCATCAAAGTGGAAAGCGGTCTGCGCTCTGGCAGAGTGGGGTTGCTGACCAACAACTCTGTGGAGGCCAATCATGCGTGTTGTAGCCGATCGATTTGCGGCGCCTGCCGCTATCCGCACCGATCTTGGCGCGATCCTCGTTTCTTTGGAACTCAGTAAATCGACCTGGTTGATCACTTCGCTGTCGCCGGGCAGTGGGGAGAAGATGTCGAAACATGCGGTACGCGGCGGCGATATCACGGGACTGCTGGCACGCTTTGCCCTGCTCCAGGACAAGGCACAGGCGCGCACCGGCCGGCACTTTGCGCTTGTGGTCATTCACGAGGCGGGTCTGGATGGCTTCTGGATACATCGTGTCCTGGAAGCCGAGGGGATCGAAAGCCATGTCGTCGACGCCGCCTCGATTGACACGTCGCGCCGGCGGCGTCGTGCCAAGACCGACAAGATCGATGGAGAGGCATTGGTGCGTGCGCTGCTCGCCTACAAACGAGGCGAGCCGCGCGTGTGCGCGATGGTTATCCCATGCGAAGAGTGGTTGATATAATCGAACTCAAGATCCGCTAGGTCCTTTTCGTTCATCGACTCTACTTGGCCGGCGAGATCAGCAAAACCGCGTGCGCGATCGCTTGCCGTTTGGAACGAGTACCGTGACGCATCCAGTTGCTCCTCCAACTGCGTCATTTCATCCTGTTTCAACCGAATGTCCGCAACAATTACTCGATATTCGTCCCCTCGTGACCGGTCCCTGTTAATCTCCTGGCGCTCTGCTTCAAGCTCGACGAGGTCTGCGCGGCAGCCGTCAACTTCAGCTTGCGCAACACTCAGCCGGGCGATCGATAATCTCAGCTCGGCGAGCGCCATGCCGATCTGGACGTTCTCTAATGTGATGTCGTGTTCCGCTGCCCAGTCAATCATGAAACGCTCAGACCGCTGCATCGCATCCTCTAACCAATGTCCAACGCATCGTTCGAGAAGCAAGTGACTTAGCTCAGGGGAGACCTTCTCATCATTACGCCGAGCTATTCGCACTGCACGTAGCGCAATCCCTTTCGACGTCGCCAATTTCTCGATATTTACGAGCGCGTGATCCAAGGCGACATGGGTCTGGGAAGACAATAGAATTCGTGCGCCAGGAGTGCGACTAAGTACCTGCGCAGTAAGTTCAGTGATGAATTTTGTTTTTCCGGTTCCCGGGGGACCCTCAACCACGAGCAAATCCCTCGACCCAAGAGCAGCACGAACTGCGGCTTGCTTATCGTCATCTAGATCAGGCTGGAAAAGACGATATCGTCGGGCGGTCGGGGGACTTCGGGCAGTTTCTTGCCAGTCAATATGTCACGAAGATCCGGTCGCGTGTTTCGACCAAACCTTACTGCATCAAGCGCTGCGTTTTGTCGTCTCAACGCTATCTGCGATTGGCGCACATCAAGTTCCAGTATGCCATTGGAACTAATCGCTGAAAAATCTTGACCGGGACCACAATAAAGCAACACCGTGTCGCCATCTGTCCGCTCGATTTCGCCATAGATCGCGTTGTGCTGATCGAGCCGGATCATCCGCTGCTGACCGGTAATGGCCTCCCCAAGATTATGGCGTGCCGTAAGAATCAACCGAGTCCCCTCGATTTCCACGCCCGTGAACCGGATCGGCTCCTTACGAAGATGCTGGATACCCTCCTTTGCGCGCAAGGCCGCCGACCACTGATCAAATAGCTCGGATTCGGCCAACTGGGTCGCGTCCCCACAGGTGGTGTAGCTCGGCGGTAGCGAAGCCGCTCGCGAGCGCGCTCTCGATAGCGCTGTAGCGAGCGAGCGG
>NZ_JAMYTM010000054.1:0-24184 GCF_040322475.1 Mesorhizobium sp. M0140 | reverse complement strand
CTGGCCTCCAATCCAGCCAGCATCTTGAATCACAAACATCCGGCTTTGGGAATCCTACGATTCTCTCAAAATAGGAATCGCTCTATTTCGCGGCCTCGATCTGTCCGCGGATTTCGCCGTCCCTGTTGGCTGCCGTGTGCAAATTGACATAATCCTTGCCGCCCATCAGGTCGGCGGCCTGCGCGTCGGTCAGCACGGCCGACCCTTTGATCGGGCTCTTGAGCTTGCCCTTGAACGGGATCGCCACCCCGGCGTTTTCACCCATCGCGGCTGGGCCGTGAATATGCCCGGCGGTCGCCGACCCGCTGAGGCCGGAATATTTGACGTTCCAGCTGAGTTTCTTCGTGGCCGTGTCGAAGGTAAGAGCTGCGGTGCCCTTGCCTTTTGTGGTCACCGGCGGGTTCTGCTGGGCGCCGTCGAGCGTCGCTTTCAGCTTCACCGTCTCGGCCAGGGCCGGCGCTGCCGTAAGGAAGGACGCCGAGATGGCCAGTGCCGAAAGCATCGGCGCCAAGGATTGGATACGCATGAGGATCTCCGTTTGCTGATGACATCCAGCCACGGCTCCCCGGCGCGCGGATGTATCGGCACAACGCTTATAAGAGCGAATGGCTGCGCGCGAGTAACACTTACGTGCAAACTAATGGACCGCGCGATACCCCGGATACGGGGAGCGTCAGACCGCCGCCAGCGCCTGCGTCAGGTCGGCGATCAGATCGTCCGGGTGCTCCACGCCGATCGACAGCCTGACCGTGGTCTCCAGCACGCCGATGCGCTCGCGCACCTCGAAGGGTATGCCCGAATGCGTCATGGCCGCGGGGTGGCTGGCCAAGGATTCCGTTCCGCCCAGGCTCACCGCCAGCTTGAAGATCTGCAGGTTGTTGAGAAAGGCGAAAGCCGCCTTCTCTCTGCCCTTGATATCGAAGGAGAAGGTCGAGCCGGCACCAGTGCATTGCGCCCTGTAGGTGCGACCAGCCGGCGTGTCCTCGCCCAGGAACGGCAGGTAATGCACCTTCTCGACCTTGGCATGGTCGCGCAGGAATTCGGCGACCAGCCGCGCATTGTCGTTGGCCCGCTCCATGCGGATCGACAGCGTCTCCAGCGAGCGGCCGAGCATCCAGCAGGAATGCGGGTCGAGCTGCGTGCCGATCGCGCCGCGCAGCGCCTTGATCGGCTTGGTGACCGCCTTGCCGCCCATGGCGGCCCCCGCGATCAGGTCGGAATGGCCGCCGACATATTTGGTCAGCGAATAGACGGACACGTCGGCGCCATGTTCGATCGGCCGCTGGAACACCGGGCCGAGCAGCGTGTTGTCGCAGACGACGATCGGCGTCGACCCCTGGCTCGCGCCGATCTCGTCGGCGATCTTGCGCATCAGCGCGATATCGACCAGGCTGTTGGTCGGATTTGACGGCGTCTCGATCAGGATGACCGACACGCGGCCCTTCGCGACGGCGGCGTCGGAGGCCGTGCGCACCGCCGTCTCGCCGACGCCGTCCGCGAAACCGACAGCACCGATGCCGAAACCGGAGAGCGTGCGCGTCAAAAGCGTCTCGGTGCCGCCGTAAAGCGGCTGCGAATGAAGGATGACGTCGCCCGGCCTGATATAGGCGAGCAGTGTCGTGGCGATCGCCGACATGCCTGATGAAAACAGGATGCAGGCATCCGTCCCTTCATAGATCGCCAGACGGTCCTCGACGATCTCGCTGTTGGGATGGTTAAAGCGCGAATAGACCAGGCCGGACGCCGTGCCGCTCGGCGGCTCCTTGCGGCCGGAGGTGTAATCGAAGAAGTCGCGTCCTTCTTCCGCCGACTTGAACACGAAGGTCGAGGTCAGGAACACCGGCGGCTTGACCGCGCCTTCCGAAAGCTGCGGATCGAAGCCATAGCTCAGCATCAGCGTCTGCGGGTGGAGCTTGTGGTTGCCGATATGGGTTTTCGACGGGCGTGGCGCGGTCATGATCTTTCCTGCCTGTTCGAGTGAAATATTGAACGGCAATTTATGCGATCCTGTTCCACCAGTTCTTGCTATTTTGGGGCTCTCATGGCTGCATTCCCGCAACAAATTGCCCGGAGAGACCGAACGTGCAGCAGAAGATAGCCGACGATTTCGACCGCAAGATCCTGCGTGAGCTGCAAGCCGACGCCCGCATCACCAACCACGAGCTTGCCGAGCGGATCGGTCTGTCGCCATCGCCCTGCCTGAGGCGGGTGCGGCGGTTGGAGGAGACCGGAATTATCAGGGGCTACACCACGCTGGTCGATCCCTCAGCCTTTGGCTGGAGCATGGTCGCCATCGCCACCATCCGGCTCAGCCGTCAGAACGAAGACGAGATCGTGATGTTCGAGGACGCGATCCGCGGCTGGGAAGAGGTGCTGGAATGCCACCTCGTCACCGGCTCGCGCGACTATGTGCTGAAGGTGGTGACGGGAAGCCTCGAACAGTACGAGCGCTTCATCAAGGAAAAGATCGCGCGGCTGAAATGCGTCGCCTCGATCGAAACCAGTTTCGTCATGAACACCATAAAGGAACGGCGCCTCTGACATTTCTGCCGGAGGCGCCGCTTTCTGGATAAATGTGTTGCCGACTAGGCTTACTTGACTGCCTTGTCGGTGATGGCGGTGGTGTAGGCGCCGGTCGGCTCCTTGGTGATGATCTTCTGGTCGAGCAGCGCCTTGGCGGTGCGTTCGTAGGTCGCCGGGTCGAGCTTGCCGTCGGCATTGTCGATCAGCTTGGCGACTTCGCTCATCATGCGCTTCTGGTGGTTCTCGTCCTGGCCGCCGCCGTCCATGACGATGCCCGCGGCCTCGTCATTGTTGTCGATGGCGTATTTCCAGCCCTTCATCGAGGCGCGCACGAAACGCACCATCTTGTCTTCGAAGGCCGGGTCCTTGAGCTTGTCTTCGGACGCATAGAGCCCGTCCTCGAGCAGGTCGTTGCCCATGGTCGAGTAGTTGAACACGGTCAGCTGTTCGGGCTTGTAGCCGGCGTCGATCAACTGCCAGTACTCGTTGTAGGTCATGACCGAGATGCAATCCGCCTGCTTCTGGATCAGCGGCTGCACGTCGAAGCTCTGCTTCAAGACGGTGACGCCGTCCGGGCCGCCCTCGGTCTTGAGGCCGAGCTTGTTCATCCAGGCATAGAACGGATACTCGTTGCCGAAGAACCAGACACCGAGCGTGTGACCCTTGAAGTCGGCTTCGGTCTTGATCGGGCCGTCCTTCGGGCAGACCAGCTCCATGCCTGCCTTCTTGAACGGCTGGGCGATGTTGACCAGCGGCACACCCTTTTCGCGGGCAGCCAGCGCACCGCCCATCCAGTCGACGATGACATCGGCGCCGCCGCCGGCGATCACCTGCTCGGGCGCGATATCGGGACCGCCCGGCTTGATGTCGACGTCGAGACCTTCGGCCTCATAGAAACCCTTGGCCTTGGCGACATAGTAGCCGGCAAACTGGGCCTGCGTGACCCATTTCAGTTGCAACGTCACCTTGTCGGCGGCCATTGCCTGGAACGCGGCGAGCGACATCGCGCCGGCCAGAACGGGAATAATCAGTCTTTTCATTTTTTTACCCTCTGAAGTTAGTGCCCTAAACCCACCGCCCCTATCCACCACGGACAGAGGGATGCCAAAACGTGACGGCTCTTTCGACAAGAGCGACCACGCCATAAAAGACCGAACCCGCAAGTGCTGCAACTGCGATTTCGGCCCAGACCATGTCGATGTTCATCCGCCCGACCTCGGTCGAGATGCGGAAGCCCATGCCGACGACAGGCGTGCCGAAGAACTCGGCAACGATGGCCCCGATCAGCGCCAGCGTCGAGTTGATCTTCAGCGCGTTGAAGATGAAGGGCGCTGCTGCCGGCAGCCTGAGCTTCAACAGGGTTTGCCAGTAGCCCGACGCATAGGTGCGCATCAGGTCGCGCTCCATGTGGCCGGAGGCGGCAAGGCCGGCGACCGTGTTCACCAGCATCGGGAAGAAGGTCATGATGATGACCACCGCCGCCTTGGACTGCCAGTCGAAGCCGAACCACATCACCATGATCGGTGCCACGCCGATGATCGGCAGTGCCGAGACCATGTTGCCGATCGGCAAGAGGCCGCGCCGCAGGAACGGCACGCGATCGGCGAGGACCGCGGTGATGAAGCCGGCGCCGCTGCCCACCACATAGCCGAAGATCACCGCCTTGAAGATGGTCTGCCTGATATCGGCGCCGAGCACCGGCAGCGAACCGGCAATGCGTGCGCCGATGGCGCTTGGCGGCGGCAGCAGGATGAAGGGTATGCCGGCCCCGCGCGTCACCGCTTCCCAGATGATCAGTATCCAGGCGCCGAAGATGGCCGGGATGATCAGGCGCAACGCGGTCCGCGCCCATTTGGCGAAAGGACGCAATGATGACAGCACCGCCACGCAGCGCCAGCCAAGCAGCCAGGCACCCGTGAGCAGCAGGAAATAGGGCGCCCGTGCCAGGCCCTCGAAGCCGGCGATGCCGCCAATCAGCAGCCAGGCGACCAGATGTGCGCCGATGAAAAGCACAACCGCTTCGACGACGGACGGTATTCTGGCCATCGTGATCAAGGCAACAAGAAGCAGCACGCCGAAGATCAGCCAGTTCGTCGCCGCATAGGGATATATCAACGTCCCTGCGGGCTGCGCCAGTGCATCCACTTTCGGCGCGGCGATCGCGCCGAGCGCCACAGCGATCAGGCACAGCACGATCGCCAGCACCGCTTGCCAGGAGGGTTTCAGCCAGTTCATGCCGGCCTCCCGCCCATGGCGCGGTCGACGAGGCGCCCGGCAATGCCGACCACCATGACCAGAAGTGCGGCCACCACCGAACCGGCGACCAGCGCCGACCAGATGTCGATGGACTGGCTGTAATAGGCGCCAGCCAAAAGCTTGGCACCGATGCCGGCGACAGCGCCGGTCGGCAGTTCGCCGACGATGGCGCCGACCAGGCTTGCCGCCACCGCCACCTTCATCGAGGTGAACAGGAACGGCACCGAAGCCGGCACGCGCAACTTCCAGAAGGTTTGCGCACGACTGGCATTGTAGGTGTGCATCAGGTCGAGATGCATGATCTCGGGCGAGCGCAGCCCCTTCACCATGCCCACAGTCACCGGGAAGAACGACAGATAGGTGGAGATCATCGCCTTCGGGATCAGGCCGCTGATGCCGATCGCCCCCAGCACGACGATGATCATCGGCGCCACCGCCAGGATGGGGATGGTCTGCGAGGCGATGATCCACGGCATCAGGCTGCGGTCGAGCGTCGCCACATGCACGATGCCGACCGCAATGATGATGCCGAGCGCGGTGCCGAAGGCAAAGCCGAGCAGCGTCGACGACAGCGTCACCCAGGCATTGTAGACGAGGCTGCGGTTCGAGGTGATGGGCCGCAGGAAGGTGTTCTCGAAGAAATTCACCGCCACCTGGTGCGGCGCCGGCAATGTCGGCTTCGGCTGCGACAGCGTCTTGCCGATGAGTTCGCTAAACGTGGAGGTCTCATTGGCACGGCGGTCGAGATCACGCTGGAACGGCGCGTTGAGGATGACGGCGAAAACATACCAGAGCACGACCACGCCAGCGAGGATGGAGGTGACGGGGATGAGTTTGTCGCGGAAGGTGTCCATCTAGCAGGCCTCGCCGGACAGGCGTGCGCTCTGCGTAACGCGAGCGACCCACCACGCGTTCGTCATCCTAGGGCGAAGCAAGGAGCGAAGCGACGCGGCGCAGACCCTAGGATCCATGCCGTTACCTCTCCGCTCCGCAACGGTGCCGAACATGATCCCCTCTGCCTCGCCCTGCTTGGCCGATACTCTCAACCGTTTTGGCCTTTCGGCAGACGTCACGGCATGCATCCTAGGGTCTGCGCTCGCCGCTTCGCATCGGCTCCGCCCTAGGATGACGAAGGCGCGGGTGGCCGCCCCCTCACCCGACCTCCGCTTCGCTCCGGCCCTCCTCTCCCCGGTGGTGGGGAGAGGAGGGAGCCCGTCGTTTGCTCCCTCAATCATCATAGCTGTGCCCTGCCCGCAGCCCGTCACGCACGCGCGCTGCGATCGCCAGAAACTCCGGCGTCTCGCGGATGTCGAGCGGCCGCTCTCTCGGCAGCGTCGATTCGATGATGTCGCTGACGCGGCCCGGCCGCGGTGACATGACGACGATGCGCGTCGACAGATAGACGGCCTCCGGAATGGAGTGGGTGACGAAGCAGATGGTCTTGTTGGTGCGTCCCCACAATTCCAGCAATTGCTCGTTGAGATGGTCGCGCACGATCTCGTCAAGGGCGCCGAACGGCTCGTCCATCAGCAGCAGGTCGGCATCAAAGGCCAGCGCACGGGCAATCGAGGCGCGCTGCTGCATGCCGCCCGAGAGCTGCCAGGGATATTTCTTTTCGAAGCCAGAGAGGTTGACGAGGTCGAGCGTGCGCTTGATACGCTCGCCTTGCTCCGCCTTGGACAGACCCATGATCTCCAGCGGCAGCCCGACATTGCGCTCGATCGTCCGCCACGGAAACAGCGCGGCGGCTTGGAAAACATAGCCATAGGCGCGTTTCTCGCGCGCCTGTTCTGCTGTCATGCCGTTGACCGAAATCGTCCCCGAGGTCGGCTTCTCCAAATCGGCGATGACGCGCAGCAGCGTGGTCTTGCCGCAGCCCGAAGGCCCGATGAAGGAGACGAACTCCCCTTTGCCGATGGTGAGATCGACATTGGACAGCGCCTGCACCGGCCCGTCATTGGTCTGGAAGGTCAGTCCGAGTTTGCTTGCCGCGACGACGGCTGGCGAAGTCCCCGTCATCGGCTGCCGCCTGCCTGTTTCCGTCCCTGCGGCGGCTGGAATCCGATTGCTTTTATCGCGATGTTGTTTTCCACTCGCCCTGTCCCATTGGTCTTGTCCCACTCGATCGACGCCCGGAGTTTCCCCGATGTCGCCCAAACCCACTTGTCATCTTATCCGCCCTGAAAGCACTTATGAAGGCAAGCAGGGATTGACCTATTTCGCCGGCATTACCGCCGAAACCGTCGGCGCCTCCGGCATCTGCATGCACATGCTCACCATCCCGCCCGGCGCGCGCGCCAAGGCGCATATGCATGAGAGCCACGAGACGGCGATCTATGTGCTCTCCGGCGAAGTCCACACCTGGTACGGCGACCGGCTCGAGCATCATATCGTCACCAAGGCCGGCGACCTTTTCTATATTCCCGCCGGCGTGCCGCATCTGCCGGCCAATCTGAGCAGCGCCCCGTCTTCGGCCGTCATTGCGCGCACCGATCCCAACGAACAGGAAAGCGTCGTCCTGCTGCCGGAACTGGATGCGCTGGTCGCGTGAGGCCAGCATCGACGGAATGGCCGCCATCGGCACCGTCACGAACATAATTGCAGCGGCCCCATTTCCTCAAGGCCGGGGATGGTGACGAAGAAACCATCCTCTCCCTTGTTGGTGACCACGACGGTTTCGATTGTCGTTCCCGCCTCGCCTTCCGCCGAACAGGTCGCGCCAAGCGATTGCGCGCCCAGCACCGATGTCAATTGCTGTGTGAACCGGCAGCCGCTGCCATAGGTCTCGACGCCTTCGGCGGTCAGCACGATATAGGCATCGCTCTCCTGATAACCGGCTTTGACGCCGGCGCAGCCGACATCATTGCCCCAGGAGCCGGCCAGTAGGCCGTCCGCTGCTGCCGGACCTGAGGCAGTTGCCATCAGGACCAACGAAATGAGCGCGGCCGAACGCGCCAAGCTCAAACCCCGGTCGCCGGGATGCCGGTGCGTTCCACCTTTCGCGGCGCGGAAATCTCTTTCCACGTCGACAGCGCCCGGTTGACCGCCGCATTCGGCTCGCGGCCGACGAATTCTCCATGCCCGGGTTTGGCCTTGATCTCGGCCTCCTGGATCGACAGTTCGCCACGCGAGAACACGAACCGCGGCAGACCGGTCACCTCGAACCCTTCGAACACGTTGTAGTCGATGACGGACTGCTGCTGCTTAGAAGTGATCTTCTTCTTTCGCTTGGGATCCCAGACGACGATGTCGGCATCCGCGCCTTCGACGATGGCGCCCTTTTTCGGATACATGTTGAGGATCTTGGCGATGTTGGTCGAGGTCACCGCGACGAACTCGTTCATCGTCAGCCGGCCGGTGTTGACGCCTGTGGTCCACAGCACCGGCATGCGGTCTTCGAGCCCGCCGGTGCCGTTCGGGATCTTGGTGAAATCGCCGATGCCGTTACGCTTCTGCTTGGTGGTGAAAGCGCAATGGTCGGTCGCCACCACCTGCAACGAGCCCGCCTGCAGGCCGGCCCACAGCGAATCCTGGTGCAATTTGTTGCGGAAGGGCGGGCTCATCACGCGGCGCGCCGCATGATCCCAGTCTTTGTCGAAATACTCGCTCTCGTCCAGCGTCAGGTGCTGGATCAGCGGTTCGCCGAACACCCGCATGCCCTTCTGCCGCGCCCGGCGGATCGCCTCGTGGCTCTGCTCGCAGGAGACATGCACGACATAGAGCGGCACGCCGGCCATGTCGGCGATCATGATGGCGCGGTTGGTCGCCTCGCCTTCCACTTCGGGTGGCCGTGAATAGGCGTGGCCCTCGGGGCCGTTGTTGCCGTCAGCCAGCAGCTTCTGCGACAGGGCGGCAACGACGTCGCCATTCTCGGCATGCACCAGCGGCAGCGCGCCGAGATCGGCGCAGCGCTGGAACGACGCATACATCTCGTCGTCGTCGACCATCAGCGCGCCCTTGTAGGCCATGAAATGCTTGAACGAGGTGATGCCCTTGTCGACGACAGTGGCCATCTCGTCGAACACCTGCTTGCCCCACCAGGTGATCGCCATGTGGAAGGAATAGTCGCAGGACGCCTTCGAGGTCTTGTTGTCCCACATCTGCAAGGCTTCGAGCAGCGACTGCTGCGGCGCCGGCAGGCAGAAATCGACCACCATCGTCGTGCCGCCGGAGAGCGCCGCGCGCGTGCCGGATTCGAAATCATCGGCCGAATAGGTGCCCATGAACGGCATTTCGAGATGGGTGTGCGGGTCGATGCCGCCCGGCATGATATAGCAGCCGGTGGCATCGAACTCGTGGTCGCCATGCAGGCCCGAACCGATGGCCACGATCTTGCCGTGCTGCATCAGGACATCGGCCTTCCAGGTGCGGTCGGCAGTGACGATGGTGCCGTTTCGGATGACTTTGGTCATTGGTTGTTCCGTTGTTCTTGCCGCGCTTCTTACGAGCGTCGTTTGAAGGTAGATTCTAAGCTCACTCCACGATGACAGCCGTCTCCACCACCGCGTGGAACAAAACGTCCGCGCCCGCCGAAGCCCATTCCTTGGTGATCTCCTCGGCCTCGTTGTGGCTGAGGCCATCGACGCAAGGGCACATCACCATGGCGGTGGGCGCGACGCGGTTGATCCAGCAGGCGTCGTGGCCGGCGCCGGAGACGATGTTGCGGTGGGAATAGCCGAGGCGTTCGGCGGCATCACGGATCGCCTTGACGCAGCCGGCATCAAAGGTCACCGGATCGAAAGCACCGACCTGTTCGATCTCGTAGCGAATGTCGAGTGCATCGCAGATCGTGTCGATGCCTTCGCGGATGCGGCCGTCCATCGCGTCCAGCACTTCCTTTTCCGGCGAGCGGATATCGACGGTGAAGACGGTGCGCCCGGCGATGATGTTGCGCGAATTGGGATAGACCTCCATGTGGCCGACCGCGCCGACGGCATCGGGCTGGTAGTCCATGGCGATCTCGTGCACCAGTTCGATCACCCGCGCCATGCCGAGCCCGGCATTGCGGCGCTTGGGCATCGGCGTCGAGCCGGTGTGGGCTTCCTTGCCGGTCAGCGTCACCTGCAGCCATTTAAGGCCCTGGCCATGGGTGACGACACCAATGTCGATATCTTCGTCCTCGAGGATCGGACCCTGTTCGATATGCAGTTCGAAGAAGGCGTAGATCTTACGGTCGCCGACCTTCTCGCTGCCCTTCCAGCCGATGCGCTCGAGTTCCTCGCCGAATTTCTTGCCCTGTTTGTCGACATGCCCGTACACATCGGCCTGGTCGAGCACGCCGGCGAACACGCCGGACGCCATCATCGCCGGCGCGAAGCGCGAGCCCTCCTCGTTCGTCCAGTTGGTGACGACGATCGGATGTTTGGTCTTGATGCCGAGATCGTTGAGAGAGCGCACCACTTCAAGCCCACCCAGCACGCCGAGCACGCCGTCATACTTGCCGCCGGTCGGCTGCGTATCGAGATGGCTGCCGACATAGACCGGCGGCAGGCTGGGATCGGTGCCTTCGCGGCGGGCAAACATCGTGCCCATTTCATCGACGCCCATTTCGAGCCCGGCCGCATCGCACCAGCGCTTGAACAGATGCCGCCCTTCGCCGTCTTCGTCGGTCACGGTCTGACGATTGTTGCCGCCGGCAATGCCGGGGCCAATCTTCGCCATCTCCATGATGGAATCCCACAAACGGTCTGAATTGATTCGCAGATTCTCGCCGGGTGCGGCCATCTTGAGTTCCCATCTACACCAGGGTTCTTGTCGCCCCTTGAGTGATTTACAGCTTGACCGTATGGTCAGCTTTTAAACTACACAACCTGACCAAGCGGTCAACTAAAATCTTGGGGTAGACATGGCAGAACCCACCCGCCCCATGCGGCGACAGGAGATCCGACGAGAGAATGAAAAAACCATTCTCGTCGCTGCCGAGAAGGTGTTTGCGGAGGCAGGGTTCGGCGGCGCCACGATGCAGTTGATCGCGGATCTGGCGGGACTGCCGAAGGCAAATCTCCACTATTATTTCGCCACCAAGGAAGAGCTTTACCGGTCGGTAGTTCAAAACATCTTTGAAATCTGGCTACAGGCGGCCAATTGCTTCGACGCGGCGCGCGGACCCATAGACGGCATCAGTGCCTATATCGACGCCAAGATGGAAATATCACGCCGCCATCCTGACGGCTCGAAGGTCTGGGCCTCTGAAGTGATGCACGGTGCGCCGGTGCTTCAGGACTATATGGAATCGACGCTGCGCGAATGGACGGACGGCCGCGTCGAGATCATCAGGCGCTGGATCGAGGAAGCCAAGATGGACCCGGTGGATCCGCGCCATCTGCTCTATATGCTTTGGGCTACGACCCAGCACTACGCCGATTTCGGTCACCAGATCGAGACGCTCAATGGCGGCAAGCCGCTGTCCGACCGGCAATGGCGGGAAGCCAAGGAAAATATCAAGCGGGTGATCCTGACCGGGATCGGCGCGTTGCCCGCCTGACTGTAACCGTTCGTTGCAGCAAAAGATCAGGTCGGCGCGCTGCCGCGCCGCCCCCACCCGACCGCTTCGCGGCGACCCTCTCCTCCAGGGCGAGGGATATCGTGTCAGTCCGTCAATCGATGGACCTCAGCACTTCGCGCACATGGTCGATCAATTCGTTGATCTGGCCCTTGGTGATGATCAGCGGCGGCGACAGCGCGATGATGTCGCCGGTGGTGCGGATCAGCGCGCCGCGCTCGAACGCCTTGACGAAGGCCGAGAAGGCCCGTTTGGTCGGCTGGCCGGCGATCGGCGCCAGCTCGATCGCACCGATCAGGCCGATGTTCCTGATATCGATGACGTTCGGCTCGCCTTTCAGCGAATGCAGCGCGTCTTCCCAGTACGGCGCCAGCTTCTCGCCACGGGTCAGCAGGCCCTCTTCCTTGTAGGTGTCGAGCGTGCCGAGTGCGGCCGCGCAGGCGATCGGGTTGCCCGAATAGGTGTAGCCGTGGAAGAACTCGATCATGTGCTCGGGGCCGGTCATGAAGGCGTCGTGGATCTCCTTCTTCACGAACACAGCGCCCATCGGGATGACGCCGTTGGAGACGCCCTTGGCGGTGGTCATGATGTCGGGCGTGACACCGAAATAGTCGGCGGCGAACGGCGTGCCGAGACGGCCGAAACCGGTGATGACCTCGTCGAAGATCAACAGGATGCCATGCTTGGTGCAGATTTCGCGTAGCCTCTCGAGATAACCCTTCGGCGGCAGGATGACGCCGGTGGAGCCGGCGACCGGCTCGACGATGACGGCAGCGATGGTGGAAGCGTCGTGCAGAGCGACGATACGCTCCAGTTCGTTGGCGAGTTCCGCGCCATACTCCGGCACGCCCTTGGTGAAGGCGTTCTTTTCCGGCAGATGCGTGTGCGGCATATGGTCGACGCCGCCGAGCAGCGTGCCGAACATCTTGCGGTTGGTGACGATGCCGCCGACCGAGATGCCGCCGAAATTGACGCCGTGATAGCCGCGCTCGCGGCCGATCAGCCGGGTGCGCGAGCCCTCGCCCTTCACACGGTGGTAGGCGATGGCCATCTTGAGCGCAGTCTCGACCGATTCCGATCCGGAATTGGTGAAGAAGACATGGTCCATGCCTTTGGGCGCGAGGTCGACCAGGCGGTTGGCCAGTTCGAAGACGATCGGATGGCCCATTTGGAAGGCCGGCGCATAGTCCAGCTCGGCAGCCTGCTGCTGGATCGCCTCGGTGATCTTCGGCCGGCAATGGCCGGCATTGACGCACCACAGGCCGGCGGTGCCGTCGAGCACCTTGCGGCCGTCGCTGGTCGTGTAGTGCATGTCCTTGGCGGACACCATCATGCGCGGCGCCTGCTTGAACTGCCGGTTTGCCGTGAACGGCATCCAGAATGCGCTGAGATCGTTCGGCGTGACTTTCAGCCGGTTGGACATGACCAGGACTTCCCCTTGTAAACTGTTTCGCTGCGCCCAACGCTTGGCCTTTGCCGCGTTTTCATGCTACGCAAATTTTTGACCGATTGGACAAACGTTAGCACCGCCCTCTCGGCGGTCAAGGATTACTAGCGGAAATGCGGCACCTGAACTGCGTTCCACAGGCTAGGGAAAAACTGGTCCAGAGAATTGGTCCAGATGACCCTCAACACGAGGGCTTGCAACGGTGACCACCGGCACGGACGCCCCTCGCCGCACCCGCATCCAGCAGGAAAAGCGCGAACTCATCCTGGAGGCGGCGCTCGAGGTTTTCTCCGCCAACGGTTTCCGCGGCTCGACCATCGACCAGATCGCCGAAGCCGCAGGCATGTCGAAGCCCAACCTGCTCTATTATTTCCGCCGCAAGGAAGACATCCACGAAACGCTGATGCAGCGCCTGCTCGACACCTGGTTGGCGCCACTGCGCGAACTCGACGACATTGGGGATCCCCTTACCGAACTGCGCAGCTACATCAGGCGCAAGCTGGAGATGGCGCGCGATTTTCCACGCGAGAGCCGGCTGTTCGCCAACGAGATCCTGCAAGGCGCGCCGCGCATCATGCCGCTGCTGGCCGGAGAGTTGAAGACGCTGGTCGACGAGAAGGCCGCCGTCATCAAGGGCTGGATGCGCGCCGGCAAGATCGCCAAGACCGATCCGTGGCACCTGATCTTCTCGATCTGGGCGACGACGCAGCATTATGCCGATTTCGACGTCCAGGTCCGCGCCGTGCTCGGGCCGAACCGCGGCGGCGACGGCCGCTTCGAGGATGCTGCAAGGTTTCTTGAGCAGTTGTTCCTCGATGGGCTGAAGCCGAAGGGCTGACGCCTCAGGCGCTGCGCCGCTGGGCCGGCAGTTCATCCAGCAATGTCTGCAGCTTGGCGATCGAATTCTGCTCGGCGAGCGGCGTGTAGACGATCAGCTTCATGTCCGAGCCGTCGCCGATCGACAGGCTCATATGCTCGAAGCTCATGGCGCCCGCGCTCGGGTGCCGGACATGTTTCACCCCCGACAATCGGTGTGCGACGTCGCGCTGCGGCCACCAGGCACGAAATTCGGGGCTCGAACGCGTCATCAACTCGATCAGCCGCTCGAAATCCGGATCGCCGACATAGCGGGCGCTCGCCGCCCGGAACGAGGCCAGCACGGTGCGCGCCAGTTGCTCCCAGTCGACCAGCAGGCGCCGGTGGTGCGGGCTCGTGAACACCATATGGATGATGTTGCGGGCATCCCCTTCCAGCAGGCCATAATCGCCGAACACCGCCACCGCCGCCGGGTTCCAGGCCAGCACGTCCCAGCGCCGCCCGACCACATAGGCCGGCTGCAGCACCAGGCTCTGCAGCATGTGCAGCAAGGGGCCGTCGACCCTTTCCGGCGCCACCGCACGGCACTCAGGCCGCTGGCGGTCGGCAAGGATGAACAGATGCTGTTTTTCGGCCGCGTCGAGGCGCAGTGCTTCGGCAAGTGCCGTAAGCACCTCGACCGAGGGCCTGACCTCCCGCCCCTGCTCCAGCCATGTGTACCAGGTCGTGCCGACGCCGGCGATCATCGCGACCTCCTCGCGGCGCAAGCCCGGCGTGCGCCGCCTGAGACCAGTCGCGATGCCGGTGGCCGAGGGCGTCAGCCTTTCGCGGCGCGAACGCAGGAAGGCGCCGAGTTCGCGCCGGCGGCTGTCTTCGGCCGAACGTGTTGGAGCAGCGACGGGTTGGGAATCCATGTGCCTAGTATAGCAGTATTGATACCAGGATAAAGTTTGAACTGTTTGGCCCGCGCCAACTGTCCCATCTTCCGTTCAGAGCAACAGAACGGAGGCTCTGAACATGGAACTCAAAGACAAGACGATCCTCATCACCGGCTCGACAGATGGCGTCGGCCGCGTCGTCGCGCAACGGCTCGGCGCCGCGGGCGCCCGTGTGATGGTGCATGGCCGCGATGCGAGGCGCGGCAAGGCTGTTGTCACCGAGATCGAAGCGGCCGGCGGCATGGCGGAGCTTCTGGTCGCCGACCTCTCTTCGCTGGCCGAAGTGCGCCGGCTTGCCGAAGCCGTGCGCGCCCGGACGGGCCGGCTCGACATCCTCGTAAACAATGCCGGAATCGGCACGGCGGGCCAAGGTGCCAAAAGACAGATCAGCGCCGACGGCTACGAACTGCGCTTCGCGGTGAATTATCTCGCCGGTTTCGTGCTGACATCGGAGCTTCTGCCGTTGCTGAAGGCGAGTGCGCCGGCCCGCATCGTCAATGTCGCCTCGGCCGGACAGCAGGCGGTCGATTTCAGCGATGTCATGCTGACCCGCTCCTATGACGGCGTGCGCGCCTATTGCCAGAGCAAGCTGGCGCAGATCCTGTTCACCGTCGATTTGGCCGAACAGTTGAAAGGTACCGGCGTCACCGTCAACGCGCTGCACCCGGCGAGTTACATGAATACCACCATGGTCCGGCAGGCTGGTGTGACGCCGTGGAGTTCGGTCGAGACCGGTGCCGAGGCCATCCTCAACCTCGCCGCCTCACCCGCGCTCGACGGAAAACGCGGCCTCTATTTCGACGGCCTGCGGGAATCCCGTGCCGACGCCCAGGCTTATGACGCCAAGGCAAGGCAACAGTTGCGAGCCTTGAGCCTCGATCTCATCGGCACGGCCTCCCCCACATCGAAGGAAGACCATTGATGACCAAGACAATCCAACATGCCGTCATCATCGGCGGCTCGTCCGGCATCGGCCTGGCGACGGCACGCAAGCTGCTCGGCCCGGGCATGAAGGTGACCATCACTGGGCGCAATGAGGACAAACTGAAGAGCGCTTGGAAAAACCTTGGTGGCGCTGCCGAGAAGGCTGCTTTCGACGCCTCGAAGCCGGATGAGGTCCGCCAGTTCTTCGAGAGCCTCGGGCCTATCGACCATCTGGTGCTGGCGGCCAGCGGCGGCAAGGGCCTTGGCCCCTTCCCGACGCTTGACCTGAGCGACATCGGCAGTGGCGTCGATGAGAAAGTCCGGCCGCAGCTGTCCTGCCTGCAGGCGGCCCTGCCGACGCTGAACAAGGCCGGCTCGGTGACCTTCGTCTCGGCGGTCTCGGCGCAACTCGCGACGCCCGGCGTTGCCGGCATCGCCGCCATCAACGGCATGCTGTTGACCGTGGTGCCGATTCTGGCGGTGGAACTGAAGCCGCTGCGCGTCAATGTCGTGGCGCCCGGCGTCATCGACACGCCCTGGTGGGATTTTCTGGCCGAGGAGCAAAAGCAAACGATCTTTGCCGACTATGCCGGCAAGACCCCGGTCGGCCGCGTCGGCCGGGCCGAAGACGTGGCCGACGCAATCGCCTTCCTCGTCTCCAACGGCTTCATGACCGGCCAGGTGCTGACCTGCGATGGCGGCCTGCGATTTGCGGCATAGGAACAGCGATTATCGGGCTCCGGCGGGACCCTTAATTGGCCTTCTTTGGAACACGGTCGTTCTCGTCCGCAGGCCTGTCGCCTGTCGGTTTTGCCGAAACAGGCTTTTCCGGCACATGGGAATAGTCAGATGTATCCGCCCCATACATCTTGTTGTCGACCGCTTCTTGCCAGCTGAAATCCGCGTCCGACGGTGAAACGTCGGCAATCTCATGGCGGGAGGAGCGAGAGTGCAGCCAGTTCGGGGTGATCTCTCGGACCAATTGTGCAAAGCGTCCCATCGAAACCGTTCCTTTCCTTGTCTTTTCCAGGAGGCGCGATCGCGGTGCGTCAGCTGGACCTAAAGTTGACCTCTCAGCCAGGCTAGCGTCTCGGCAACGCCGGCCAGCCCGTACTGCGCGGTGGTTTGCGCCGGTGGTTTGACCCGTATCGATATGCCGCCCGCATCATTGACGGTTTCGAAGCCGTTTTCGTCCGACGTGTCGTCGCCCAGGAAGACCGGGCGGCGGCCCGTGAATGGCGCGATGTCCATGAATCGCCGGATCGCGGCGCCCTTGGCGGCCTCGAGCGGCAGCAACTCCACACCGGCATTGCCGGCAATCACCCGGTAGCCCTTTGGCAGCGTGGCCAGCGCCTGCTCGACAAGCTGCGTCGCACGCGGAAGCAGATGGGGGGCGGCGCGCGTGTGGATGGCCAGCACCCGTCCTTTGCGCTCGATATAAGCCCCACGACCGAGCTCGGCCTCGATCTCGTCGGCAAGCGCAGAAATATCCGCCGGCTCGTCCGCTACTTCGACGTCGTCGTTCGGCAGGAGCCGGTGCTCCAGTCCATAGAGCCCGGCGGCGCGCAGTTTCAAAGGTTGAAACAGATGGTCGACAGCCGCAACGGAGCGGCCTGTTATGAAGGCCAATGCCCCGTCCAGCTTGCGGTCCAGGCCTTGCAGCAAGGAGCGAAGCTCGTCGCTGACCGAGACGGCGTCCGGGTGCTCGGCATGTTCCAGCAGGGTGCCGTCGATGTCGAGGAACAACGCCCATTCGCCGGTCAGCACAGTCTGCGGTTTCGGCATGACGGCCTGCGGCTTTTGCGGGCTTTCGCTGATCATCTTTTGCAGGACCTCGTTCATGACATGACTACCCGTTTGCGCTCGAACATGGACACGACATTGTCGACGCTAGGCGGCCGGTCACCGACACCGGTTACCCGGTCGAGGTCACCGCGCTTGCGCAAGCGCGCTGCATCCAGAAGCATGCTGCCGGCCCAGCGATAGACATTGTTGTTGCGGATCGTCTCGCGCATGGGCCGCATGCGCTCGCGCTGTTCGTCTGAAGTCATGATCAGCGCCTGCAACAGCGCTTCGCTCATCATGGCGGCGTCGTAAGGGTTGACGATCAGCGCCTCCAGCAATTCGCGCGAGGCGCCGGCGAAGGTGCTGAGCATCAAGACGCCCTGTTCGTCGTCGCGCGCCGCGACGAACTCCTTGGCGACCAGGTTCATGCCGTCATGCAGGCTGGTGACCATGCATATGTCGGCGGCGCGATAGATCTCGTAGACCTGTTCCTGTGAGTGATGCTCGGCCACCATGACCACCGGCCGGTAACCCTCGCTGCCATAGCGTTGGTTGAGCTCCTCGGCATAGCGGTGGCATTCGTCGTGGAGCAGCTTGTAAGCCGGCAGCGTGCCGCGGCTGGGGGCCGCGACCTGCAGGAAAACCAGTTTTCCGATCCATTCAGGGTATCGCTTGAACAATTCGTCCAGCGCCTGAAACCGATCCAGAATGCCCTTGGTGTAATCGAGACGTTCGACTCCCACGGCCAGCTTCACATCCGCTTTCAGTCCGAACCTGTTGCGCAGGCGGGCGCGGCAGTCATCGACATGAGGCAATTTTGCCAACAGGTCCGCCGGCCATTCTATCGAGATGGGATAGGCGTGCACCAGCGTCGTCTGGCCACCATAGGAGATCGCCGCATCGGCCCGCTCGATGCGGCTTTCCAGGAAGCGATCGACGCTTTCGGTGAAATTGTTGGCGTGGAACTGGGTGTGGAAACCGATGATAGAGCTGCCGAGCAGCCCCTCGAGGATGCGTTCACGCCAAGGGCAGATGCTGTACACCTCCGAGTTCGGCCATGGGATGTGCCAGAAGGTGATGACGATCGCCTCCGGCAGGCGCTCGCGGATCATGCGCGGCAGCAGCGCGAAGTGGTAATCCTGGACCAGCACGATCGGCCGCTCGTTGCGCGCTTCGGCAACCACCGTATCGGCAAACTTCCGGTTAACGGCTTCATAGGCAGCCCAGTCGGAGGCGCGAAAAATCGGTCGGGTGAAGGCGATGTGGCAAAGCGGCCAGAGCCCCTCATTGGCGAAACCGAGATAATAACCCTGATGTTCTTCCTCCGTCAGCCAGACCCGGCGCAGCGTATAGGACGGATGGCCGGGAGGCACCTGTACCCGGTCGTGGTCGTCGACGGTGAGGCGGTCCGCCGTTCCGCCGCCATAGGCGATCCAGGTGCCGCCACAGGCGCGGGTGATCGGCTCGAGCGCGGACACCAGCCCGCTGGCCGGCACCAACAATTCGACGCCATCATCCCTGATGTTATCATCCCTGATGTTGTGGATATAGGGTTCGCGGTTCGACACCACGATGACCTGCGCATCGGGCAGATCGTCGGCGAGGATCTTGCGCAATGTCTCGGGCGACCACGTCACCAGCGCCGCATCGGCCGATTGGCCGTTCTTTTCGAACTCACGTATCACCTTGCGCGCCGCCTCCGCGGCCACGTCTTCGCCCGCTGTATGGGCAACCGCCGGAGGGTGGCTGCGGCGCTGCCGCGATAGGGAGAGGAATACGGCAAGAGCGGAAAAACCGAGGCTCGCGAAGATCAGAACCCAGAGCAGTTCCGCACCGTAGTTTGTCATTGAATGTCAACTCACCCGGCCGTTGGCGACCGTTTGTTCGTGTTTCCCGTTTGAAAAGGTCCGCCGACCACGTGGTCAGCGTTCGGACCTGTATTTTTGCAACGCACAAAGCTCGGATCGGTTCCGCCAATTTTGTTCGGATCATGTCCTTACGATGAGCGGCACCAGCCCTTCATGGCGGTCGGCAACGAAAGCGACGACCCGGTCGCCGACGCGCTGGAAGGTGAGATCGACCACCCGGTCGCCGACGCCCAGGTGCCGCAGTGTCAGCGTGTCGATGCCGATCGGCAGCCTGGGACGGCTAACGCGAATCTCACCATCCCAGCCGTCGATCTCCAAGCCAAGGCAGGCCTGCATCAGCATGAAAGCGGAGCCCGCCGACCACGCCTGCGGCAGGCAGGCGACGGGATAGGCGATGGGTGCTTCGCCCGGCGCACGTGTAAAACCGCAGAACAGTTCGGGCAGCCGCATGTTGAAATGGACTGCGGATTCGAATGTGCCGCTCATCAGGCGAACCACGCTTTCGCGCTCGCCATAGCGCGCCAGGCCGGCACCGCACAGGGCGGTGTCGTGCGGCCAGATCGAGCCATTGTGGTACGACATCGGATTGAAGAACACGGCATCGTCGGCGAGCGTCCGCAGTCCCCAGCCGGAATGGAAGGAGGCGGAAAGCAGCTGGTCGGCGACCATCTGGGCCCGCGCCGGCTCAGGCAATCCGACAAAAAGCAGATGCCCGGCATTCGAGGTCCGCACCTTGCAGGGCTCGCCCGCACCGTCGATCGCGAGGGCATAGAAGCCGAGATCGTCAAGCCAGAAATCGCGTTCCACGGCGACCCGCATCGCCTCGGCGCGACCATCCCAATGGTCGGCCCTGTCGTCCTCCCCACGGCGGCGGGCAAGCTTGGCCAGCCCCCGGAAAGCGGCAAAGACATAGCCTTGCACTTCGACCAGGGCGATCGGACCCTTGGGAATGCGGCCATCGGCATGGAAGACCGAATCGAAACTGTCCTTCCATCCCTGGTTGGCGAGGCCGGACTCGGCCGCTCGCTGGTAAGTGACGAATCCGGTCTCCCGGCCCGCCTCCTCCGTCCATTCGGCCGCAGCGCACAGCGATGGCCACAAGCCGTCGATGAACGCCATGTCACCGGTACGATCGGCGTAGGCACAAGCAAGATAGATGTAGAGCGGTGTCGTATCGACGCCACCGTAGTAGCGGCCGAAGGGGAGCTCCCGCAGCGCCACCATTTCGCCCTTGCGGGTCTCGTGCATGATCTTGCCCGGCTGCGAATCGCTGAACGGCGATGTCTCGGTCGCCTGATGCTGGGCCAGAAAGGCCAACACGCCCCGCGCCAGGCCCGGATTGAGCCACAGCATCTGCAGTGCCGAGATGACGCCGTCACGACCGAACGCCGTCGAGAACCAGGGGATGCCGGCATAGGGATAGGGGCCGGTCGCCAGTTCGGTGGTCAGCAGCGCGACATCGGCGCGGGCGCGCTCGACCCAGTCGTTGAAGACGCGGCCCGAGCTGCGCACCGTCGCGCCATGGCGACGTTTGGCCCGCATGCCAAAGCGGGCGCGGGCGGCAGCGGCGCGAAACCGGTCGCGGTCGGGCTTATCGGCCACCTCGGGACCGACCTCGACATAAAGCACCTTCCTGCTGCGCTTGGTGACGGCGATCAGGAAATCGGCACGGGTGGCTGTCAGTTGGTCCGGCGCCTGCGAGAACGATATCGCAGAGAGGCGGGCCAGGCCGTCGAGCCCGTCATAGCGCAGCAGGACGGACGTCGCGTCTGTTTCGGCGGCATGGGCCAGCCCGCGCTTCAGCCGTGTCGAGCCGCGCACTTCGAACATGTCGCGGAAATCGGCGGAATAGTGCAGGGAAACGCTGATCGTCGAATGTTCCCGGCTGTAATTGGAAAGCGTGATGCGCTCGAACAGCCTGTCCTGCCAGAGCAGTCTGACGCGTTCGATGTGAATGGCTCCCTGCGGGATGTCGCGTCCACCGGCGCTCTGTATCGGCAGATTGGTCAAATTGGTGGTGAACAGCACATTGTCCTGGCTGAGCGAGGCGCCGAGCAGCGATGTCTGCCTGCCGCCGACGGTCAGCCGGAACTCGGAAAGAACCCGTGTGTCGTCGCGAAAGAAACCGTCGCCGGCTCCGCGTATGTCGCCATAGGCGTCGGCAACCGCGAAGCAATCGCCCTGCTTGAGGGCAAACAACCGATGCGGCTCGCGAGGGGCGGTGGCGTCGAGCGATGCAAGCGCAACCGCGGGATCGAGCTGGCGCTCATCGAGTTGGGCCATTCGTCAAAGATCCCTGTTGTTTCGTTGTCGTGGCTCGAGCACGTCGTTGCTCAAGACGCCTTCGCCGCGCTCGGGACGCCGATCAGGCCCGCATAGGCGGCCAGATAATCGCCAGCCATTCTTCGAGCGGAGAACCGCTTTTCGAAAACGGCCCTCACCTTTCGCCTGTCGAGTTGCAGCAAGTCGGGCACCGCGGCGACCGCGCCGTCCACCGTGCCAGCGATGAAACCGGTGACGCCTTGATCGATGATCTCGGGCAGCGCGCCGCAATTCCAGCCGATGACCGGCGTGCCGCAGGCCATGGCCTCGATGGCGACAAGGCCGAACGGCTCCGGCCAGTCGATCGGGAACAGCAGGCCGGCCGCCTTGCCGAGAAATTCCGCCTTCTGGTCCTCCTCGATCTCGCCGACATAGACCACGCGATCGCCGTCGATCAAAGGCTCGACCACCTCACGGAAATAGGCGCGGTCGTCGTCGCCGATCTTTGCCGCAAGCTTCAGCTTGAGGCCTGAGCGCATAGCGATCTCGATGGCGCGGTCCGGGCGCTTGTCGCGTGAGAACCGGCCGAGGAAGGCAAGGTAGGGTTCTTCCGCCGTCGTCTCAAAAGTCGGTTCGTAGAGAGTGGTCGGCAATCCGTGATGGATCGTCGCCAACCAGTTGGCGTTGGCAAAGCCCGCCTTCTGGCTGTGCGAAATGGAAATCAGGGGAAAACGAGGGAACCGTTCATAGGCCGGCGCCAGGTCGACATAATCCAGCCTGCCATGCGGCGTCGTCACCGTGCGGTCGGCGAGATCCTCGAAGAAGGAAAAGTGCAGGAAATGGCTGAGATGGAAGTGGATGACATCGAACTCCGACGCCCGGTCCCTCACCTGCGCAAGCATCGACAGATGCGCCGCGATCTCGGATTTAAGCGGACGCGGATCAAGGCGCAGCGCGCGTTCCCGGCTGGGTACCAGCGTCGCGGAAGTCTGGCTGTCGCCACTGGCGAACAGCGTCACCTCATGGCCCAGATCGACCAGCGCTTCGGTCAGATACGAGACGATGCGCTCGGTGCCGCCATAGAGTCTTGGCGGCACCGATTCATAAAGCGGCGCGACATGGGCGATTTTCATATTCCATCCTGGATGCTGGGCATGCAGGTGTGAAATGCGTCAACGGCTCGATTGGTTCCGATTTTATGATCGAGCCCTGGGCACCAGAGGCCGCAGTCGGCATGGAACTGTGCGTCAAACAGATTGCGCGATCAGGGTCAGAAAGCCACCGCTCAGCGCGACATTGCCGACGAAGCCGTTGATGCGGGACGCACGGTCCGGACCCTGATGGTCCCAGAAATTGTGAAACATCGGCGTGGCGACGATGAGGAACAGCAGCAGCACCGCGGCCGCGAGTGCCGTCCACAATCCTGCGATGACCAGCACGCCGGCGGCGATCTGAAGCACGATGCCGAGCCACAGCGCCAATCCTGCCTGCGGCACACCGCGCGCGGCCATCAGCTGGGTCAGGAAGGCCGCGTTCTGGATGTTGCGCAGGCCGGCGAAGACGAAGGCGCCGCCGAGCAACAGGCGAGCGAGAAACAACAAGGTCGAAGGCAAATCGGCAGGCATCAAACGCTCCCTTTGAAAGTGGAGCGCCGCCTTTCGACGGCGCTCCCAACATAACCGGACAATCAGGCGGCCTTGGCCGCCGGCACCGGGTGAATGGCCTGGAACGGGATGCACAGCCGGTTCCAGGTGTTGATCATGCCGAGCGCAACGGAAAGCTTGACCAGTTCCTCTTCCGAGAAATGCTCGAGCGTCTTTGCATAGAGTTCGTCCGGCACGCCATTGCTGGCGATCAAGGTGACGGCTTCGGTCCAGGCCAGGGCAGCGCGTTCGCGCAGGGAAAACAGCGGCGATTCCTTCCAGGCTGAAACCAGATAGAGCCGCTGCTCGGTCTCGCCGTCGCGCCTCGCCTCGCGGCTGTGCATCTCGACGCAGAACGAGCAGCCATTGATCTGCGATGCCCTGAGCTTGATCAGGTGCAGCAGGCTCACCTCGAGCCCGCATTCGTCCACCGCCTTGTTGAGCGCCGACACAGCCTTCATGATCTCCGGCGCCTTGGCGAAAAATTGCAGCCTCTGTTTCATCTTCCTGTCCTTTCAAATCTGCTTTGGGTTTGGGTCTACGGGGTTAACTGGATTTCTGCGGCCGCTGGTGGCGCTCGACGAAGGCGCAGCTCGCAGCAAGCGACCTGGGATCGCCTTCTGCCGCATAGGTGGCCACGATATCGGACAGCTTGGTCTCGGCGAGCGCGGCGCGATAGGCACGCTCGGCCTTCAGCATCGCGGCGTTGATGCCGCAGGGTTTGACATAGGCCGAAGCATCGAGCTTCACCGGACCGCGCTGGCGGATCTCGCCGCAACGGAAAGCCGGCTCGCGCCCTTCGATGGCCAGCACGATGTCGAGCAGCGTGATGC
This sequence comes from Mesorhizobium sp. M0140, assembly GCF_040322475.1. Classification (NCBI taxonomy): domain Bacteria; kingdom Pseudomonadati; phylum Pseudomonadota; class Alphaproteobacteria; order Hyphomicrobiales; family Phyllobacteriaceae; genus Mesorhizobium; species Mesorhizobium sp. M0140. Next base: position 387 of record NZ_JAMYTM010000054.1, on the reverse strand, counting down.
GCTCGGCCGGCCGCGCCAGCCGATAGCCACCGGCAGGCCCGGGCACCGATTCCAGGATGCGCGCCGCGCTCAGCATGTTGAGATGCTTCAGCAGATAGCTAGGCGACAGGCCAAAGGACTCGGCCAGAGCGGCGCCAGGCATGGTGCTGTTCCCCTCCACACTAGCCAGCGTGGCAGCGCAATGGATAGCTGCCTCAACGCCCTCGCCCAGCTTCATTGGATCGGCTCCTTTATCATGGATATATACTATCGTGGATAATTATTATCTGCAATAGGAAAATTAAAAACGGCGCTCGAAAGCGCTAATGCAGTTCACTTAGGCACCTTCAGTGTTCTGACAGGATATTTGGCTGGTAGCTTTTTGACGACACGGGGGCATGATCGCCC
>NZ_JAMYTM010000053.1:0-26405 GCF_040322475.1 Mesorhizobium sp. M0140 | reverse complement strand
ACCATCGCGCCGTCGACGGCGCGCTGGGTGCCGAACTGCTGGTCGCCTTCAAGCGCCTGATCGAGAACCCGATGGGCATGCTGGTTTAGGTCCTGTCGGGAGCCGGTGCCAAATCATGCGCCGGCTCACAAACAGAAACGACTTGTCAGGCGCCAACCCTTGACCCATGTTCTATCTGGACTGCGACCCAGGGAGGCCAAATATGCCTGCATTCGACCCGTCTGACGTCAAAACCTTGTTCGGCAAGGTCATGGGCGCGTCGCCATCCGACATCAAGCTTGTGGCGCAGCGCCTGCACGATCATGCCTTCGAGCCGCGCATGTCGGCGGAGGAGACCAGGCAGCTTGTCGCCAGCCTCGGCTATGACAGCCTGGACGCGTTCTGCGCCGATATCGGCTTGCCCACGCATATCGCCGAGCGCTGGAGCCGTTTTGGTGTTTCCGGCGAGATGAAGCAGGTTTTCACGCTGTTGGCGGCGCAGCGCAAGCGGGTGGCCGAGGCGATCGCCGAATTCGAATCCATGACCCATGTCGGTGTCGAGGATTTTTTGCGCGAGCGCGGGCTCATTTAGCGGGAAACACGGGTAGCGGGAAACACCGGGGCCAGTCGAACCGGCTCAGCCGCCCTTGGCAAGCAGCGCCGTGGCGGTATCGCTGTCGGTGATCAGCACGTTGGTGTCGACGGCTTTCAGCGCGGCGAGGATCGCCGCGACCTTGCGCTTGCCGCCCGCGGCGAGAACCACATTCGGCACGTTGCTGACCACATCGAGATCGATGGCCATGACGCGGCTGTTGACCTCGTGGTCGACCAGCCCGCCGGCGGCATCGACAAAATAGCACAGCATGTTGGCGACCGCGCCCTTCGCTTTCAGCGGAGCGATCAGCGATGAGGGCACGATGCCGTGCCGGAAGATGGTGGCGTCCGGCGACATGTCGCCGACGGTGAGCAGCGCGATGTCGGCGGCGGCCGCGCGTTGGCGTACATCCTGCAGGGTCGGCTGCGCCCAGAGGAGATCGCGCAGCGAGGAATTGTCGACCGTCACCGGCGCGGTGATCTGATAGCTGTCGACCTCGAAGACGTCTGCGACCTTGGCAGCAACGATGGATGGATTGATCCATTGCGAGTGCGGCAGGCTGCCGACAAGCGCCACCACGCAGGCACGCTTCAATTGCCGGCGGGCAAGGAAGCCGAGGCTGGCATGCAGGGTCGCGCCGCCACCGATGGCCAGCGTCATGCCGTCCTGCATCTGCTCGCCGAGATAGGCCGCGACGGCATGGCCGATGGCCTTCTCCAGATGGTCATGCGCCGAAGGTGTCGGGATGACGACGGCGGCATCCAGACCCCAGCGCTTTTCCAGTTCCCGCTCGAGCGCCACCTGCCCGGCGGTCGGCGCGTTGATCATGGTGACGACAATGCCCTCGGCGGTGCAGGAGGCCAGCGTACGCATGACCTTCACCCTGGAAACATCGAGCTTTTCGGCGATCTGTTCCTGGGTGAAACCTTCGACATAGTAGAGCCATGCCGTCTTGACGGTAAGGTCCGACGAGACCATCGGTAGGCGAGCCTGTCTGGGTTTTTCTGTGGTCATCGGTTCCTGTCCCTCATGAGCCGTGGCCTGCCCGGTGCTCATCAAGGAAACACCGGCCGGATGTCAATTGATGCCGATCGCAGGCGCGTCGATTGTCGCACAGTTTTGTTCATTTGTAATTGACATCGTACATATGAACATATTTTGTGGGTTTCACGCGCTGTGTCATCCACCAGTCATATGCGCCGTGCAGGGAGGAAGAGACGGGGAGCCGGCCAGAGCCGGACCGGTCATGCACAGAAAGACAGGAGGTCTCATTGAAGACGCACTTCATCAAGCTGCTGGCCAGCCAGCTGGCGCTCGCGGCAACTTTGTTTGCCGGCGTGGCAAACGCCGAAACACTGACTCTCTACACGTCCCAGCCGGAAGCCGACGCGGCCAAGACCGTGGATGCCTTCAAGAAGGCGCAGCCGGGTATCGATGTGAATATCTATCGCTCCGGAACGAGCGACATCCTGACCAAGATGGCGGCCGAGTTTGCCGCCGGCAGCCCGCAGCCCGATGTGCTTTTGATCGCTGACGCGGTCAGCATGGAGCTGTTGAAGAAGGACGACCGGCTGCTGCCCTATCCCGAGGCAAAGCTCGACGGCATCGAAGCGGATGCCTATGATGCCGACAAGACCTATTTCGGCAGCAAGCTGATCACCACCGGCATCGTCTACAACACCGCGGCGACCGAGAAGCCGCAGCATTGGGCCGATCTTGCCAAGCCCGCCTATGCCGATGGCCTGGTCATGCCGAGCCCGCTCTATTCGGGTGCCGCCGCCTACCTGCTTTCGGGCTTCGTCGGCGATACCAACTATGGCTGGGATTTCTTCCAGAAGCTGAAGACCAACAACACCGTCAGCGTGCGCGGCAATGGTGCGGTGCTGAAGTCGGTGGCATCGGGCGAGAAGCCCTATGGCATCCTCGTCGACTTCATGGCGATGAACGCCAAGAAGAAGGGTTCCCCGGTCGAGTTCGTGTTCCCCTCGGAAGGTGTGCCGGCAGTGACCGAACCGGTCGCCATCATGAAGACCGCCAGGAATGTCGATGGCGCCAAGAAGTTCGTCGACTTCATTCTTTCCGATGACGGCCAGAAGCTGGCGCTTTCGATGGGCTATCTGCCGGCGCGTGCCTCGGTCGGCCGCCCCGAATGGCTGCCGGAAGGCGTCAAGGTCAAGGTGATGTCGTTCGACACCAAGGCAATCGTCGCCAAGACCGACGCCGACAAGGCGAAGTTCTCGGAACTGTTCGGCGGCTGAGCCGGCAATCCAGTCGGCATGCCCCCCTAGCGGCATGCCGACTGCGAAATCCGAGCGCATCGGCTGATCGATCCCAGGAAAAGCAATCATGTCAACACGGATCAGGGAAAGCCGGGGCCAGGAAATGGTCCTGACGGCGGCGGTGGCCATCGTCATCGTCCTGCTTTCGCTGCTGCCGATGCTGCGCCTGATCAAGGAAATCGTGGCACCCGGCGGCACGCTGTCGACCGTCGCGATAAAGGCGGGGCTCGCCAGTCCGGCGACCTGGATCGCCACCTGGCACACGCTGGTCGTCGGCATCGGTGGCACCCTGCTTGCGGTGCTGTCGGGAACGCTGGTGGCCGTCCTCGTCACCCTGACCGATATCCGCTCTCGCAGCGCCATGGTGCTCTGTTACGTCATGCCCTTGATGATCGCGCCGCAGGTGACGGCGCTGGCCTGGCTGCAATTGTTCGGCCCGGCAAGTCCATTCCTGAAACTGTTCGGGGCGGCACCGCCGCTCGGTACCAAAAACCCGCTCTACTCCACCTCGGGCATCATCCTGCTGCTCGGCGTGCAGTATGGCCCGCTGGTCTTCCTGCTGGTGCGTGCCGGCCTGCGCAAGCTGCCGCGCGAGCTGGTCGAAGCGGCACGGGCCGGCGGCGCCGGCTGGTTCACCGTGCTGGTCACCATCGTGCTGCCGCTGATGACGCCGTCGATCATGGCGGCCGCCGCACTGGCCTTCGTCTCCTGCGTCGGCAATTTCGGCATTCCGGCCTTTCTCGGCATTCCCGCCAACTATCTCGTGCTGCCGACCTTGATCTATCAACGGCTGGCCGGCGGCGGTCCCGCCGTGCTCGGCGAAACCGCCTTCCTGTCGGTGCTGATCGGCGTCATCGCCATGGCTGGCATCCTCGCCCAGGAGGTCATGAGCCGCCGCCGCGACTATCGCATCAGCTCCACCTCGCTGGCGGCCGAGCCCTATGAGCTCGGCCGTTGGCGGCCCGCCGTCCAGGCGGGCATGTGGCTGTTGATCGTCGTGGTGCTGATCCTGCCGCTGTTCGGGCTGGTGCTGACATCGCTGGTGCCGGGCTATGGCATCGCGCTCACGGCCAAGACGGCAACGTTCGACAATTATCGCTTCGTGCTGTTCGAGCATGATGCGGCCAGCCGCGCCTTCTTCAACAGCTTCTGGCTGTCGATCGCGGCGGCCTTCTTCGCGGTCCTAGTCGCCGTGCCGATCGGCTATCTGATCGCCTGGGGCAAGCAGCGCTGGGTTCGGCTGCTCAATCTGTCGGTCGAGCTGCCCTATGCCTTGCCCGGCGTGGTGCTGGCGATCGCCTCGCTGTTGCTGTTCCTGCGGCCGATCCCGCTGACCGGCATCCAGCTCTACAACACCGTCTGGATCATCCTCTACGCCTATCTCGCCCGCTTCCTGGTGCTGGCGCTGCGGCCGACCATCAGCGGCTATCACCAGATCGATCGGGCGCTGGAGGAGGCGGCGCAAGTGGCGGGCGCCGGGCTGTTCACACGCATGCGCACGATCATCTTCCCGCTCGTCGCACCGGCGGCGATCGCCGGCGGCCTGCTGATCTTCATGACGGCGCTCAGCGAGCTCACCGTCTCGGCGCTGCTGTGGTCGTCAGGCTCGGAAACGATCGGCGTGGTGATGTTTTCCTTCGAGCAGGGCGGCGATTCCAACTACGCGGCGGCGATGTCCGTCATCACCGTCGCGGTCACCTTCGTGCTGATGCTGGTGACCAATCTGCTTGCCCCCTACCTTCCCAGCGGAGTGCTGCCATGGCGCGATTGAGCCTGGACAATGTGACCAAGAGCTTCGCCAATTTCGATGCCGTCAAGGATGTGTCGATCGACGTCGCCGACGGCGAATTCCTGGCAGTGCTCGGCCCCTCCGGTTGCGGCAAGACGACGTTGCTGCGGCTGGTCGCGGGATTCGAGAAAGTGACGTCAGGCGAAATCCGCATCGGCAGCGAGGTCGTTTCGGGCAAGGGCGGCAGCGTCGCGCCGGAAAAGCGGCGCGTCGGCATCGTCTTCCAGAATTATGCGCTGTGGCCGCACATGACGGTCGCCGAAAACATCGGCTATTCGCTGAAGGTGGCGAAGCTGGACAAAGCGGTCGCGCGCCAGAAGGTTGAAGACGCACTCGCTTTGGTCAATCTGCAAGGGCTGGGCGAGCGCAGGCCGGCCAATCTTTCCGGCGGCCAGCGCCAGCGCGTGGCGCTCGCACGCTGCCTTGTCGCCGCGCCCTCGCTGGTGCTGTTCGACGAGCCGCTCGCCAATCTCGATGTGCATCTGAGGGCCTCGATGGAGGACGAGTTCGCGTCCTTCCACAAGCGCACTGGCACCACCATCGTCTACATCACCCATGATCAAGCCGAGGCGATGGCGCTGGCCGATCGGATCGCGGTGATGGACGGCGGGCGACTTGCCCAGCTCGCGACGCCGCCCGAGCTCTATCATGAGCCGGCAAATGAAATGGTGGCGTCCTTCATTTCCCAAGGCATTTTGTTGCCCGCGGATGTGTTGAGCGCGGAAGAAAGGGGCCATTGCAAGGTCCGGATTCTCGGCGCTGAACTGGTCGTCCGCTGCCGGGCTGGCGAGCGGCCGCGAACTGGGGCAAAGATCTGCTGCCGGTCGACCGATCTCGACGTGTCGCCGGACGGTCCCGGCTTCGATGGCCTGGTCAAACGGGTGATCTATCAGGGTGGTTCGGCGCGGATCGAATTCACGCCTTTGACCAGTCCCGACCTCACCTTGCATTTCGAACAGCCCGACCCGGTTGTGCTGGAGAGCGGAGCCCGGGCGCGTCTTCGGATACGGTCCGGCTGGCTGATCCCGGCAATAGGGGCAGCATCGTGATGATGCTCGATCTGCTCGGCGGTTTTGGGGAAAAAGGCCGCACCAGCCTCGCTGTCAGCAGCGGCAACGATCGCATCCTGCTCGATGTCGGCATCAAGGTCGGCGCGTCGGGCGCGGACTATTATCCGGCGCTGAACGGGTCGATCGCCGACATCGACGCGCTGTTCGTCTCGCACGCGCATGAGGATCATATCGGCGCGCTGAGCTGGCTTCTGGCGCGCGGTTATGCCGGCCCGATTTTCATGACGGCTGAGACCCGCGACGAGGCTCCGGCGACGCTTGCCGGCTATGCTGAGCCCGAGGATTTCAGGCGGTTCCCTTTTCCAGAAGATCGCATCGAATTGTTCGAACCTTGCGACATGCTGAAGAGCGGCAATCTCACGATCCGGACGGGACGATCGGGACATGTGGTCGGCGGCGTCTGGTTTGCCGTCGACGACGGCGAAAGCCGCGTCGCCTATTCGGCCGATGTGGTGCCGGACAGCAATGTCTTTGTGATGGACACGATCCCGCACTGCGACCTGCTTGTTCTTGATGCTTCCTATGGCGCGGATCCCGTGCCAGGTGCGGCGCGGGCGCGCGAAATCTCGCAGTGGGTTGCGAGGCATTCGGACGGATGTCTTTTGCCGACGCCACTCTCGGGGCGGTCGCTGGAGCTGATCGCGGCCTTGCCGGGGCCGTTCGCCATCCATGCCGGCATGCGCTCATCGCTGGAAGTGCAGATCGGCGCCACCGCGTCTCTGTTGCCGGGCGTTTCCGGACTCCTGCTTGCCCGCCTGCAAGACGCAGCCGACTGGACCGATGCTGATCCCCTGCCGTCGCTGCCGTTGCTTGCCGATGACGGCATGGGCGAGGCCGGCCCGTCGTCACGGCTGCTGCCGCGCGCCGGTCAGGCAGGGTTTCCGGTGCTGCTCACCGGGCATCTGCCGTCAGGCTCGCCTGGCGATCTGCTGCACAAGGCCGGCCGGGCGGACTGGGTGCGCATGCCGACCCATCCTACGCTGTCGGGCAATGTCGACATCTGGGAGAAGGCCGGGCGTCCCGCGGCACTCGGTCACTCCTGCGCGGCCGAGCTTCTCGGTGATCTCAAAAACCACATTCCGTCGCTGCGCACGCAATGCCGCACCGGCCAGCGCATCCCGGTGCCGGAGGCAAGAGAACGATGAGAATCCTGGTCTGCAACGACGACGGCATCGAAGCGCCGGGGCTTGCCCGTCTCGTCAAAGCCGCAAGCGCGTTGAGCGACGATGTGTGGGTGGTCGCGCCCGACGGCAAGCGCACCGCTGCCGGTTCGTCATTGACGATCGCCAGACCGTTGACGATGCGGCATGTCAGGCCGGGCTGGTATTCCTGTTCCGGCACGCCCGCCGATTGCGTGGTGAGCGCGATGACGTGGCTGTTTGCCGACGCAGAGAAACCGGACCTTGTGCTGTCGGGTGTCAATAACGGGCGCAACGTTGCCGAGGACCTTGCCTATTCCGGCACGCTCGGGATTGCGCGGGAGGCGACCTTCTGGGGCGTGCCGGCGATCGGCTTTTCGCGTGTGAAGGATCCTGATTTCACCGATGGCGACGACCAATGGCTGGGAGCGCTGATTGCCTCGCTTTGGCAGTCGCGCGCCGACTGGTCGACGGAGGGCCATTGGCTGAGCGTCAACCTACCGACGGCGCTGCCGGCCGAAATCCGCCAGCCACGCATTGGCCGCGACAAGATCGCCCGCACGGCCGAGATCGTGGAGAGCGATGGCGGGCGCACTGTCATCACGGTCCCGCGCGGTCGGGCTCACGCCAGCCAGCCGGGCGACGAAAACGCGGTGATCGACGCCGGCTTCGTCAGCATCAACCGGCTGAACTGGTTCGGCGAAACGCGGCTGGACGACCGGTTTCTGGATAGGATTCTGGGCTGATCCTTCTGCGTGTGATCATCCAGATCACCAAGCTGTCAGCGGTCAAACTGCGCCAATGCAGTCCTTATGCTTGAAGCCGCCGCTATTTCATTCCACATCGGTCAGGATGAAGGACGAGACACGTCAGCGGCGTCGGACTTTGCTGTGGGCCTTGCCCGCATCGCTGATCCTGCATGCGCTCATCGCGGCGTTCCTGATCTACGGCCTGCCGGTGCCTCCCCAACAGCCGCAGGAGGAGCAGCCGGTCAATGTCGCGCTCGTGCCTCCGCCCGAGCAGCCGAAACCTAAACCTGCTCCGGTACCACCGCCAAAGGAAGCCAAAGCCGAAAAGCCGCCGGAACCCAAGGTTGAAAAACCGCCGGAACCGAAAGTCGAAAAGCCATCTCCGCCGGAAAAGCAACCGAGCAAGCCGTCGCCAGTCGAGGTCCTGAAGCCCGTTTTTCAGTTCGGCGACAAGGATACCGGCCCGAGGAAATCCCTGGATGGGGGCAGCGCTCAGGACAACTCGCCGTCGCCGACCAAGGATGACGCGTCGAAGCCGCCTGTTGTGCCGAAGCAGGCAGAGAACAAATCGGCCGAGCCCACACAGGATACGGAGAAGCCGGAAACTCCGACCCAGGAGATGGACAAACAGCTGGCAGACAAACAAGAGCCGGAAGCGTCACCAACGCCATTGGCTGCCGGCGAAGGTGAGATCGAGCTTCCCACGTCGGCAGAAGCGCCGAAACCCAAACCCGCAAATACGCCGAAACCCGGCCCGTCAAAGGTTTCGAAATCCGGAAGCGGGGACGCCGGGAAGCCAAGCTCGAAGGAGGTGGCCGTTGCCAAGTCGCGGACTTATTCCGGCCTTCCGGGTGTTCACAGACTCTATTCGCAAGGCGCGACCGGCGATACGTCGGCCACGACTTCGATGGCCGGTGTGCCTCGCGGCAAGCGGGCCGCCCAACTTTGCGCCAGCGCGTTGCAGCAGCAATTGCTGGACGCCTCCTATTTCCCCGAGTTGATCCCAAGTGTTCCGCTGAAGGCCGGCAATATCCTTGATGCTCCGGATGTCGCCTTCCGCACCACAACCACATGGTATCATCTGGGTTTTCGGTGCGAGGTCGACACCGATGCAACGAAGGTCTTGTCCTTCAATTTCCGTGTCGGGCCAGTGATTCCGCCCGACCAATGGGTCCGCCTTGGACTGCCCATTCGCTAAGAGCCTAGGCCGGCACACCAAACCTAGCCAATTGCCGGCTAACTTCTTGCCAGTCGGCGCAGACGAAATCGGCACCGGCAGCTGTCAGCCGCGCGGCGTGCTCGGCATAGGTATGGCCGCCGCCGGTGTAGCCGATCGCCGTCATGCCGGCGGCGACAGCGCCCTGGATGCCGAAGGGCGAGTCCTCGATGACGATGCAGTCAACGGGATTGGCGCCGATCTTGTCCGCCGCGAAGAGGAAGATGTCCGGCGCGGGCTTGCCGTTCTTGACCATCGAGGAGCTGTAGATCGCGTCGCCGAAGAAACGCGCCAGCCCGGTCACGGCAAGGCTGTGGTTTATGCGCTCGACGGAGGAGGACGAGGCGACACAGCGGTCGCCCGCAAGCGTCGCGAGAAACGCAGTGATTCCCGGTGTCGGCTTCAATTCCTGCGAGAACAGCACCTTGGTCTCGGCCCAGATGTCGCCGTCCGCCGCCGCCGGAAATTGGTGCCCGGTCAATTCCTTGATCCTGGCGATGATATCGGACTGCTTCATGCCGACGCATTGGGCGATGATGCTGGTGTTGACACCGGGCATGCCGTGCTTTTCGTAGACGCGCTCATAGGCGCGGGCGGCCAGCGGCTCGCTGTCGACAAGAACGCCGTCGCAATCGAAAATAATAGGCCTTGGTCGCGCCACGCGTTTCCCTCTCGAGTCAATTTTCGCACATCGCTATCGGCAAAAAGTCAAATGTTCAATAGCGCGTGCGTTTTGGGGGCGCGAAGAGCGGGCTCAAAGCTGGCGCAACGCATCGCTCGCACGGGAAGACCCGAGCGCCCGTTGCATGGCTTGCCGGGACTGCGCGCGATCTGGGGTGATCCAGTTCGGTTCGGCGCCGAGAAAGCGGTCGAGGAAAGCCACCGCATAGGCCGGCATCTCGGTCACATTCTCGCGATAGGACCACCATGTGCGCAAATCGTCGGCGCATTTGTCGATGCCGGGTGCCGTGCCGAATTCCTGCTCGTGGATCGCCGAAATCACCGAGACGCAGTAGTTGGTGTAGAGGAAACCCTCCGGCCAGAAGCGGACGATTTCCAGCGTGCCGGCGTTCGTTTCCGTCTCGATCAGTTGGGTGAGGCCGGATATTTCTTTTGCCGGCGCCTGTTTTATCAACTCGCGCAGCACGAGGCCGGCGGCAAAGACGATGAAGTCGGCGCGGTCGATCGCGGCGAAGCGCTTCTGCGCTTCCATGATCTCGACCCAGTCGAGAAAGGCTCTGGTGAGCTTGGCCTCGTCGATCTCGAAGCGCACGCCGAACGTGTCCGAGACCACCTTGGCGCTGCCGCGAAAGGTGGCGCGGAACCAGCGCAGCTGCCGCAGCCGATGGCGAAGATCCGGCATCAAGGCCAGCTCGTCCCTGAAGGGCAGCTCCATGTTCCTCGTATCCTGTTTCCCGGTCAGCCTAGCACAACAGCGCCACGGCCGAAATCGGTCAGCGCCCTTGTAGATGACCGCAGCCGAGGCCAATATCATACATATTGACATTCTCGGAAACAAATGTTCTCACTTTGCTGTTGTCACGCGCCGGTCCAAGGTGCGGTTCAACTGAGGCTTCGGGAGGAGAACCGAATGGCGATTTGGCAGTGGGGACTGCTTCTGCTGGTTATCGTGTGGGCGCTGCAGTCGCTCGGCGTCTGGCTGCAGATGCGGCACTATTCGGATGTCTTCAGGGGCGTCACCGACCAGTACAAGGATGGCTTCGTCGGAGCCGGCAATTTTCGCGGCCGGTTGGCCAAGGGCACCATCGCGCTCGTCGTGGTGACGCCTGATCTGGTCGTGCGCCGCCTGATGGTGATGAGCGGCCGTTCCGTCTTCACCAAATTCAAAAGACATGAAGAATTCGAGGGTGTTCCCCTCGATAAACTCCGGTCCAACCCTGCAATCATGGGGGAGGGGGAACCCGGTGTGGCCGAGGCCGTGAAACGGGCGATCGAGCAGATCGACAAGACACGGTCGGAGCCGGGGAAGAAGCCGGGCCTGTCCGGCTTGAACATAGCAAGGGCTTAGGGCCGCAGGATTTCGGGCTCTAAATCAAAGGGATAGAGGACGCCGCGCACCGACTGGGATCAACCGGCGGGTGGCATAAGGAGGAGAAATGTCTGTATTTTCGTTGTTGGCGCAGCATGCCGACATGGCCGTGCACAATCTGCATGTCGCAGGTGCCATGGTCTCGGATGCCGCATTGCATGGCAAGCTCGCAGTCGAGCATGCCTCCGACCATCTCGTTGTCCTCGCACAAGCGGACAGCGGACCGATCACCGTCGATCAGTTCAAGGAAAAGCTGAAGGACGTCCAGCAGGAAGAGCAGCTCGGCTGGCTGACCGCCATCGGCAAGTACTTCATCGGCATCTTCCAGAAGGGCGGCGAGGTCTTCGCCGGCTTCGTCACCGGCATCATCCCGACGCTGGTGGTGCTGATGACGGCCTTCTACGCCGTCACCGAACTGGTCGGCGAAGAGCGCGTGCATGGCCTGGCGCGCGGCGCCGGCCGGATCGCGCTGACGCGCTACACGCTGTTGCCGCTGCTGGCGGTGTTCTTCCTCACCAATCCGATGGCCTATACGTTCGGATCGTTCCTGGAAGAAAAGCACAAGCCGGCCTTCTATGACGCGGCCGTGTCCTATGTGCACCCGCCGCTCGGCCTGTTCCCGCACATCAATCCCGGCGAGTATTTCGTCTGGGGCGGCATTCTCGTTGCGCTGCTGGAGCTGGAAAAGAAGGGCGTCGTCGTTGCCGGTTACCACGTCAAGGTGGCGATCTGGTACGCAATCGTCGGTCTCGTCGTCATCCTGCTCAAGGGCATGCTGACCGAACGCATCACCGCCATCATGGCACGCCGCCAGGGCGTCGAGCTGTAAGGGCGGGGAGGACATCATGGCCAAGACATATAAAGCCGTACGCATCTCCCGGGGCAAGACCGGTTGGGGTGGCCCGCTCGTGATCGAGCCGACCGAACAGCGCAGCAAGGTTGTTTCCGTCACCGGTGGTGGCATCCACCCGGTGGCACAGCTTATTGCCGACATGACCGGTGGCGAAGCCGTCGACGGCTTCAGGGCGCCGCCGATCGAAAGCGAGATGGCGGTGGTGGTCGTCGATTGCGGCGGCACCGCACGATGCGGCGTCTATCCGCGCAAGCGCATCCCGACCGTCAATCTGACGCCGGTCGGTCAATCGGGGCCGCTGGCCCAGTTCATCACCGAGGACATCTACGTTTCGGGCGTGAAGCCGGCCAACATCACAATGGCGGACGGATCCGAAACGGTCACGACTGCAGGGGGAGCAGCAGCGATGAGTTCAAGCAACAATGCGGCCGCGGCACCACAGCCGCTGCCGAGCGAGGGTGGGCTGATCGGCCTCATCAGCACGATCGGCCGGGTCATGGGACGTATCGTCGGCATCTTCTTCAATGCCGGCCGCCGCACCATCGACCAGGTCATCCGCAACGTGCTGCCGTTCATGGCCTTCGTGACCATGCTCATCGGTCTGATCCTGTATACCGGCATCGGCGATGTGCTGGCGCAGCCGATGGGTCCGCTGGCCAACAACATCGTCGGCCTGCTGATCATCTCGGCGATCTGCGGCCTGCCGTTCCTGTCGCCCATTCTCGGGCCAGGCGCTGTCATCGCGCAGGTCATCGGCGTCGCCATCATCGGCCCGCAGATCGCCAACGGCACGATTTCGCCGGCAATGGCACTGCCGGCGCTGTTTGCCTACAATACCCAGGTGGGCTGCGACTTCGTCCCCGTCGGCCTGGCGCTCGGTGAGGCCAAGCCGAAGACGATCGAAATCGGCGTTCCGGCGGTGCTCATCAGCCGCCAGATCATGGGGCCGGTCTCGGTGCTGATCGCCTGGGTCGTCAGCCTGATCGTGTTCTAAGGCAACTCTGGGAAAAGCGCATAATGCTTTCCCTTGGAAATTGCGTCAAAACAAAGAGTTAGAGCGGTTCACCGCTCTAGGGAAAGTTGAGAAAATGAGGTTCGCCATATGACGGTTCTGTTGAGAACACGGGTCACTGCCATCGGCCCCGAAGTGGCGGACCTTGCCGAAGGGGGCGTGGTCATCCTGTTTGCGGATGGCTCGCCGCCGGAGCTTGCCGAGGTTTCGGTGCTCCACAAGGCGGAGCAGGGACCAAGTGACGGAGCGCCCGCCAAGGGCGCTTCGATCACCCTCGGCCCGGTTGTCGCTGTTATCACAGCGGTCGGCTCCAGCGCGTGGAGCAAGGTGCTGGAAATGGGCCATGTCGTCATCTCGTTCAACGGCGCTACCGAGGCCGAGAGGCCGGGCGAGATCTGTGCGTCGCAAGTCGACCCGCAAGCGCTGGTGGCCGCCCTGAAGACCGGCGCAATCATCACCATCGCCGCCTGACAGCATTCGCGCCGTGGCCTATGTTGGGAGCGGCGCCCAAAACCAGAGTATTGCCATGGAACGCTCGACCATCGTCAGAGTGCATGAAGGTTTGCACGCCCGTCCCGCGACGCGGTTCGTGAAGCTCGCCAAGGGCTTCGAATCCGACGTCGAACTGGTCAAGGACGGCAAGGCGGTCAGCGCCAAGAGTTCGGTCAAGCTGATGCTGCTGGCGGTCAAGGAGAACCAGGAAGTCACGGTGCGGGCGAATGGCGCCGATGCCATCGAGGCACTCGAGGCGCTGATCGGCTATCTCGAGAATCCGCGGGCCGGCCTCGATGATGAAGCGGAGGCGCAGAGCCCGGCGAACGATGCCGGGCAGGAAGCGGCACCCGCGCCCGGATCCGTGCCGGCGGCACCTGACGGGGCAAACCGCCTGCGTGGCGTGGCCGCCAGCGAAGGTTTCGCCATCGGCCCGGCCTTTGCGCATTTTCCACCCGATATCGCCGGACAGGGCCGCGTGTTGCGGGCCGAGGAGATAGAAGGCGAGATCGACAGGTTCCGCACGGCCGTCGGCGCGGTCCAGGCCCGTATGGATAATGCGTTGGCGCAGGACAGCCTGTCGGCTGGAGACCGCGGCATCGTCGCCGCGCTCAGGGATATCGCCGCCGACGATAGCCTGACTGGTGAGGCCGAGGGCCTGATCAAGGGCGGCAATGACGCGGTCTCCGCCGTCATCACCGCCGCCTCCACCATTGCCGCCGAATTCAGCGCGGTCGACGATCACTATCTCAACGCGCGGGCGGATGACGTTCATGCGGTCGGGCGGCAGATCTGCCTCGTGTTGCTGGGCCAAGACGATGTCAGCCTCGAAAACATACCCGAAGGGGCTATCCTGATTGCCGATGACATCGGCGCCTGGGATCTGGCACGCGCGCCGCTGAAGCGTATCGGCGGCGTGGTGTGCGGCCATGGCGGCGCCACCTCGCACATCGCCATCATCGCGCGCTCGCACGGCATTCCGGCAGTGCTCGGCCTCGGCGGCCAGGTCAATGCCTTGCGCACCGCGCGAGACGTCGCGCTCGACGGCAATGCCGGCCATGTGATCATCGACCCCGACGAGGCGACCCGTGCCGATTTCGCCGGCCGCGTCGAAGCGGCGGCAAAGGAGCGCGCCGGCCTGACCATCTTCAAGACGGTGACGCCGAAGCTCGCCGACGGCAGGATCATCGAGGTCGCGGCCAATATCGGCTCACTCGAGGAAATCGAAGCGGCGCAAGAGGCTGGTGCCATGGGCATCGGCCTGTTCCGCACCGAGCTTTTGTTCATGCGCCATATGCATCTGCCCTCGGAAGACATGCAGGCCGAGACCTATGCGGCGCTGGCCAAGGCTTTTGCGCCTTATCCGGTCATTGTACGCACGCTCGACATCGGCGGTGACAAGCCGATTGCCGGCATCGAATTTCCCGACGAGGAAAACCCCTTCCTCGGCTGGCGCGGCATCCGCATGTGTCTCGACCGGCCCGACATCTTCAAGCGCCAACTGCGGGCGCTGCTGCGCGCAGCCGTGCACGGCAACATCAAGGTGATGCTGCCGATGGTGTCCGACCTCTCGGAGGTCAGGCAGACGCGCGTGCTGGTTGACGAATGCACGGCCGAGCTGAAAGCCGAAGGCGTGCCGCATGCGACCTTCGATCTCGGCGTAATGATCGAAACCCCGGCCGCCGTGCTGATCGCCCCGACGCTGGCCAAGGAGGTCGCTTTCTTCTCGATCGGCACCAACGATCTGACCCAGTACATCATGGCCGCGGACCGGCTCAATCCGACCGTCGCCAAGCTCAACGATGTCACCAATCCAGCCGTCATGTCGGCGATCGAAATGACGGCAAAAGCCGGCGTCGCCGCCGGTATCATGGTCGGCATGTGCGGTGAGGCGGCCGGCCGTCCGGATCTCATTGCGACATTCGTGAAGATGGGGCTGACCGAACTCTCGATGAGCCCGGCTTCCATCCAGCGCGCCAAGAAAGCGATCATGGCCATGGCCGCTGAAGGCTAGCCCAGGCCGGCCAACTACGGCAGATGGGCAAGCAAGGTGGCGAACACCGGTGTCAGTTCAGCGATCGGGTTTGCCTTGGCGCAGGCCTGAACGATGCGGTCGTGGCGAATATCCGCCGCCAGTATCGCGATCTCCAGCATATCCGGCTCCGGCGCGCCGTCCCTGCCGGCGGTCGCCAGGCCGCAGGCCAAAGCGAGCGGTGCCAGGCAGCTTACGTCAAGCGCGCTGCTGCCCACCACCGCCGGCGTTTCGGACATCGTTTCGGCAAAGCGGACCGGACGCTGGCCGAGGCACTCGACCAGCAGCGCCGAACAGGTGGCCGCGATTGCCTGCAGTCCGGCACCTGGCGCGGCCAACGCGGCCAGCAGATCGCCATGCCGCTTGCGCATCGTGGCATGGACGGCCGCGAAATCGGCTTCGTGGATGCGGGCATTGTCGATGTTCAGGCCGGCAAGAACCGCCTTGGTCAGATAATACATATCGCGCCGGAACAGGCGTTCGGCGTCCAGTTGGCGATCCTCGTTGCCGACCGGGAAATAGGTGCCGAGGCCCTTCACCGTCGTGCCGTCCACCTTGATCGGGCGCTCATGCGGGACGAAAGCTTCAGCGATCGACAGCGCTTCGTCGACGGCACTCGCGGCATGGCTGAGCAGGCCTTCGATGCCCTTGCCTGGAAACGGCGGCAGATGGCTGGTTGCTTCGCGCAGGATGCTGGCATCGCCGCTGCCGTCATGGCGGCTCTGGCGGATGATTTCGCGGACTTCCCGCAGCCGGTCCTTCAGATTGACGCGGACATCTTCGGAGATTTGTCGGAGCATCGCGGATCGCCTTGAAATTTGCTGCGGATAGCCGCCAACCGGGGCAGCCGCCACTCTCTACATTGTTCCTATCGATTGGTAGATCAATAGGCGATACTAGACCAGCATGCAGAATCGGCGGCAGCGCGCTCGTCCGTCGCCGCAGGGGGAGAGACAGACTTGGGCAGACGACGACAGGGCGAAAGCGAAGACGGTCGAGGCGAGGCAACCGAGCAGGTCGCCAGCGAAAGCCGGACGGATCGCCTCAGGATTCGCGCCGCCTGGATGTATTTCGTCGAACAGATGACGCAGAACGAGATCGCCGACGTGCTCGGCGTCGGTCGCGTCACCATCGTGCGCATGCTGGCGGATGCCCGGGCGCGCAACGAAGTGAAGATCACCATCGAGAGCGAATTGTCGGAAATCGTGCGGCTTGAGCGCGCGCTGGAGAAGACGTTCGGGCTGCAGCAGGCGCTGGTGGCGCCGCTTTCGGCACCCGATGCCGATCCGATACCAGCGATCAGCGCCAAGACCGGCAGTTTCCTGTCGGACACGATGAAGTCCGGGATGCGGGTCGGCGTCGGCTGGGGGCAGACGCTGTTCTCGAGCCTGCCCTTCATCAGCGCCAAGTCGCTCACCGATTTCAAGGTGATTTCGCTGCTTGGCGGTGTCGGCGTCGTGCGCCGGGTCAACCCAGCCGAGTTCGCCTGGCGCTTCGCTCAGATATTCCAGGGCGACGGCTATCTGATGCCGACACCAGCCGTCGTCGACAGCGTCGAGACCAAGATCGCACTGATCGAGCGCTGCGGCCTGCAGGAGATTTTCGAGATGGCCGACGTGCTCGATGCCGTTCTGCTGAGCGTCGGCGGGATCGCCTCGGCCACCACCTTCTCTCGTGGCGGCTTCCTCAAGGAGGCGGATCGGGAGGCCCTGCTTGCGCGTGGCGCCGTGGGTGACCTCCTGTTCCATTTCTTCGACCGCAACGGCGATCTGGTCGACCATCCCGTCAACAGCCACGTGATGTCGGTGGATGTCGACCGTCTGCGCAAGGCACCGATCCGTATCCTCACTTCCGGTGGCGAGGAGAAAACCGAAGCGCTGCTCGGCGCCATGACCCTCATTGCCCCAACCATCCTGATCACCGACGAGGAGAGCGCGCGGCGCATGCTGGAAGCGGTCAGCGGAAGCTGAAGCTGTCCGTAATGTAGTCCGGCCAGGCCTGCTGTTCGTCGAAAACAGCGGCGAGATCCGGTGTGTCCGCCAGTATTCCGCTCAGCACCAGCGCGGTGGCGATGCCGGTGCTGTTTCCGCCCGATATATCGTGTTCGACGCTGTCGCCGACACAGACCACGGTGCCACGGTCCGGCTCGCCGGCCAGCGCCAGCGCGGCGTCGAAAATCGCCTTGTCGGGCTTGCCGATTCGGGTAACGCTGCCGCCCAGGCTTTCATAGAGATCGGCCAGACGGCCGGCGCCGAAGCGAGGGCCAACGGCCGTCAGCATGATGATGTCGGGATTGGTGCAGAAACACGGCACCCGCCGCTCTGCGGCCGGCGCGAACAGCCTGCGATAATGGTCGAGGTCAAAGCGGTCACCCTCGCTGGCCGCGATCAGCACCAGTTCGGCCTCATCGCCGGACCCGGTCAGCACAAAAGGCAGGCCCTCGATCGCGGAGCGGTCAGCTTCACGGCTGATCAGCAGGCATTTTGTCCCTGGGCGCAGCTTCCCCGACGTCGCCATATCCCTAAAGGATCGCCACGCCACCTCGCCGGAAGAAACGAAATGATCCCAGCTTCCCGCTTCGAAGCCGAGTTTTATGAGCCGGCTTTCATTGGGTCGTGCCCGCCTGCCGGAGTTCGAAACCAGCACCACGGTCTTGCCGGCGCGCTTCAGCGCCGACAGCGCTGCCACCGCGCCCGGATAGGGCCGTGTGCCGTCATGCAGCACGCCGAACTGGTCGAGCAGGAACACGTCGTAGCGCTCCGCCAGCGGCCCGATGCCGTCGAGACGTTCGATCGTTTTCGCGCTCATAGGAGTCCTGCCCGGCTTGCACCCATCAGCGCCAGCCGCGCCGTGCCGGCGGCGGCCTCGTCGGAAAGCGCGGGCAGGAAATCGACGCCGAGCCTGCGCCGCCGGATTGCCGTCCAGGCTGGGTTCGCCGCCCCGCCTCCGACGCTCCTGACCGATATCAGCGCGGGCGCGCCGAGTTCGGCAAGCCTGTCATAGCCGAGCGCTTCGATCGCGGCGATGCCTTCGAACATCGCTTTCAGATAATCGGCGTCGTCCGCCGGCCGGGGTGCAAGGCGAGGCGGCAGCGCCGGATCGGCGATCGGAAATCGTTCGCCCGTGGCGGGAAGCGGATAGTAATCGAGGCCGGTGTCGGTCTCCGGGTCGATTTTTGCGCTGAGTTCGATGATACGGGCGAGCGGAAAATGCTGAGCCAGCACCTTGCCGCCGGAATTCGACGCACCGCCTGCCAGCCAGGCGTTGCCGAGCCGGTGGCTGTAGATGCCGAAGCGCGGCGCCGAAATCGGCCGGTCGGACAGGATCTTGATGGTCAGCGAGGATCCCAGCGCGGTGACGCCGTCGCCGATCGCGGCAGCACCGGTCGCCAGGAACGAGGCGCAGCCATCCGTGGTTCCGGCGACGACGGCCACATCGCGCGGCAAGCCGAACAGTTCCCCGGCTTCCGCGGTGAGGGCGCCGGTGACTTCGCCCGGCTCGACCACGCGCGGCAGCAACTCCACGCGCATTCCGGTCGCGGCGATCCATTCCGGCCAGCGGCGGGCCTCGACATCATAGCCTGTCTTCAGGGCATTGTTCTCGTCGCTGACGTCGAAGCGGCCGGAGAAGTTTCCGGCAATCCAGTCGGCCTGATGCAGCACCGCCGCAATGCCCGGCAGATGCTGGAAGCGCAGGGCCTTGGCGAGGCCGGATGTCGCTCCGTGCGCTGCACTTGCAGCCGGCGCGGTGCGGTCGATCGCGGCCAGAATGTCGTCGTCATCGACCTTGTCGTTGTACATCAGCGGTTCGGCCAGCGGCCGCCCGGCGACGTCGACCGGCAGCAGCGTGCCGGAGGTGCCGTCGATGGCGATGGCGCGGACCGCCGTGCGGTCGATGCCGGAAAGCAGGTCCGTCAGCACCGCCTTGACCGCTTGCCACCATGCCGTGGGGGCTCGGTCATCGCGGCCAAACCTGTCGAGTGGAACGGCCGAATGCCCGGCTATGGAAAAATCCGGGCGCATGGCGACGGCGCGCGCACCTGATGTGCCTAGGTCGATGCCGATGACAAGTGGCATCATGTCCATGCTAGCCGCCAGCCGCGTTGAGCTTCTGGCGATATTGCTCGGCGTCCCAGTTGACCAGCTCGTCATTCTCGGAAGCGGTGAGATAGTTCAGCCGTGCGGCGACGTCGATGCGCGCCGTCACGTCGGCGAGGCAGCGTTGCATGGCATCGGCGCCGGCACTGGCGTCGCCGCGCATCAGCACGCCTGCGCCGGGAAACAGGATCGCCGCAGGCGACGTGTCCAGTCGTGCAATGACATCGGCCACCGCCTCGCCTGGTTTCGCCACGATGGAGCCCTGGCCGAGGAAGATGACGTGGTCCGGATAGAGGCTGCCGGCCTGCGCCATGCGGCGGCTCTCAGGGTCGAGCGCAACCGCATGCGCTTCGACATCGGCCGGCAATCTGTAGAAGCTGCCGCCGGCAAGCGCCGCCAAGGCATCGAGGTCGGGTGCGGCGGTCGCGCGCGCCGGCCGGGCCAGCAATGACCTGATACGGCGCAGCAGAAGCTCCGCCTCGGCGACGGTTTCGGCGGCGACGACCAGCCCGTGATTGCCAAGGATCAGCACGTCGACACCAGGCCGCAGTTTCTCGGCAATGCCGCGTGCAAGCGGCAGGCCCGGCCGGAAATAAGGCACATAGGCCCATTCGATGCCATCGAGCCGCCTGGCGACCTCGGCCTCGCCATCGGCCTGCACGGCAAGCGAGATGGTGTCGACGCAATGGACGTGAAGAACCACGCGCTGCGGCATCAGGGCGTGCACCGTGGTCTCGATCGACGGCCGCAGGCCGCGCGGGTTGAGCGCTGCAATGGTGAAACCCTGCGGCTGGTCGGCGGCGCGATCGCGCTGTTCGACGGCTCTCAGCAACGGCGCCATCGCCACCGGCACCATGATGTCATCGACCAGCGCGTCCTTCAGCCAGGTGCCGGAGGCCTTGATCCACAGCGTGTCGCCGGCTTTCAGCGAGGTGTTGCCGCCTGCCGCCTGGGTCAGATGCGGGCTCTGCCCGATGCTGGCCGAAAGCGCCCGTAAGGCCGCCAGCTCCTGCGCATCAGCTTGGGTCGCCATGGCGCTTTTCCTCCAACGGCTCGGCCGTGTCCTGCGCGAAATCCCGTTGCCGGGGTCGAATTGGCGCTGATATCGCAGATACGAGTGATCTACGTCAACAGTGATCTAGTATCATCAAAACCCGCTTGCAATCCGGCTAATGTTGAGTAAGTTGCGCCAACTGCCATGGAAATGGCATCCGGGAGGAAAGAATTGAGCGACTCCGGCCGCCAGCGTCAGATCGTCGAACTGCTGCGGGATCGTCCGTTCGCTTCGGTGCGCGAGCTGCAGGAACGGCTTGGCGTTTCGGCCGCGACGGTCAGGCGCGATATCGACAGGATCGACGAAGCCGGCGAAGCGCGGAAGGTCTATGGCGGCATCTCGGCGCTCGACGGCGCTTCCCAGGCCGGTGTCGCCTACGCCCGGCCCTATGACGAGAACCGCGACCTTGCGGTCGAGGCCAAGCGGCAGATCGCCGCTCTCGCGGCGACCATGGTGCGTGACGGCGACGCCGTCATCGTGCATGGCGGCTCGACCTGCTTCCATCTCGGGGTCAAGCTCGCCGAGCGCAACATCCGCCTCTACACCAACTCGATGCCGCTGGCGGCCTATCTCAGCGACCACGGCCATTGCAGCCTGACGGTTGCGGGCGGTGATCTGCATCGCGAACCCGGCATCATCCATTCGCTCACCCAGGCCGTGCCCTTCTACGCCTCCAAATTCTTTCTCGGCGCGCAAGGCCTTGGCCAGGAAGGCGTGATGGAATCGCACCCGCTGCTGGTACGCTCGATCTTCGATCTCAGCCTCTGCGCCGACCAGATCGTGGTGCTGGCCGATAGCCGCAAACTGTCGATCCACGCGCGCAATGTTGCGCTGCCGCTTTCCCGCATCGGCACGCTGGTCACCGACGACGGTCTCTCCGACGCCGATGCGCGCATGCTGGAGGACGCCGGCGTCATGGTGCGGATAGCCTCGGGAGCCATCCAGTGAAGGTGGCTGTCCTCGATTTCGGCAAGACCAATTCGAAGCTGTTCGTCTTCGGCCAGGACGGGCGCATTGTCGACGAGCGCCGGACCCAGCCGAAATGGGTGCGCCAAGGCGGCTTCAGCGTGCTCGACGAGGCGGCGCTCCACCATTGGGCGCTCAGCGCCGTTGCCGATGCGGTCGATGGTCATGGAGTGGAAGGGGTCATGGTCTCGGGCCATGGCTGCACCTTTGCCTTGGTCGACGAGGCGGCGCTGACGCATCCGATCCTCGATTACGAGCAAGAGCCGCCGGCCGAGATTGCCGCGCGGATCGATCGCCGCATTCCGGGCTTTGCCGAGACCTTCTCGCCGCGGTTGCCGCTGGGCTTCAACTACGGCCGCCACATGCTGTGGCTGCAGGAGGTCGAGCCCGACGCGTTCGCCGCGTCGAAATCGATCCTCGGCTATCCGCAATATTGGAGCTGGCGCCTTGGCGGACGGGCGGTCTCGGAAGTATCCTATCTCGGCTGCCATTCGCATTTGTGGGCGCCGCGCCGCCAAGATTTTTCCTCGCTGGTCGACGCGCAGGGCTGGCGTGACCGGATGCCTGCCTTCGAGCGCGCCGGCACCGTTATCGGCGAGCAGCGCCTCGGCGCTGCGGCAAGCCCGATCGCCATCCACAACGGCGTCCATGACTCGAATGCGGCGCTGCATGCCTATCGCCGGCAGGAGCTTGGCCCGGTCACCGTCGTTTCTACCGGCACCTGGGTCGTCGTGCTCAATCCGTCCTGTCCCCTCGACGCGCTCGACCGGGACCGCGACATGCTGGTCAATGTCGATGTCGGCGGCGGCCCAGTGCCGACCATCCGCTTCATGGGCGGGCGTGAATTCGCAACCATCAGCGCCGGCTGGCAAGGCGAGATCGCCGGCCCGGCGGTGCAGCGGGTGATCGATGCCGGCATCATGGCGCTGCCGAGCTTCGCGCCGGGCGGGCCGATGGCGGGGCATTCCGGCCGACTGGCGGGGCGCGCGCCCAATGTCGAGGAACGCGCGGCTACGGCGCTGCTCTACGTCGCGCTGATGGTCGATCTCTGCCTCGACCTCATCCATTCGAACAACACGGTGATCGTCGATGGCGGGCTGAATACGGGCGGTCTGCTCGCCGGACTGCTGGCGCAATTGCGTCCCGACCAGGCTTTCCTGCAGGGCGCCACGCTGGAGGGCAGTGCCACCGGTGCAGCGGCGCTCGCCTTCGAGAGCGTTGGGCGCGAATTCGCCGCCGAAGTTCCGGAGCCGGTGCGCGCGTCGCGTTTCACCGGGTTGGTAGGCTATCGCGGCAATTGGCGTGCCGCCACCATGGACCGGGGCGTCGCTGGTGCGGTGGCGGGAGGCGCGCGATGAGTGCGATTGCCAAGGCCGAGACGGCGCGCCAGCCGGTGCTGGAGATGCGCCACATCTCCAAGACGTTCGGCACCATCCGTGCCTTGCACGATGTCTCGCTCAGCGTCCATGCCGGCGAGCTGCACGCCTTGATGGGCGAGAACGGCGCCGGTAAGTCGACATTGATGAAAGTGCTTTCAGGCGCCTATCGGCCGGATGCCGGTGGCGAGATCCTGATCGACGGCATGCCGGCCGCGACCGGCGATCCGATCAAGGCGCGCGCCAGCGGCGTCGCGGTGATCTATCAGGAGCTGTCGCTGGCGCCCAATCTGACGGTGGCGCAGAACATCTTCCTCGGCAACGAGCCGCGACGCTTCGGCATCGTCGATCGTGACCAGTGCACCCGGCGCGCCAGGGAGATCATCGCGCGTCTGGGCGTCTCCTTTTCGGCCCGCGACATGGTCTCCAGCCTGTCGCTCGGCGAGCGACAATTGGTCGAGATCGCCCGCGCGCTGTCGACCAATGCGCGCATCATCGTCATGGACGAGCCGACGACGTCGCTGACCTCGCGCGAGACCGACCGGCTGTTCGAGGTCATCGCGACGCTGAAATCGCAAGGCATCGCCATCATCTACATCAGTCACCGCATGGAAGAGGTCTACCAGCTTGCCGATCGCGTCAGCGTGCTGCGCGACAGCGGTTATGTCGGCACGCTCGAACGTGCCGACCTCAGCGCCTCGCGCCTCGTCTCGATGATGGTCGGCCGCGATTTGTCGGCTTTCTACAAGAAGGATCATCGGCCGCCGGACGAAAAGCGCGCGGTGGCGCTCTCGGTGCGTGGCATGTCCGACGGCCGTCTCCTGAAAGACTGTTCGTTCGACCTGCACAAGGGCGAGGTGCTGGCGCTGGCGGGTCTGGTCGGTTCCGGCCGTACCGAGCTTGCGCGGCTGATCTTCGGCGCCGACAGGCGCGTGTCAGGCACGCTGGAACTCGACGGCAAAACGATCTCCATCGGCTCGCCGCGCGAGGCGCTCGATGCCGGCATCGCCTATCTGACCGAGGACCGCAAGGAACTCGGCCTGTTCCTCGACATGTCGATTTCCGACAACATCAGCATGGGCGTGCTGGCGCGGGATTCGCGCGCCGGCGGCTTGCGCGATTTCGCGGCCGCCGAAAGGCGCGCTTCCAAGGCTGTTGCCGATCTCTCCATCCGCACCAGTTCGGTGCAGGCCAATGCCGGCTCCCTGTCGGGCGGCAACCAGCAGAAGGTGCTGCTCGCCCGCCTGCTTGAGACCGAGCCGAAGGTGGTCATCCTCGACGAGCCGACCCGCGGCGTCGATGTCGGGGCGAAATCGGAAATCTACCGGCTGATCGACAATCTCGCCAAACAGGGCATCGCCATCCTGATGATCTCCAGCGAACTGCCCGAGGTGATCGGCGTCGCCGACCGCGTGCTGGTGATGCGCGACGGCACGATATCGGGCGAGGTGACGGCATCGCAAGGCGAACCGCTGAGCCAGGAAAAAATCATGGAACTTGCAACGGGAGCGGCTCAGCAATGACCGACAAGGCGACCGAGATCAGCGCAGGCGGCCAGGCCACCGGCACCAGCCGACGGTTGCGCACGGCTTTCGCTGCCCTTGGCATGCTGCCGGTGCTGATCCTGCTGGCGGCCGGCTTCCAGTTCCTGAACCCGCGCTTCCTGACCGAGACCAACCTGTTGATCGTCACCCAGCAGTCGTCGATCAACATCGTGCTGGCGGCCGGCATGACCTTCGTCATCCTGACCGGCGGCATCGACCTGTCTGTCGGCGCCATCCTCGCCGCATCGGCGATGGTGGCGGTGATGGTGTCGCTGGTGCCGGATTGGGGTTTGCTCGGCGTGCCGGCGGCCATTCTGGTCGGGCTCGGCTTCGGCCTCATCAACGGGCTGCTCATCGCCTACATCAAGCTGCCGCCCTTCATCGTCACGCTGGGTTCGCTGACCGCGGTGCGCGGTGTTGCCCGCCTGCTCGGCCAGGACACCACGGTGTTCAACTCGGACCTGCCGTTCGATTTTATCGGCAACGGTTCGCTGTTCGGCATTCCCTGGCTGGTCATCATCGCGCTGTCGGTGGTGGTGCTGTCCTGGCTGGTGCTCAAGCGCACCGTGCTCGGCACCTGGATCTATGCCGTCGGCGGCAATGCCGAAGCGGCGCGGCTGACCGGCATCAAGGTGCCGCTGGTGCTGCTCTTCGTCTATGGCGTTTCCGGCCTGCTGGCCGGTCTTGGCGGCGCCATGTCGGCGGCCCGGCTCTACGCCGCCAACGGCTTGCAGTTGGGCCAGTCCTACGAACTCGACGCCATTGCCGCGGTCATCCTCGGCGGCACCAGCTTCGTCGGTGGTGTCGGCTCGATCTGGGGTACGCTGATCGGCGGCCTGATCATCGCGGTGCTCTCCAATGGGCTCATCTTGGCCGGTGTCTCCGACATCTGGCAGTACATCATCAAGGGATTGGTCATCATCGTGGCGGTCGCCCTCGACCGCTACAGGCTCCAGGCAGGAGCAAGAACGTGATTGACCTTAGTCGCCGGCGTCAACGACCGGTTTCATGTAACGCACCGTGAGAGGCGCGGGGCAATCGGAGGAAAGCAATGAAGACCATCGCCAAACTGCTCTGCGGCGTCGCACTCGCGTCGCTCGCCATCGCGCCCGCTTCGGCCAAGGACCTCAATAAGGTCGGCATCTCGGTCGGCCTGCTCGGCAATCCCTTCTTCGTCGCCACCATCAAGGGCATCGAGGACGCGGCCAAGAAGATCAACCCGAAGGTCGAGGTGACCTCGGTATCGGCCGACTATGACCTCAACAAGCAGGTCTCGCAGGTCGATTCGTTCATCGCCGCAGGTGTCGACGTGATCATGCTCAATGCCGTCGACGCCAAGGCGATCGCGCCGGCGGTGAAGAAGGCGCAAGCCGCGGGTATCGTCGTTGCCGCCTTCGACGTTTCGGCGCCGGGCGCCGACGTGACCGTGATGACCAACAACGTCAAGGCCGGCGAAGAGGCCTGCCAGTACCTGGTCGACCACACCGGCGGCAAGGGCGACTACGTCATCCTCAACGGACCGGCATCGTCCTCGATCCTGGAGCGGGTGAAGGGCTGCAAGAACGTGCTGGCGCAGCATCCCGACATCAAGATCCTCTCCGACGACCAGAATGCCGAAGGCTCGCGCGACGGCGGCCTGAAGGTGTTCCAGTCGCTGCTCACCCGCTTCGACAAGATCGATGCGGTGTTTGCCATCAACGATCCGACGGCGATCGGCGCCCAGCTTGCCGCCAAGCAGCTCAACCGCTCGGAGTTCATCTTCACCGCCGTCGACGGCGCGCCCGATATCGAGAAGGAACTCTCCTCCGGCACCTCGATGATCAAGGCCTCGGCCTCGCAGGATCCCTATGTGATGGCCGGCCAGTCGCTGACGATGGCGGCCGAACTTCTGGCCGGCAAGAAGCCGGCGGAGCCGACCGTGCTGCTCGACCCGAAGCTCATCACGGCCGAGAACCTGAAGGACTACAAGGGCTGGACCGCAGCCCGCTAAATCCTCCCAAGGCCGGTGGGGGGGGGGGGGGGGGCGGCGGCCGGCGGGGGCAGCGGGGGGCCGCGCGGGCGCTGCGCGTGCTAGAGGCGGAGGGCGCCCACCGGCCAGCCGGCGTAGGCAAGG
>NZ_JAMYTM010000052.1:0-29191 GCF_040322475.1 Mesorhizobium sp. M0140 | reverse complement strand
CCGCCCGCCCCGCGCCACCGGGAAAGGCCAACAGACAGCCCGCGCCGCCCGCAAGGGCGGGGGCCGTCACAGCCCGAAGGGCTGCACACGCCAAGGGGCGAAGCCGAATGGCCGAGACCGCCTGAGCTTGCCGAAGAAAAGCGGGCTCGGTTCACGAGCACCCGGTGCGCGCTGTAAGGCGCGCGCGCGCTCCTGTCAGCAGCATGAAAATGCCTGGAAACGTTCTGGCCGAGTCTCATCAACCGCGGTTCCGTCCCTCCTTCCAGATCTATTCAGAACGAGGGTTGAGTAAATCGGCCGGCTCGATTCCGAGCACTCTGGCGAGTTTTGCCACAGTATCAATACTGGCGGCATAGACCGAGCGCTCAAGTGCGCTGACATATGTTCGGTCGACGCCAGCTTCATGCGCCAGCGCTTCCTGGGACAGTTTCTTTTTTTGGCGGTGCCTACGCAGATTGCGGGCAAAGACCTCTCGGATTTCCATGCACGAGAAGCCACCCTCTTGTCGAGGATTTCACCACGGAGTGTTCTCTACAAATATCAGAGGCAACAAAGGGGAGCGGCTGCACGGCATCATTTTCGCGAGGGCAAATCCGCTGAGCCGTGAACTCAAGGACCGGAATCGTGAAGTTTGACAGCAAAACAAAGCGCAAGGCCATCTACAGGTCACGAGAGCGACGCATTTGTGCCAGAAGCTCGCAAGGATCGATATCAAGAGCCTCGGTAACTCGAGAAACTCAATTACGTCCAGCCGACGTTCACCACCCGTACTTGGCCACGAAGGATTGTGGGCGGCCCAGCAGATCAGCAACCTGGGGTCTGGGTGACCCCTTTGGTTTTGCGCGCCGCAATCGGCCGTTTTAGCAGCCGGCGCCGCCGAGCTGATCGAAGGGAATTCGGCATCAGACGAACCGGCCAAGAAGGAACCGGGTCCTAGAATAATCCCAGTTCCGGATTATCCTATTTTAGGATATCACGTCATCAAATATCTGCGCGGACGCGGGACAGGTCTTACGGCGAGAAATGAAATGGAAGACAGATTGCTCAAACCTGCTGTTGCCGACGACGTCCCATGGGCGGAGAGCCTGACCGGTTACGACGATGAACACTTTACGATTTATTTGAAGCTCTTAGACGCATGCGCCGGCAATGCCAGCGAAGAACAGATGGCGCAGGCGATATTGGGAATCGATCCAGTGCAAGAGCCAACGCGCGCCCAAAGGGCGGTTCGCAGCCATCTCGCGCGCGCCCACTGGCTGGTGGTGGAGGGGTACAAGGAGCTGTTCTCTGGCCGCCAAAAGGCCTGATGGTGGCGTTATAGAAGAAGACGCTTATAACCACCGTTCATTAGCGAGCGCCCGCGTCTGACTGCACGGCGGACGCTGTCGCGAAGATGGTCACCGGGGTCGGCCCAGTCCTGCTCGACGCGGGCTCTGCCGAAGAGAGCAAGGGCGATTTCGCGGTGTGATGCGCCAGCGATGAAGCCGTCGAGGGCACGCAACACTCGGCGCAACCGCGAGCAACGGGGCTCGGTCGGAAAAAATCCTGGTTGCAGCCTGCCGGTCCAACAGAGGCTGTTCAGACATTCCAACGCGTTCAGGCGTTGCTTCAATTCCTCTGGCGGCCAGAGGACGGAGGATGTCAATCGCACAGGTTCGAGGATGCTGACGCCGGAGGCAGCCAGCTGCAAGCTCCTGCCACTGTCCTCGGCCAGGAGGTGCTGATGCCCGTCCCGCGTGATGAGTATGGAAATGCGGCAGGAGCGCGGGGCGAGATCGAGCAAATCGACTCCGCGCGGCCGCGCCGCCATTTCGGCAGCAACGGGCAAAACATGCGGACTTGGCAGGGGCACCAAAAGACGCTCGCATCAGTTCCTTTTGAGCTTGCAAAACAGAAGGCCCCACCGCGAGAGATCAACAGTGTTCGAAGGCAGGCTGATAATGTCCACGGACCTGGCGTTCGTGCGTTCGGCACCGCGTAGCGCGTTCGTCAGATGGTTCTGGAAGTCTGGATTGCGCCTGAGGAATTCCCAGGCCCAGCCGCGGCTGGTGAGCTGCTCGACATAACCATAGGCACGATCATCTTGCCTGTCCGGCCAAGCAGGGCCAGGTCTTGTTTCGTCCATTGCAACATTTCCAGAAAGGGTTGGATTCCAGACTCAGGCGATCTTCATGACCGGTGTCCACAGTACCGGGCCCTTGAGTCCGCCATTGCGATGGAGAGCTTCCAAGCTCTCTGTTGAGACGTCGAGAAATCCGGCAACGGCGCGCGTGTTGCCTATTGTTTGCGGATCGGACAGCCGTTCGAGAGGCCAGCCGGCGCGACGCAAGATCCGCTCTATGCGCAGATCCGTTACGGTAACGATGCTGCGCAGACCACGTGACAACCCAAACTCGACCATCCCGGCAAACAGCTCGTAGGTGCCAACAGCGATGCCCGCCTGTTTCGGCGCGGAAGGCGGCAGATCAAGCGCAAAACGGCTGCTTTCCCAAACCCGCGGATCTTCCGGCGCCGAACGGTCTTCAAGGAGAGCGCAGAAGCTGTCGCGCAGCATCGTCGGTCCGGTGGTCGGCAACAGGCGCACGCAACCGTCGATGCGCCCGGTGGGCGCACGCAGCAACAGGTAGTGGGGACGAAGCGCGTCGAACGGATCGACCTCATAGCCGCCGCTGAACGAAACGTCCCAGTCAAGTCGATCCCTGAAGACGCGATACCGCAAGCGGTGCATCTGCTCGAGCTCGTCGCTGAACTCAGCGTAGCAATCCGGCGTGATCAACTGCATCATGATGGCCTTTTCCCTCGCATGCATAACACCTGCGATTGAAGGCAAAGGCCGGAGTTGATACGACCTGTGTATGTGCCCAGGTTTCGGAGATCAAGTGAAGAGAGATGGCCGTGATAGTGCAAGCCGAACAGCTGCCTGAATAGCCGTCTTCACGCCAAGCTTCTTCCTGGCGTTATCCCGATGATAGGCTGCGGTGTGCCGACTGATTCCCAAGATGCGGCCGATCTCCCACGCCGTCTTTCCGCGAGCCGCCCACTTCAGACACTCGATTTCCCTTCGCGATAGGGCAACGCCATCCACGATCCTGCCGTCGGCCAGCTTGCGACAGGCATGAAGATGGAAGAAGACCGCGATGAGCTGCAGCACGCGGTCATATCGGTCAATCAGGCGGAAGGACAGTGGTCGCCTTTCATCCGAGGCGAAGGTCAGTGCTGCAAACGTACCGGTGCTGTCATGGATCGGGATCGTCAAGCCGCAGTGAATGCCAAATTGCGTCGCCTCATCCATCAATTGTCGCTGCTGCGTCGACAGTTCGAGATCAGCACCGTGCGCATCCCAGTTGAATGGTTCCTGACGACCACGCGCCTGACGGATAACCGGGTCAATCTTTTCATACCGACTGTGAAGGTAGTGAGATGTCCAGGATTGAGGGTAGGTGGAAATCAGGCGCACCTTGCGGCCCTTGCCAGGCGAAGGGAAAAGATAGGCAAAAGACGGCAAATCGAGCGAAGAGGCAATCTCGCCCAGAGCGTTGCGCAGGTCCGCCGCGTCAGCGCTGTCTACGATTTGCTCTACAAATCTATGAAAAACGTCTTGCATAGCTAAACTGCAGTGAGTTCTGGCCCCCTCCAGGAGCCAAGACGGGCCGGCCAATGCGCAGGCATTCTGGGTTGAAGGCCCGGCCGGAGACTGAGCTCCGTGCCGGGCCGTGCGCCTTGGGAGGGCAATACGTGCTCCGACGGCGCTGTTATCGACGTCGAGACCTCATTCCAGCGCCATCTGTTAGCAGGTGACAGTGGTCCTCTTGGGTTTGCACTTCATTGCGGTCGGGGTGTCTTTTTGCGTGCTGTAGAGATTGCTCCATGGAGAGCTCAGCCTCACGGTAGATTGCGGTCTGTGGTCTGTGAGAGCTCTACATTCTTGCAGCAGCTCAGGTGAGCCGTCTTCGGACGCGAAGGCGGCACTGTGTTTTTCGAGATTGGCGTCGCATTTCAGCATCGGCTCGCACAGCCTCCATGCAAGTTGCCTTCAAAGCGAAGCGGGATTGTTGCCTCCTGCTCATGAGGCCACAGGGCTGCCGCACGTGAATATCCCGGCCGATCCGAGTTGAAGGCGTCATCTCACGCCAGATCATAACGCGCCTTCCGCCTTCAGCGCGCGATAAGTCGTATCGACTGATTTCGCAGTCGCATCGACGATGATGTCGATCTCTTTTCGGGTAATGATCAGAGGTGGGGCAAAGCCGAGGATATCCCCATGCGGCATGGCGCGGCCTATGACACCATTTTCAAACAGAGCAGCGGCGACCCGCACGCCGACCTGAAGTCCGGGTTCAAATGGCACCCGGCCCTTCGGATCCCGCATCAGCTCCACGGCGGATAGAATGCCGATGCCGCGAACCTCGCCGACAATGGGATGTCCTTCCAGTTCGGCTTTCATGCGGGCTTGCCAATAGGGTCCGACGTCGCGAACATGTTCCAGGATGTTTCTTTCCTTTAGCAATTTAATGTTGGCAAGCGCCGCGGCAGCGCAAAGCGTGTGACCGGAATATGTCCAGCCATGGCCGAGTGGGCCGTGCTTTTCCGTTCCTTGTTCCAAGACGGACCAGACGCGGTCGCCGATAATTGACCCGGAGATGGGCAAGTAGGCTGAACTCAAGCCCTTGGCGATGGTTACGAAATCCGGACGCATGCCATAGATATGGGAACCGAATTTCTCACCGGTTCGCGCGAAGCCGCAGACCACCTCATCGGCGATAAGAAGGATATCGTACTTGTCAAGCACCCCTTGGATCGCGGCCCAATATCCCTTAGGGGGCGGAACGATGCCGCCGGTCCCAAGTACCGGCTCTCCAATGAAGGCTGCAACGGTCTCTGGGCCTTCAGCGAGGATAAGGGCTTCGAGTTCGTTAGCACAGCGCCTGGAGAACGCTTCCTCATTTTCGCCGTCGTGCGCCTGGCGATAGTAATGTGGCGTCGTCGTATGGCGCACCAAATTCAGAGGCAGGTCGAAGAAATCGTGAAAGAAGGCAAGACCCGTCAGGCTACCCGTGACCAACCCTGACCCGTGATATCCGCGATTCCGCGAAATGATCTTCTTCTTTTCGGGGCGCCCGAGGATGTTGTTGTAATACCAGACCAGCTTGATGTTGGTTTCGTTGGCGTCGGAGCCGGAAAGGCCGAAGTAAACCCGTCGCATGTTCTGTCCGAAATATTCGACCACGGCCTCTGCCAAGAGGGCGACTGGCTCGGTGCCTTGGCTCGCATAGACATGGGCAAACGGCAACTCGTGCGCTTGCCGCGCGATAGCCTCGGCAATCTCCGTGCATCCATATCCCATATTGACGCAATAGAGCCCGC
Organism: Mesorhizobium sp. M0140; assembly: GCF_040322475.1. Taxonomy (NCBI): domain Bacteria; kingdom Pseudomonadati; phylum Pseudomonadota; class Alphaproteobacteria; order Hyphomicrobiales; family Phyllobacteriaceae; genus Mesorhizobium; species Mesorhizobium sp. M0140. The sequence goes on along the minus strand of NZ_JAMYTM010000052.1, from coordinate 23,827 downwards.
CGAAACCGTCGAGACTTTTCCGACCCTCCGTATCCCAGATGTAGACGCCTTCTGCGCCGGCCATGATCCGGTTTGGCGTCTCGCCGCGGCTGTGCTTGGCCAAGTGTGTAGACGGATGGAAGACGAAGCTTCGGTCCTTCTCCCGCAGCTGCTCAGTCCCCAAATTGCTCAAGCTCATAGTTCCTCTCCTCGGGAGCAGTAGGCAGAAGACACTCACCCAGCCGCCTATTGAAAACAAGCATACTCGCAAACACCTCTCGAGTTTCACCGGAATGCACGTCTTTAGCCGACGAATTCGCGAAAATCGGCCTCGAACGCAGTGAAAACCAAGGTTTCTGGAGTTTGCCTTCTCCTTGAGGCGGATAAGGGATCAGGGTGGCCGCCGCCGTGCTCTTTTCCGGCGGATGTCTGCGAAAGGTAATGCATAAAGCCCAGGGAATCTTATGTCGAGATTGCACCGCCCGAGGGCTGCCATCCCAGATTCCAGCAGAATCTCCACGATGCGTTCTTCGTGTTACACAAGCTGATGCGCAGGTCGTGGCAGCACGCATTGGGCTGATCGGGATTACCACCGTACTCTCAAAACCGATCCGCAGCGTTATGGTTATGAAGGCGTTCGGATGGCTGAGTGACGCGGCGGGGTCCGCATGATCGAGAAGGCCCGGCCCGGGGGTCTCCTCATAGATTATGACCTGAGACCCTGAAGCTCCTCCAGTTTTTGGTAGAGTCCGTCCCGATCAAGGAGACGGACGAATGAAGCGTTCACGGTTCACGGAAGAACAGGTCATCTCGATTTTGAAGGAGCAGGAGGCGGGCATGAAGACCGCCGATGTCTGCCGCAAGCACGGGATCTCGGAAGCGACCTTCTACAAATACAAGGCGAAGTTCGGCGGCATGGACGTTTCCGATGCGCGCAAGCTGAAGGCTTTGGAAGAGGAGAACGCCAAGCTGAAGAAGCTTCTGGCCGAGCAGATGCTGGACAATGCCATCCTGAAGGATGTCGCTGCAAAAAAATGGTGACGCCCGATGCCAAGCGATGCGCTGTGGCCCACGCCTGCGAGCGGCATGGGGTGAGCCAGCGTCGGGCGTGCAAAGCTCTTTTCGTCGATCGCTCGAGCGTTCGCTACACAAGCATCCGGCCGGATGATGCCGTCGTTCGAGCCGCGATGAAGACGGTGGCAGCCGAACGACGCCGCTTCGGCTATCGGCGCATCCACATCATGCTTGAACGGCAAGGGATCGTGATGAACCAGAAGAAGCTGCGGCGGCTTTACAGGGAGGAGAAGCTCCAGGTCCGCAAGCGTGGCGGCCGCAAGCGGGCCTTGGGAACGAGAAGGCCGATGATCGCGCCGGGCCGGATGAACGAGCGCTGGAGCCTGGATTTCGTCAGCGACGCCTTCACAGATGGTCGGCGGTTCAGGGTTTTGGCCGTCGTCGACGACTTCACGCGGGAATGCCTGGCACTGGTCGCGGATACGTCGCTGTCGGGCGCCCGTGTCGTCCGGGAACTGGACGCCATCATCGCTCGCCGCGGCAGGTCTCGCACGATCGTCTCGGACAACGGCACCGAGCTGACGTCGATGGCGGTCCTCAAATGGTGCCAGGAGAGCGGCGTCGAATGGCATTACATCGCGCCCGGCAAGCCGATGCAGAACGGATTCGTGGAGAGTTTCAACGGCCGATTTCGCGATGAATGTTTGAACGAAACGCTGTTCTCCACTCTCACGCAAGCGCGGGCAGCAATCGAACTATGGAAGGAGGACTACAACCGCAACAGACCACACTCAGCCTTGGGTAACATCACGCCCATCGATTTCGCCATGAAAATGGCACTGGAAAAACAGGCCGCATGAGGCCAGAAATGAAGCGTCGGACTCTCCATTGAAATGGAGGGAACAAGGGTCTCAGGTCAATTAGCGAACGCCCTCATCGCATCACAATCGGTCCGCGATCCCAGGACGGGCTCTACATTCTTCTTTCGTATAGATCTGGACGGGCTCGCCAAGGGTCGACACCGGTATCCCCACACCAGTAGACTCTTCCGTCTCTAAGCCAGAAATGGCTCATGCACCCTTTGTTTCTCCAGACAGAGGGATGCAAAGTCGGCCTCCCGTCTTGGCTCAGTTCGATACGCCACCTGGGGTTATGCGGCGGATGCATCGGTAACGAAACGACCTCGCCACAGCCACAGGGACACCTAAAGAGCGACCAGTATGGCCGCCCTTTGTGCACGACCGTGATGAACTGTCCTGGCGTGACCCTGTCATTCGAAGGTGTTTTTTCGAGCACTTCATTCCGAGCGAAAAGTATACCCGGAAGTCGCTCCTTAAAAGAAGTCCTGTTGGATGTTTTTGGAGTACGTGGACCGAGGATGATTTCCTCCAGCCGCCACACGAGCCTTAGCAGCCAAGACAACATACGAATTAGCTCAGCTTACCTAGTGACGGCATATCGAGCCGATAGCCATCCTCAGGCTTGAGCAATAAGCCATTCGGACCGCAGCAAAAGCATTCGGCATTGTCCTTTGGCATATTGCTGTGAATTGCCATATGCACGAAGTCGTACCATATATTATCGCGGCTAATGTCGCTAGGAAGTCGTCGGTAGCCGCGCACAAGATCAAACAATGTCGCTATGGCCATATCGGCAGTCGCACTGGTGAACGGACCTACGCCGGGAGCCCGCTCGCCGCCCCCGACTAGATAGAACTCCGTCCGAAGCGTTTCTGGATCCAGCTCTCCCAACTCCGGACGTTCCTTTAGCGCACTCTCGTAACTGAGCTTTTCCTCGGTGACGACGCCTTGGCACCTCAAGCACGCACCAAATTCGGGAAGAACTGTGCTAACGCGGCCTCTATGGTCACGCAGATAAGGCTGATGCTCCTGGTCGAAATCAATCTTGCCGGTGAGTCCGCAGTCGATAAGGCCCTGGCAGTAGTAGTACACTGCCTGATTGAGGACCTCCCTTCCAGCAACATCGTCAGTACAGCCGAACACTAGGTCAGCGCTGGAGATCGCATCTATCGCTTCTGAAGACTCGTTCACATATGCCGGGATGGCAGCGACAGCTACCGATAAACCTAGGTCTCGAATGTATCGGGCCAACGTGGCTGCTTTACTCTCGCCGATATCGCAACTGCGATATCCGCGGACGCGATTGAGATTGCTCTCTTCGAGCAAATCCCCATCTATAATGATGAGTTCGCCAACGCCGGCGCGGGCGGCGAGTGTGGCGACCGACGATCCCGTTCCACCACCTCCGACGATTGCGATGCGCAAGGATCTGAGCTTCTCGCTGAAAGGCTTGCCGAAGGCAGCTTCCTGGCGCCGCAGCACTTCCGATGAAGTGGCATCGTCTGCCTTGCCGAGATGAACTGCCAAGTGAGTCCCGAGCACACAGACATGCCGGACATCAGTCACGCTATCAGGGATCGCACCCGACCGAACTCTCGCACGCCACTGCCCGTCTGCCAAAACCATCGCGATAAGTGACACGTCACGGCCATTGCAGCCAGCGTATCCCCTCAGAATGCTTTGTTCGTTCAGATCATCCTTCGTCGAGAACTCCAAAACGCCTCTTGGATGACTGTGGGCGAACCCCAACTCCAGCCGCTCCCGCTCGCAACGAACGTAGATGTCCTGAAACCTGCGCAGATTAATACGCAAGTGAACCGGGGAGCTCTCTAGTATCCAGTCACCATCCATCTCAATCACGTCAACCGCCACAAAACGCGTTGACGGCGACAGTCCCGCTACGGTCCTTTCTATTTTGCGGAAGAGAACGAGCGCGCCGCGCTCGTGACCGTCAGGGTGCCCCGTCAACCAACTCTTGAGCCTGTTGTCGAGAGAACCGGTAATAGAAATGCGAGGTCCGTTCATGAACGCCTCGCGTCAGGGTATCTAAACGCCCACGAAATCCGATCCATAATCGTTTGGACGTTGTCGACCTTTGCTTTCCAAGGATTTCCATTCCAGTGCCTAGACCAGCGGCAAAACACCACGCCTGCGTGAGTACGTGAATCCTCATTGGGACCAGGCCCGCCAGTGTTTGGTATCAACCCACCGTCAGCCCTATGCAATCGGGGGTGTACCCAGAACATGTCGCCCCCCGAGATATTGTAGTTCTGCGGAATGACATACAATATATCAACCGCATCCGCGGGCTTTTCATCTGCCACATAAACGCCTTTCGGCAGCGGAAAGTTTTTAAATATAAGAAACCGGGCACCCTCTTGTTCCTCAAAATTGAGACCGGCTTTTTTAAGAATCTCGTATTCAGAATCGAACAACAGTGGCATTATGCATTTCCGGCTTCGGAGCTTGCATCCTGGGCGTAAAACTTTTCGATCCCCGGCTGTCGCAGGTCGATTGAGTCATCCGCCCCAACCAGCCGACCGGGATGGCCTGCTACTTTCATATACACGTCCATGCTATCTGGTATGCCAGGACCAAGGCCTCGCACTTCGGCGCCGGTTATGAACTGACTGCTCCATTCGTAACTCTCGTTTTCGATTTTGAATTTGTACTTTTCGTGCGCAGCCATAAGCTTTCATCCTTTTTTCGCAGTTTCTCGGTTGCCGGATTGCTCAAGCGCGTCGTTGCTTTCCGCACGATAAATTAACGGAGCACACCCGGCCGACCCGGCTCCTTATACCGCAAATGCCTCTCAGATTTCGCGGGAATGTACGTCTTTGGCCAGTAGATTCTCGGAATTGGCGCCGATCACCGTGGAATCAGCGCTTCAGGCGTTTATCTTTGTTTTAGGGAGGACAAGGGAATTGGTGAATTGGATTTCACTGGTTTCGTGACGACAAGGCTGTAGTATTGCTCGATCCCCAAACCGGCCTGTAGCAGTCCCTCCATGAAATCTTGATACGCAGCCATGGAAGGCGATGAAACGCGCATCAGATAGTCGATCCGCCCCCCGATAGCCCAGCAGTCGAGGATTTCCGGAATCTCTTGGATCGCGGACTCGAAGTGTCGTTGATCCTCGAGACGATGGCGGTCCAAAACCACCTCCACCATTACAGAGATGATGCCCCCGATGAGGGCTGGACTGAGGCGCGCGTAGAACCCCTCAATGACCCCTGCGGCTTCGAGCACACGGAGCCGCTCCGAACAGGCTGAAGCTGAAAGGTGAACACGCTTTGCGAGCTCGCTTTTCGAAATCCGACCATCTGATTGGATTTCCGAGAGAATCCTCAGATCCCAACCGTCTAGTTGCACGGGGCCGGATTTTGACTTCATGATCTTGCTCTCAAACGGTGGTCGAAAAGGGCAATTGGTGCCCAGCAATTTTTCATCAATTGAAGCGAGCGAATGTAGTGGACATATCTGTCTTCGGCCCGAAACGCGTCCGTGTGAGGTTGTCGAATGTCAAGTGACCAAGCAGAAGGGATGCAGAACAGTTGGGCTTTTCCTTCCTACCCGGGTCCGGTGCTTGACCTGATTGGCAAGCTAGACAGCACCGAGCGTTGATCGCATGGCCGGCAGGTCGATGCAGTCTTTACACTGAGCGTTTGGCATCGAGAGCGACTTGAAAGCCTTTCTTGTCTGGCTCGCCGAGGAGCTGAACACAAATGGCCGCTGGTGTTACCGATACGGCCCAAAATCCGAGACGGGACTCTGGTCGGATCGCGCAGCCGGCGGACTCAAACGCCGATGCTGCGTGCGATGCTATCGGCCGCCATGCGCTTTCGCCACTCGAGAGGCCCTGAATTGTGAATGGAGTTTCCCTCAACATCGACAGCCATGATGACCGGCATGTCCTGCACCTCGAATTCATAGATGGCTTCCATGCCCAGGTCTTCAAAGGCAACGATCCGCGCCGCCTTGATCGATTTTGAAATCAGGTACGCAGCGCCACCGACTGCGATGAGATAGGGCGTTCTGTGACTGACAATTGACTCGATGGCCGCCGGGCCCCTCTCCGCTTTGCCGACCATCGCGTATAGCCCAGTCTCGGCGAGTATCTTTTCAGTAAAAACGTCCATACGGCTGGAGGTTGTCGGGCCAGCCGGCCCGACGACCTCATCTCTTACCGCGCGGACCGGTCCGACGTAGTAGATTACGCGTCCCCGCAGATCGACCGGCAGCGGCTTGCCGGCATCGATCAGATCCATCATTCGCTGGTGGGCGGCGTCACGGCCCGTCAGCATCTTTCCGGACAGAAGAAGAGTTTCTCCGCAGCGCCAGGATGCCGTGTCTTCCTTCGTGAGCGCATCGAGATTTATCCGCCGGACGTCGGTTGTGTGCAAATCCTCATGACCGATCTGGGGCCATTCGGAAAAGTCAGGTGGCTCGAGCTGGATGGATCCCGAGCCGTTCAAGGTGAACTTCAGGTGTCGGTTGGCCGCACATTGCGGAATGAGCGCGACGGGCTTCGACGCGGCATGTGTAGGATAGGTAGCAACCTTCACGTCCACGACCGTGGTCAGGCCGCCTAGGCCCTGAGCACCGATGCCTAGCGCATTAATTCTTTCATAAAGCTCGATCCGCAGCGCCTCCTCCGCGTTTGACGGCCCCCTGGCGATCAGTTCCGACATATCAATGGGCTCGTTCATGGCCTCCTTCGCCAGCAGCATCGCCTTTTCAGCGCTGCCACCGATGCCGACCGAGATCAGGCCGGGCGGACACCATCCGCTGCCCAGCGTCGAAACGGTGTCGACTACCCAGTCGGCAACGGACGCACTGGGGTTCAAGGTGGTGAAACGTGCCTTGTTTTCCGATCCGCCCCCTTTTGCGGCGATGGTGATCTCAATCTGGTTACCTTGCACAAGGTCGACGTGGACGACTGCTGGTGTGTTGTCCCGCGTGTTCACCCGCCCGGCAAGCGGATTCGAGACGATCGATGGTCGAAGGGGATTGTCCGGGTCGAGATATGCCTGGCGGACGCCCTCATTGACGAGGTCCGCGAAACTGGCCGTTGATTTGATGCGGGCGTCCATGCCGACCTTGGCAAAGACAACTACGAGACCGGTATCCTGGCAGATCGGCCTCCGCCCGAAGGCCGCCATGCGGGAGTTCAGCAGGATCTGCCCGATGGCGTTCTTCGCCGCCGGGCTCTGTTCGCGAGTGTATGTCTGCGAAAGGTACCGGATATAGTCCGGGGGATGGTAGTATGAAATGTATTGAAGAGCGTCGGCGACGCTCTTTGTAATATCCTTGCCGGCGATGGTCCGTCTTGTCTTATTCACGAAATCTCATCCGAATGAACCGAACCCGTTGACCAGTTTCAGGCTCTGGAAGCTCCGCACCCCCTGCTCGCCTCCTTCATATCCATACCCGCTCTGTTTAACGCCTCCATACGGCGCATCTGCTGAAACCCCTTTAAGATAATTCACACTAAGTGCGCCGGCCGAAAGACCGCCGATCAGCGCCCGTTTTGAATCGTCAGCACCGGTGAAGAAGTAGGCGGCCAAGCCATAGTCAGTGGCGTTGGCTTCTTCGATCGCCTCCTCGATCGTGTCGAAAGGTGCCACGGTGAGTATCGGCCCGAACGGCTCGTCATGAAGCACTCTGGCGTCCTTTGGCACGCCTGTCAGGATCGTTGGCGGCCAGTAAAAACCCGGTTGGTCGAGGCGGGTGCCACCGGTTTCGACGGTGGCGCCGCGATCGACCGCATCCATGACCAGACGCTGCATGGCCTCGATTCGTCGCGCGTTTGCCATTGGGCCCATCTCCGTCGCCGGGTCGTCCGGCGGGCCGATCTTGATCTTGCGGGCAGCTTCCGTCATCCGGGACAGAAATTCCTCATAGAGAGGCCGCGCGACGAGAATCCTGCTGGGCGCATTACAGCTTTGGCCCGCGCACTCGAACTTGTATTCCGAAATTGCCGGTATGGCTTTTGCGAGGTCGGCATCCTCGCATACAACGACCGGGGAGTGCCCACCGAGTTCAAGAATGCACCGCTGCAAGTTGTTCGCGGCGAGCTTGGCGAGCTGTTTTCCAACCTCGGTAGAGCCCGTGAAAGTTAGAACCTTGACGATCGGCGAGCTGAGTAAGTGCCGGGATATTTGCACCGGAACGCCAAAGACGAGATTGACCACGCCGTCCGGGATACCCGCTTGTCGCAAGGCTTCGACGAAATGGACAGACGCGCTTGGTGTCTCTTCAGCCCCTTTTAGGATCACCGGGCAGCCTGCCGCCAAAGCAGGGGCGAGCTTGCGGGCGATTAGAACGGCCGGGTAGTTCCAAGGCGTAAAGGCAGCAACGACGCCAAGGGGCTCCGGGACGATCATCCGGTTCGGGCCCATCGGAATAGGGGCCGACAGCTCTTCGGCGTGGGTGCCGTTCCACTCCAGTGTTTCGACAGCACGCGCATATTCACTTGTCGCTTCGGCAATTGTCTTTCCCTGTTCGGCCGACAGGTCCCTGGCTGCCGCCCCAAGCTTCGCTGCCAAGATCCTGGCAGCTGCTACCAGGATCTCGCCACGATCTTTTGCAGGCCGCGCGGACCAAGCCTTGCGGCTCCGCTCTGCCGAAGCAAGGGCCTCATCCAGGTCCGGCGCTGAAGCCGCGGCCACCGAGCCAAATACCTTCTCTGTCGCCGGGTTGATCACCGGCAGAGCAGTTCCGTCACTTCCGGCTCGCCACCTGCCATTAATGAAAAGCTGATAGCTCGTGGCGTTGGACATCGCATGCTCCGCTTGACTGAATTCCTGCCAGTGCGAGGCCAGCCGATATCCGGACCGACGCTCGCTTCTCTGCAGTTTCACGCGATCGTCACGCCCGGTCAAATATGGAATATCGACCAAAACCATCTCGAATACAGATTGATACGGCTCAGGCAGTCGCGGAGGAAGCAATAGCACCTGGAACTTGGTTTGAAGAATTTGCCTACGCCCGGTCCGGAGCCGTGGCCGACCAGTCCCTGCTCTCGATCAACGTCCTGACGACCTTCGGGATCAGCTTGCGGACCGCAGAAACGGCTGGAGAGCGCTCATCCTTCGGGTTGACGGCGAGCACAACGGAACGGGTAATCACCGGATCGACGATCTTGACCGCACGGACTTGGTCTTGAGACGCCTCTTTCTGAATGGCGGACGGGGTAAGGATCGAATATGCCTTTCGCTCCATGACCATATTGATGATCGTAGAAAGGGAGTCGACCTCGAATCTGACGTCCAAAACACAACCGTGTTGGGCAACGACATCAGCCACCGAACGCCTGACATTGTTGTTGCGCATGGGAACCGCAAGCGGAAATGCGTGAAGGTCGGCCAGCGGTATCGAATCTTCGACAGGCGGTTGACCAGGCGGCACCACCAGGCAAAACTCTTCGCGGGCCAGTACCGTCATTGGCCCCACGCTCTCGGCAGTCCGGTACAGGACGGCCAGATTGAGACGGCCAGCAGCCATCCACTCCTCCAGCGGTCCCGTCATGCCCTCGATCATCTTGAGCGAGATCCTCGGCAATTCGCTTCTTACCGATTCAAGCAGCGGACCGCTAAGGACGCGAGCGGCTCCGGACGGAATGCCAATGGTCACCTCTCCGGAAGGAGCAGCCACCGAGTTGGTAAGTTCCTCCTCAGTGAGCTGAATTTCCTTCAGGATGATCCGGGCCCGCTCAAGCAGCTTGTCTCCCGACGCCGTGACGCTGATACCGGTCCTATCGCGAACCAGCAGTTGGGTGCCGAATCCTTCCTCCAGTTGACGCACATGCAGGCTTAGAGCGCTTTGAGCAACGTTGAGGGTCGCAGCCGCCTTTGTGAAACTTCCGGCTTCGACGACGCCGACAAAGTATCTTAACTGCCTGATGTCCACGACGATCGAATCCAAGCGGGGCAGAGTCCCCAGTGCTTTCATATCTATCTCGAAACGAGATGGCAGGCAAGACAAACCGTCGGCCATCTCTCGAAACCCAGCGCCTGTCCGGCCCCTGATTAAATGCAGGTCAGTTATTGCTGGGGAGAGCCAGGATCTCGTGGGCACGCCGAACTACTGGCGGATCAATCATCTTACCATTCAACGAGAATGCAGATAGTCCACGCGTGGCGGCATCGTTTTCCGCAGCGACGACGCGACGGGCCCACTCGAGTTCCTCTGCGCTTGGCGAGAAAGCCTCATTGAATATGGCTACCTGTGTCGGATGGATCGCCAAAGCTCCGGCAAAGCCAAGCCGGCGCGCATGCGTCGCGGCTTCACGAAGTTTATGAGTGTCCGAGAACTCGCCGATGCTTCCTATGAAGCCAAGCGGGAGCAACCCGGCCGCGCGGGCGGCGAAAAGAACAGAGAGGTTCGGCGCCAACAGAAGGTCGAATTCCGGGGCGCCGCCAACAGCGGCACTGAAGTCTTCAGGACCAAGCGCCATTGCGACCATCCTTGGATGCGCCGACGCAATGGCCGCGAGCCTCTGCAAGGCGCCCGGGGTCTCGATCTGGGCAAGGAACCGGATGCGTCCCAGCGGAAGATTTCTCTCCTGTTCAAGTTCCGATACCGCGTTAGCAACCTCCATCACCCACTCGCCCGACTCCACCTTGGGAAGGACGAGCGCATCGGCGCCTGCAACTACCGCCGCATCGAGATCTGCGGCCAGCGCGCGTAAGCCCCGGTTGACCCGGACCAGCACTGCTGAACCCTTGCGGCCCACCTTTGCCACGGATGCAGAAAGTTGCCGCCGTGCCTCAAGCTTCCGGTCTTGCGGGACCGAGTCTTCGAGGTCGAGTATGACGCCATCTGCGCCGCGGTCATGAGCCGTCTCCACAAAGCGCGGAACGTGAGCGGGAACGAAGAGCAAGGATCTCCAGCGGGGTACAGACATCGCGCTTTCAACGGCCGGAACGGTGTCCCTGATCATAGAGTCGCCTCAGCTGTCGAGTATAGCAGGGGCGCTTGCAGCGAGCTTGCTGGGCGGCCGGCGTGCAGAGATGATCCGAGGTATACAGGCTCTTTGGAAATCGCGAGCGCCCTCACCTTACCGAGACGCCCGCTCACGCTGACCCTGCCCTTTCGCGCAAACGCGCTAAAACCTCCTCGCGGACAGTCTCCGTATGGGAGCCAAGAGCCGGAACTGGGCGAAGAAAGGGGCGCTCAGAGTTGAAGATCGCCGCAGGCGCTATTGTCTCGATAGTTCCTTCGGGGGTGCCGACCTCGACCCTGCGAAGGTGGGGATGCTTTGAAATATCCGCCACTTCGTTCAGTCGGCCATATGCCAAACCCGCCGCCTCAAGCTCCTGCATTGCTTCCTGGCAGGACAGTTCGGAAAACCGCTGTTCTATGATCTCATCAAGTTGCGCACGGTGACCGAGGCGCTCCATGTTGTCGGCAAAACCAGCTGCGCGTGTGAGTTCGGGCCGCTTCAGGAATTTCTCGCAAAAATTTACCCATTCACGGTCGTTTTGAACCGAAAAGATGACGTCTTTGCCATCGGCGCAACGGTAGGCGCCATACGGCGCCAGCGATGGGTGTTTCACGCCCGCGCGCACCGTGTGATAGCTACTATAGTCGTGTTGCAGAACCGGTACATTCATCCAGTCGGCGACGGCATCGAACAGTGACACCTGAATGCTGGCCCCCTCGCCGGTGACCTCGCGGTGATACAGCGCCTGAAGAATGGCGCTATGCGCCGTCATGCCCGCCGATATGTCGCAAACCGACACCCCTACACGGGCGGGCCCCTGTTGGGTACCGGTGATCGCGCACAGACCTGTTTCAGCCTGGACGATGAGATCATAAGCCTTCAAATGGGAATACGGCCCTTTCTCCCCGAAACCAGAGATGTCGCAGGTGATCAGCCGCGGAAAGCGTCGACGGAGATCAGCAGACCCGAAACCCAGTTTTTCGATGCTGCCCGGCTTCAGGTTCTGCATGAAGACGTCAGCAACGGCGATGAGCGATTCCAGGACGGCGCGGTCCGCCTCCGACCTCAAGTCCAAGCAAACTGACTCCTTACCGCGGTTGAGCCAGACGAAGTAGGCGCTCTGTCCCCGCACCAGTTTGTCGTAGTTTCGGGCAAAGTCCCCTTCGGGCCTTTCGACCTTGATCACTCGGGCGCCTGCGTCCGCAAGGCGAGACGATGCGTAAGGCGCGGCTACGGCCTGTTCCACGGCAACGACGGTGATCCCCTCAAGGCAGTTCTGCATGGCGACACCGCGCTTTTCATCCAACATTTTCGTTTTGAGCCCGACGACGGTTCAGCGTCGCCAGCAACCGGTTTTGTTCGTTCCCAACAATTGAGAATGCCTCGTCGACTCCCATTCCGGGCTTTGCGAGCATCATGTCGGCCTGGGTTGCCACCGATATGTGGACCGAAGCACGGGCGGAGAGATCTGTCTCGGTACAGCTTCCCCCGACGTACGCTCCCACCTTGTTAGCCTTGCAGAGGAGAACGGCACGCGCCGTGTCGGCGATTGAGCCGACATCGGGGGTCTTGATTTGGACGAGATGGGCGGCCTTCGCTTCGGCAAAGAGCCGAATATCCATAAGCGTATTGCATCTCTCATCCACGACAATGCGAGCGCTGGAACCCCGATCATCCAAAATCGATACGATCCGGGCGTAGTTATCAATTTGGGCTTGTGTGGAACCAAAATCCGCCGGGCATTCGATGTTAAGCGTGAAACCCGGAACGCTCTCGGCAACCTTGCAGATAAAGTCGGCGATCCGTTGCGGCTCCAAGCCGATTTCCAGGCCGATCCAGCCATACACATCGAAATGCAGCACCGGATAATATCCCGGGTGGCCGATTTCGCGCGTGCGCGCTGCAACCCACTTCACAAACTCCATGAAGGTCTGGCCGCTGACGCCGAATTTCTGCCGTGAGTTGATCAGGCCATGGGGAAGCACATCCACGGCCTTCAGAATCATCTTGTCGACGTTAATTTCCCGAGCATCACCGCTCTGACAGTAGATCGGGACCCTACGCGTTGGCAGCGGTAGGTTAAATTCACTGCATACGATTTCCGCCATCGTCGCACGGTGAAGATGGGCCGCTGCGCGTAGGAGCGCCTGGCTGACCCCATACTCAATCGCGAGAGGTAACCGCTTGTGTTCGAAAGGCTCGAAAACCTTCGCGCAGGCATCAAGGTAACGAGACGCATCGACATCGAGAAGCCGGGGCACCAAAACCCGCGACGTCAACTCCGAGATTTGATTCGTGTCGAACAGCGGATCGCGTCCGCCAGCACCGGAGTACTGGACGTTCATCATGTCGCCCCAAACAACGGTGTCGTCGGTAAGGACAAGTCCAACGCTGAGCGAGGATGCTGGAATGCGAATCGACTTGAACCCAGGCGTTGTCGGTGCGCCAACATAAATGAAGCCGTCCTGGATTGCGCCGGACCTAATGGCTTCCTGATCGTCATAGAAAAATGCGCCGTTACCAGGCGCGAGAAAGATGTCTTTGATCTCCATTTCACTTTGCTCGATTTTTCGGACGGTGTTGACGGGCGGTGCAGTTCAGTTTGGCTACCTCCCAAGTGTGCGCCGCTTGGCGTTGAGTTCACCAATATAATGTTGTGGATGGTGCCATCGCGTTTTTAGATGGCCGTATCTGCCGAAGGAAACTGCCGTCGCCCTACCACCTCTATGTGGAGACCAGTCTGAACAGGGCTGTTCGAGTTGAAACGAAGCACGGGGGCTCTCGGTGAGACGTGACGAGATACGCCGCGATCGCGCTTTCATCTCGCCTTTCGCTACTCGATCTTTTCCACGAAAGGAAGGCTACAGGCGCCGGATGGCCCGCTTCCGTTCGGGGCTCATGCGTTCAATCTGATCACTCCAACGTCGTTCTCGATGGCGATCTCGGTCCCAAATGGTTTCGAGAGCTTCTGTAGGCGTTCCAGAATGGCTTTGGCTTGGGGCGTGGGGGCGAGTTGCGGGACGCCCCGGTTGGCAAACCGCTTCGAAAAACCGAGCTCGATCGGATACAACCGCAATTCGGCAAGCTGGTTCTGTTCGAAGCAGCTGACGGTGATAATGCTCTCGTAGAAGACCGGGGCGGCGAGCGCACCTACAAATCCTTCTGCCGTCGGGTATCCTTTTGTCTCTTCATCGACTGTAACCTCGGCATCCGTGTCGACCCGTGGGTCTTTTCCGTAAGCTTCGAACATGTCAGCCCCCGCGGGCGTTCGGAGGTCGTCGTAGAAGAAATTCCCCAAGCTATAAAATAGCGGCCGCCCCTTGTAGATCTCAATGCCGCGCAACAGATGCGGTCCGTGTCCGACATATGCATCGGCCCCGGCATCGATCATCTTACGCGCAAAGGATTGTTCGTAGTCCGGGGGTTCCTGGCTCCAGTTCCCGGGCTCGTGGCCATGATTCGCGACGATGCACAAGTCGGAGAATTGCTTGCCCCGGCGAACGTTTCGCAAAATGTGAGTGACATCGCGCGCGTTGGGTTCGTAGCTGTAACCGACGTTTTCGCCTGCCCTGTATTTCGTTCCGGCGAGCACGACCATTGTGGGATCTGCATGGCCAAGCTCGCAGTCGGGCAACGCATCACGTATCCGCCTCACGCTATCTAGCATCTCTGGCGGGACCACGACGCTTTGCGTCAAACGAAGGGCATTGAGCCCTGGTCTGCCGGGAGCCTCGCCGGCGGGATCGCACGCTCGAGACATTGGCGCAAACGATGTAGCAAAAGATACCAATGCCACGCGACCGCGTGCGGTTTCCAAAAAGCGAGCGGCGCCGGCTTGTGCGAGATTCTCGCCCGCACCTGCATGGACGATACCGCTCTCATCGAGCGCCCGGCTCGTCTCGCGCATGCCTTCAAGACCCCAATCAAGGGTATGGTTGTTCGCGCGCCCGACCATATTGAACCCCATCGCCTTCAAATCAGGTCCGAGTTCCGGTAGGCTGATGTGATACGCACCGCCGTGCTCAGCCTCCGGACTTCCCTTAAACGATCGGATATCGAAGATCAGGGTTTCCATGTTGCCGAACGTGACGTCGGCATCACGAAGAATCTCGACGATAGCGCCAAAGTCTGGATGGTGGCCTTTTGTCAGCGCTCGCGACACGATGAGATCGCCAACTGCTACCATCGTAAAGCCGTCCGCAACGTTCGTTGCAATTGAACCAACCGTATCATAGGTGGCACCCAGCTGGGCCGGGTACTCGTCTAAATGTTTTTCCATAGTTTCCTCAATCGGTTGACTGTCTATAAGCAAAACCCATTCGCCTTTGTCCGTTCTTGCCGGTGTCGTACTTGGCATGAAGCTCTGGATCACGAGCCCAATCCGCTGGCTCAATCGGATCGCCGCGCGTCATGCGATTGAGGTTGGTGCACGCGCAGGCTACGCGCGCAGCATCCGCCCTAGAGCTGACATCTGCGGCATAGTGATTACGTCGCTGGCGTCGGCCGACGCCACTGGATGCGACGCGAAGCGCGAGACCACCATCTCCGCCTCGGCGCGATATAGAGGCGCTGGCCGTGGATGCCCCGAGCTTCGATGGCGCCCAGTTCGTTGTGCGTCACCCACCCACTGGCCGCGATACGAGTAACTGGAGGGGAGCTTGGCGGGGTGGTCGCCCCTTTGCACGTCCTGCACGACGGACGCGGGAATGAGTTGTTTACCATTCCACACGCCTTCGCACCGCATCAACTCACCGAAGCGAGCGACGTCGCGCAGGCACGCGCTCAGGCCACCGCCCGCCATTGGCATGCCGGCGCGATCGAGGATAACATACGCGTCCTCTTCGCAACCAAGCGGTGCCCACAGGCGCTCCTGTAACAGCTGCGCGAACGAGTGGCCCGTGACGCGCGCTATCACCCAGGTCATTACGTCCGTGTTGAAGGTTTCGCCGTGCGCGCCTTCCTTACGCACCGTCCGCAGATAATCGCACATGGTCTGCGGCCCGTCATAACCGGCGAACCGCGGCCGAAAGCCGCAGGCGCGCGAATATACCCACAAGTCTGAGAAGCATGGTTGAGGGTTTCGGTAGCCGTCGTAACGACCGGGTCGAACACACTGAGGTTCCCCATTACCAAACCGGACCGTCCGCTCGTCGGTTGGCGCGGTCTGTGCTCGCAGGACAGGAGGTATCAATAAAACCGCTCCGGCGGCCAAACCCATCTTGATAATTTTGCTTCGAGAGATTGACATGCTTCAGTTCCCCTTTCTAGTTTCTGGCGCACACGTTTTCGCGCCTATCTGCTGGATGGAGCGGTTTCTGCAGTTCGACCTAGTCGATTGGATTCTCGTCGGGCGCCTGCCGTGACGTTGATCCCGGCCTCGACGCGGAACGGCATCACATTAGCTTCAGTGTTCACCCTTCCACCGTCACCACAGTCGATCAACGTTCGCATCTTGTCCCAGGATCACGAAGCCCGGCGGCTAGGATGACCGTCCCCCGACGGTAACTCGCCAACATTGATGCGCCTGCGGTTTACCAAATAAGCGCCTTCTCCGCTTTGCGGTTGTTTTGCTATTTGTTTCAATTGCCGAAGGGCTTGCGTCAAATTCAGTGTGTGTATTGGGGTCATCTGGTTTTTAGATAGACGTAGCCGGTAAGGCCGAAATTTCACCCGAAGTAACGCCCGGTCTGCAATCTGCGCCGGCAGCTTGCAGGACCCAGATCCGCCACCCTAGGGCGGGGCGTGCCTTGGTCCGACGGGCTGAGCATAGCATCCCGCTCAGTCTCCACGGACTTGATCTGCTGAAGCGTGAGTTCGGGTTGATCAAGTTCGCGTCAATCTGTGCCTCCAGATGCTCAGGTAGCGGACGACCATCACCGGTCCTGAGTTCCTCAAGCCGCTTCCCTCTTTTGCGCACAAGGGGCTCATAGTCAGAGATGCCTTGGGCGAAGAGCATCCCCTTGATCTGATTGACGTGCTCGACCCGACGCTGTCAACGTCTTGCGCTCGCGGCAGATTCGGCGGCGATCTTCCTCTTGTGGGTCGGTGCTCGAATCATGGCGCACCCGCGGCTCGCCTCGCTTGTGCGCCAGCAACACGCGCACGTGAGCTTCCCCGTCGATCCCCGTCGATCTTGTCAGTCTTCGCCCGTCGGCGCCGGCGCGACTTCGCGATTGAAGCGGGGGCAACGACGTGGCTTTCGACCCGGTTCGTCCTGCAGCAAGCGGTGGATCCGAAAGCCGTCGATGCCCGCCTCTTGAATCACGATGATTGGAACGACCTGCCCCGTGCGGACCTGCACCTTGTCCTTGAGCTGAGAGAACCGAGCCCATAGTCCAGCGACGTCGCCGCTGCGACCAGTATGCTTCGACATCGTTTCGCCGCCTAGCGACACTGATGTAATCAGCCAGGTCGATCGACTAAGACCGTATGTTCTCGGGGTGAAGGCGGCTCACCCTCGCCGTAAGCTGAGATCGGGGGTTGCTTCGGGCCGAAGCCGGGCCCCAAGCTTAGCGAGGATGAACCATGGATCAGCATAGCAGACTTGTCCTCGGTCTGGACGTCTCGAAACTGAAGATTTCTGTGGCCGTCGCGGATGGCGAACGGGTGGTGAGGTAAGATTTTTCGGCGACATACCCTCAGATCCGGCCTCGGTGTCATCCATCGTGCAAAAGCTGGCCAAACGAGGAACAAAGCTCCACTTCTGTTACGAGGCAGGGCCTACAGGTTACGAACTCTACCGTCAGCTCACCGAGATGGGCCATGATTGTGTGGTGGTGGCACCGGCACTAATTCCCAAGCGTCCCGGAGATCGAGTAAAGACCAACCGGCGCGATGCGGTCAGCTTGGCACGGTTACATCGTGCGGGTGAGCTGACGGCGGTTTGGGTGCCGGACCGCGGGCATGAGGCTATGCGCGATCTCGTGCGGGCCCGTGAAGCAGCACAGGAGGCTCAAAAGCGGGCGCGTCAGCAGCTTCAGTCGTCCTCCTTCGACATGGCCGCATCTATTCGGGCCGCTCATCCTGGTCGCTGGCGCATATGCGGTGGATATCGACTCTGAAGTTCGAGCATCCGGCGCACTTCATCGTGCTCAAGGAATACTGCCAGGCGATCGAGGATGCCGAGGTGCGCTTAAAGCGTCTGACCGATCTGATCTCGGAGACTGTCAAATCCTGGACGATGGCTCCTGTTGTCGAAGCCTATCAAGGCGTTGCGAGGCGTATCGTTGATTGCACCGTCGTCTTTGTTGCCGAAATTGGCGACATCCGCAGCTTTGAAAACCCCCGCCAACTGATGGCCTTTCTTGGCCTCGTTCCGTCAGAGAGCTCGACAGGTGAACATGTCAAACGCGGCGGGATCACTAAGGCCGGGAACTGTCGGGCCCGTCGCATGCTGGTCGAAGGCGCATGGGCTTACCGCTTCCCTGCGCGGGTAAGTCGAACCAAGCAAGCGCAGTTGGAAGGCCTACCGAGAACCGTTCGCGAAATAGCGTGGAAAGGTCAGCTCCGCCTCTGCTCTCGCTACCGAAAAATGATCCTCGCGGGGAAGCACAAGGCCATCGCGATCACCGCGATCGCTAGAGAAATGGGGGCCTTCCTGTGGGCTATTGGCCAGGAAGTGCAACCAGCTCATCAAGCTTAACTTAGCGCCGCTCGCATTTGGCGACCAATTAGAAAGAGGAAACAAGATCGATCATCTGCTGATGCGCTCAATGTTGGAGGCAGGGCCCCGGTGGGGGAATCTTCGATCGAACTGAGTGGCCGACGACGTCGATGCCCGTGCTAAGATAGAAGCAGCCCCAGGCGTACACACGGAAATGCGGTATCCAACCCGCGTATAAGAGTTTGCAAACCGTCGTCTTTAGGTCCCGGTCTCCTGTATAGCGCGGCGATCTGGGAGCGACCTCTCATCCTGATCGCCGCGCCGCACGGTGGCCCCCGGCGCCATTTGTAGCACTTGCCAATAACGAAGCCGGCGACGTCGAGCGCAGCAAACAGCGAGGTCTTGCCGTGCCGGACATAGCTATGTGTCCGGCGCTCGGGGATGCCCGGTATCATCGGCAGCACGGACTGCTCACGGTCGAGCGACTGCGCCAAGTTCATCGAGAGGTAAGCAGCCCCGATGAATGCGGTTTGGTCGCAGGACTACTGATTTCGGATACTTTCTGGATCTTCGTAATCGAAAAAAAGAAAGTTGTCAGATTTAACTGCCGTCACTGGGGAAATTTCTAAACGTCTCCTGATGCTATTCTTGTAAATTATGTCTCCTACATAAACAAAACCGATCTTTAGATTCTTTAACAGCGAACGAGTGTTCTTTTCGCGAACGAAGGAAGTCACTTTCCCGAGCTTTAAATGCTCGAAAGCAAATTGGACCACTGCCCTGCCGGCCTCGACCGCGATCCCTTTTCCGGAGGCCGCAAGGTGGAGGCAGGTTATGATTTCCACGTTGTTCGGATCTGCGCACAAATAATTCGGATCTTCGGACAGATACGTGCCGATGCACATCAATCCACAATAGCCAGCGAATTTTCTGGCTTGGCCTTCATCTTTGACGAACACCATCCATAAGCCGAAACGATGGTGCTGCCAATGATTGATGAACTGAAGCAGTGCAGCTTTCGACTGCTCTATAGTGGAGTAGACTCCATCTCTAATCGCGTCTACGACAAAAGGATCGCAATGAAGTCCATGTAAAAGAAGCTCGTCGCTAACCGACGGCGGCCTTAGGATTAGGCGCGGCGTTTCTATAATGTGCATCAGAAGATTCCTTTTCTGAGCCGGCACTGACAATTGAGCAGGCCCACAACAAACGTGGACTATGATGTTCTAGATTGCGCGTTCCTTGGGTTAAAGTTCTAAGAAATCTTTGCAATCATCTTGTTTCCGGGATGCTGAAAATTCTTTAAACCGAGAGGCGGCCATTGCACGCTGATGATGTTGCTGAAGTCACCCAAGGAGGTTGCATGCCTTGCCTGGGCGCGAGAAGTTGAGAATGACATCCTTGGTGTAGGCCCGTAGGCTTGCAGAGGTTTTTCCGAGAGCTGACGAAGACGCGATTCAGCTCGCGCTCGCAGATCGCCAGCATGTTGGCGCGGTAGGTCGTCCACACGAACCGCCGAACATGCGCCACCTAATACCAGAACAATCGCATCGAGGAGGACAATCGGCGCATCAAGCGCCGGCTCGACCGATGCTGGCTTCAAATCCTTCGCTATAGCTCACTGGCAACACAGACTGAGCAACGCGTCGTTTGCAAACCATGCCGGGCATCGGACCGATGCGCGCGTTGGCCGTTGAGGCCTTGCACCGCCGATGAGAGCTTTCGACGTGGGCGAGACTTTGCGACTTGATTAGGTCTGGTTCCGCGACAGCACTCGTCCAGGGGCAAGGAGCGGCTTGGACGTGTCTCGAAAGCCGGACAGGCCGACATTCGCAGGTTCCTGATCATCGGTGCCATGTCAAGATTGAACTGCCTCCGGCGCAAGACGAAAACCGAGGGTTCTGGCTAGCTCGGATGTTGGCTAGAAAGCCGAAGATGCTGTTGGCGATAGCTTTGGCAAGCGAAATGGCGCGAGCGATATGGGCCATGCTGACAAAGAGAGAGGACTATCGATATCCGGTGCAAACTGCTAACTTTGGAAGCCGCTGGCCGATACGGTGATCTGCGGATCAGGGCCAAATCTATTCAGCGAGCTGCATCGCTCCTAGCCCCTAACTTGTTTTCCTGACCCAGATCTGTTCGATCATTTAGCCCATGTAGGTCGTCGACGCGTTCTCACACCTCCTTCACCGGCGCTTTCCTACCGAGCGCTGCACCTCAACGGGTCAGAACTTGCATCAGGAGCGGCAAACACAGAAGCCTCTAAATTTGTAGCCTTACGACAGCGACGCCATTCGCGACGATCTGGAACGCGCCGCGGCCGATCCCGTGATCCCAACCAAATCGAACCGGAAGGTTCAGCGTCCGGTCGACAAGCTGACCTACGCCCTGCGCAACCGTATTGAGCGGTTCTTCAACCGCATCAAACATTCACGCCGCATCGCGACGCGATACGACAAGCTCGCGTCCAGCTTCCTCGGCTTCGCGCAGATTGCAACAATCAGACAATGGATCAAGTTTGTCCATACCTAGCGAGGTAGTTGGCTTTTGCTCGGCGTTTTGCAGGATCTCTGCGTGCGGTGCTAGCAAATCGACGTTTTTCGCTGCCTCATTATTGCTAGCGTTCGCATCAGACAAAGACATTCAATTGAAGTGGCCGCGAGCTCAAAATGAACGTTCTTACCAACAACTTACTCTCCGAAGTCGAGCGTGAAGTGGTGATCGAAATGCGTCACGCCATGCATCGCGAGCCGGAACTCTCGAACGAGGAGTGGAAGACGCAAAAGAGGATTATCGAAACACTAGAGAGCTTCGGTCTGGCCGAAGCGAAGACGTTCCACAAGACCGGCGTCTACATTGATATTCAGGGGCTTGCTGCCGGGCCAAATCGTTCGATCGCGCTGCGCGGGGACATTGATGCCCTGCCGATCCAGGAAAGCCGCGACGACCTATCATACAAGTCGCAGGTGCCTGGTGTGATGCACGCTTGCGGCCATGACATGCACGGGTCGATCGCCTTGGGCACGGCTCTTGCCTTTCACCGCATGCGAGAGAACTTTTCCGGTAGAGTGCGTGTGTTTTTTCAGCCTGCGGAAGAAGAGGAACCGGTCGGCGGTCGCACTGTTGTGAAAGAGAAGCTGCTCGACGGGTTTGATGCCGCAGTTGGGTTTCACGTTCGCACGGATATTCCCGCAGGATCCTACGGCGCACGGGCGGGCGCTGTGATGAATTCAGCCGACAAATTTGAGGTCGAGCTTATTGGCACCATGGCGCATGGTGCGAAGCCGAATGCTGGGGTGGATGCGATCGCAATCGCTGGCGCCTTTATCAATGAGGTCCAAAAGGTGGTGTCCCGGGAAATGCCGGTTGACGATCGCGCGGTCGTAACGATAGGCACTATTCACGGGGGCGAGGCGAGGAACATAATCTGCCCGTCGGTCGTCATGACAGGAACGATCCGAACAGCCAGTCCCGAGCGGCGGCGGCTGTTGGTGCGTCGCGTCCGCGAAATAGCCGAGGGTGTCGCCGCGATGCATCGGGGCAAAGCGGATTTCACGTCGCAAGCGGGCGACCCTCCCGTGGTCAACGATGCCGCGCTGGTTGAACGCTTCCGGCAGCTTGTCGTTCAGTCCGTGGGCGACGAAAAGTATGTTGAAGGAGCGGCGAGCTCCGGCAGCGATGACTTCGGCTTTTACTCCAGCTGCGTGCCTTCGATCTATTTCTGGTTTGGCAGTCGAGAGCCAGGCAACGAGTCCGGCATCCACACGCCCACCTTCGGGGCCTCCGACGAAATTCTGGTGCCGACAACAGAGCTGGCTATCCAATATTGTTGGGAACTCCTTCGTTCCTAGAAGCAGCTTTCCTACGCAAACGAGAGCAACACGCTTCAACCGTGGGCGCGCGGCCCATGAGCTTTTCTTCTGTTGCGTTTCCATACGAAAATAGCGTGCTATTTCAAGGTGCTCCCGCCCGCCGACCTATATGCTCACGCTGGGCAGCGTCACTAAGAGTCCTCTCTGATTGGGGTCGTTTAGGTCAAGCTACTCCTGCACGTTTTTCTGGACCGTTCCGTGGGTCACTCGCTTCTCTTCGCGGTCAGCGCTTGCGCCGCCGCATGATGGGGTCAGGAGAGCGAGGCGTCTCAATCTGTTTCACGACCTTGCCGCGCTTGGGCCGGCAGGTTCGGGACTCTCAATGAGATCGCCTCGCCCATCGTCCCAGGGAACGATCCGGGCATCGCCCTTTCGGGCGAAGGCTTTGTTCGTGTTGCTTGCTCCTCGATCTGTCTCAGTTCACGCGGCCAGGTGAGCAGGCTCCTTTCCAAAGCGGAACTCGGTCGCGTTGGCCCACATGCGATGCAGAATGACTGCCAGTTTGCGGGCCACCGCCACCCGCGCCCGCGCCATGCCCCGGCGCCTGGCGATGTTCATGCCCCATGCTCTGAGGCTCGACCACTTCTTCGATCGCACCAGCAGTGTGTGGGCCGCCTCATAAAGCGCGGTGCGTGCAAGTTCGTCGCCGCATCGGCTGACCTTTCCCTGGATGTCGGTTTCGCCGGACTGGTAGCGTGCCGGCGTCAGTCCCAGATGCGCCCCCACCGCCTGCGACGAGCCGAACCGCTCAGGCCGGTCGATCGTGGCGCGGAAGGCGAGCGCGGTGATCGGCCCGACGCCCGGCGCGCTCTTCAGCCGCCGGCAGACTTCTTCATTGCGGACGATGTCGAGAACCTGCTTCGTCAAGCGGGCGAACTCTCTGAACATGACACCGAGGATTGCAAGCAGCGGCTCGACCATCGCCATCACCTCGGCGTCAGCGCCCGTCAACTCACGCACGCGGCGGGCAAACGCGCTGCGCGACGGCAGGCCCAGCTTGACGCCGGCCTCGCGCGGGATCGCCCGCACCACGTTCTCGATCGAACGCATCTCGTTCAGCACCGTGCGGCGGGCAACCAGCAGCGAGCGCCAAAGCCGGCACTGCCGGCTCTTCACGTGCACCTGCCGATACCAGCCAGTGCGCATGATCTGCGCCAGCGCGCGGGCGTCATTGCGATCGGTCTTGTTGGGCATCGTCTTCATGGCCGCCTTGGCCTGCCGTGTCTCGATGCAGGTCGCCGGCAAGCCTTCGGCGTGCAGTCCATCGTGAAGCCAGGCCGGCAGCGGACAATGCTGGTGAACGCCTTGCGCGGCCACTTGGCGGAGTTGGGCATCATCACTCGTCAGGGTGCTACAGGGCTGAGCATGCTCGTCGCGTTGGTTGAGGACGAGGGGCACGACCTCAGTCCCCTGCTTGCCCGATCGGCCCTCTTTCTTTTGGTACAGCAATTGCGTGAGGTGCGCGATAAGGTCGGTGAGCTGGACCGACAGATTCACATCTGGCATCGTTCGCACGAGTTGAGCCGTCGCCTCGAAACGATCCCCGGCATCG